>JBJTRI010000122.1:0-35090 GCA_046076045.1 bacterium
TTTTTCCTCTTTTTTTCGTTTTTTTTTTGTGGGGCGGGGTTTTGTTCCTCCCCCCCCCCCCGCGACCCCGACCCCCCGTGACGCGCACGAAGCGCGCACGGCCGATGGAGGAACGACGATGAGGACGATGACCCGCATCGAACCGCGCGTGTTCCCGAACCTGCGGCGGCCCATGGCGCTGTCGCCCTTCGCGCTCGCCGAGCTCGAGCGCCGCTACCGGATCGTCGTGGGAAAAGCCAACGAGGTCCTGCGCCTGCGTGCGACCGCGGACCGTGGGACCGCGCATCCGGTGTTCAGCGAGCTGCGGTCGATCGAGACCGCGCTCCAGCCCCTGCTCGCCAGCGCGAAAGCGCACTCGCTCATGCTGGCGCAGCTGGGTGGCGACAGCCGCGCGCCCCGCCCTCTGCTCGCCGAGCAGCTGGCGCGGGACTTCGGCGGCTACGACGCCTTCCTCGCCGAACTCGGATCGTGCGCCCTGGCCTCACGCGGCTGGGTGGCGCTCGTCTGGGACCATGACCTCGCGCGTCTGCGCTGCGTCCTGGGTGACGAACCCGAGCGGTTGTCCGCATGGAACGATGAACCCGTGCTGGTCTTCGAGGTGGTGGACTCGACGGGCTCGCACGAGGCGGGTGGCGACCGACGACGCCTCTTCGCCACGCTGTTGGACTCGGTGGACTGGGACGTCGCCGAGGACCGGCTCGAACGGGCCTTCCGCGCGCACGCGGTCGACCGCGGATCCTGATCCCCGACGCATTCGGCGGCCATGACCCGGGGGGGTACGCCGCCACGAGGGGCCGGTCCCGCAAGGGGCCGGCCTCGTCCGTTCCGGGGCGTCAGCGCGGCGGGAAGACGGGCTCGGTGTCCTTGATGCCCGCGAGCGCCTTCTTCGCGCGATCGACCTTCAGCTTGAGCCGGCCCTGGAGCGCGGTCGGCATGACGGTCGGCCACAACCGGTAGGCCTCGCTCGTCGCCTGCGCGAGTGTGCGCGCGCGCACCGCGACACGCAGCGTGCCGAACGTGCACTGCAGGTCGACGTCGTCGGAGACGCGCAACGAGTCCCCGGTGCGCAGCAGGTCGCGCGGGTCGTACCAGCGCTCGGGGAACACGGTGTGCGGGTAGATCCACGTGTAGTCCACCACCCACGTGCTGTCGCGATCGAGCACCTGACAGGTCCGCGCACCGTTCTCGAGCACGAACACGAGCGTGTCGAGCTTCACACGGCGGTCGATGTCCTGCCACAGGTCGGCGTGCAGCAGGTAGGGCGCGGTGCTGCCGGGCGGGGCGATGATGTCCTCGAGCCGGGGCTGACGCACGCTGTTGGGCGCGGCGGCGACCGCGCACACCACCACCAGTGCGGGCACGAGCACGCGCAGGGCGCGCGGGAACGACGAGGAGCGAGGGGTCACGGGGGTCTCCGGGGACGTGGGAACGCCTCTCGATGCTACCCCGCGCCCCCGGACCCGTGCCACGGACCTGTCAAAGCTCGACCGTGGCGGCCATGTACTCCACCGCATGCCCGGCGATATGCACTCTCGGCGGACGGTGCTCCAGCCACAGCCAGCCGCCGCGGGCCGAGACCTGGCGCGCGGTCAGCGAGGTGCGGCCGATCCGCGCCGCCCACCACGGCACGAGCAGACTGTGCGTCGAGCCGGTCACCGGGTCCTCGTCGACGCCCGCCTGCGGCAGGAAGTAGCGCGACACGAAGTCGCAGTCGCGGCCCGGCGCGGTGGCCACGAGACCGAAGCCCGGCAGCGCGGCGACGCGCGCGAAGTCGGGCTTGAGCGAGCGCACCTGCTGCTCGTCGGCGAACAGCGCGAGCAACTGCCGACCCTGCCACGTCTCGGAGGGACGCACACCGACCGCCTGCGCGACCGCATCCTCGAGCGCGACGCGCTCGCAGGTCGTGGCCGGGAAGTCGAGCGTGATGCGCTCGCTCGCGTGGTCGTGGTGAACGGTGAGCGGACCGCTGCGCGAGTGGAACACCACCGAACCGCGCGTGGGCTCGAGGTGCTCGAACACCACGTAGCCGGCCGCGAGCGTGGCGTGCCCGCACAGGTCCACCTCGACCGTGGGCGTGAACCAGCGGATGCCGTAGTCGTGACCCTGCGCGACGAGGAACGCCGTCTCGCTCACGTTGTTCTCGGCCGCGATGGCCTGCAGCGTGGCGTCGGGTAGCGGCTTCTCCAGCAGCACGACCGCCGCGGGGTTGCCCGCGAACACCTCCTGCGTGAACGCGTCCACCTGCCACATCCGGAGCGACTTCATGGTGCCCTCCCGATCGTCGAATCGGCCACCGCCTGCACGGCGTGCCACGCCCGCTTCGCGAGTCCCGGCAGTTCGTGCACACCGCCCTGGGCCAGCCACCACGCCAGCAGACCCACCACGACCAGCGGCAGCAACGCGGCCACGCGCGCGAACGCGAGCGCGACCCACGCCCACCATGGCATGCCGTCCCGGAACCATCGTCCGTCGTCGCGTCCCATGCCACGACGATGCGGCCGCCCTCGGCGGCGCGCAACAATCCTGTGGGGATGCTCGGACATCGGCACCCCGTGCGGCCATGGGCCGGTGGCAGCGGGCGACTTCGGTCCCGGGGCGCGTCAGCCCAGACGGCGCCAGAGCCGCGCCGCGCACTCGCGGGCGCGGATCGAGACCTCGCGCTCGTCCACCGTGGTGAGCACGCCGTTGTCCATCACGACGCGGCCCGCCACCATGACCCCCGAGACCCCCGACCGCAGCAGCCCGGTCCAGAGGTGGTGCAGCACGGTGCGGTTCGACAGCTCGGTCGCGGGTCGGTAGTCGAGCATGATGAGGTCGGCCGGAGCGCCGGGGGCGAGCACGCCCAGCTCCTCGCCGAAGTGGTCGGCGGCCCAGCGCGCGCCGTGCACGAACAGGCGCCGGTAGTGCGCCTCGCTGGTGCGCGGTGCGAACGCGCCCTCGGGCACCGGGGGCGCGTTGACGCCCTCGTCGCTCCCCCACGCCAACTCGCTGTCGCGCAGCTGCGCGGCGGTCGCGTGCACGCCGCTCGCCGACAACGCGTCACCGCGCTCGCGCACCGCGCCGAGCAGGTCGCGCGGCGCACGCTCGGCGTGCGCCCACAGCGCGGGTAGCGCGTCGCTCGGCAGCACGTGCGGACGGCCCCAACGCTCGGCCGGGGTGAGGTCGAGCGCCAGGTCGACGTGCACGGCGTAGTCCGAGCCCGCAGCCTCCATGGCCTCGGCGAGCAGCGTCTCGATGCCCCCGAGCGTGCGCGCCTGCACCCCGAGCATGCCGCGCAGGCGGCCCTGCCGACGGCGCGAGAGCTCCTTCGCGAACCCCACGCTCTCGTCGATCGCAGCGCGGCGCTCGAGCGGCGTGTCCTCCTCGGCGGCGCCGTAGCAGGTCGCGACGCGCACCCCGACCGCGTCGGCCGCACCCATGACCTCCGACAACGACAGGTCGAGGCATGCGCCCGAGCGATGGAAGTCCACCACCGTGGTGACGCCGTGGCGCAGCCCCTCGACGAGCGCGGCCGACACCGCCTGCTTCACGTCCTCGGCCGAGAGCGCACGGTCGTAGGCGCGCCACTCGGCGGGCTCGCGCAGGCCGAGCCCGCGTGCGAGGTGGCGCGCGAGGTGGGCGTGCGTGTTCACGAACCCCGGCAGCACCACGCGATCGCGGGCGGGCCACAGCGTCTCGTCGGGGTAGGCGCGCGCGAGGTCACCGGCGCCCGCGATCTGCGCGATGTGCGAGCCCACGATGCGCACGCCCGCATCCTCGTACACCTTGGGCTCCGGCCCCCCGGTGATCACCGTGCACGGTCCCACGATCATCGCGTCGTCCTCCGCTCGGCGCGCGGCCTCATGCGGCTGCTCCCGCGAACCCCGCGCGCTGCGCGAGCGCACGCGCCTCGCGCGCGGCGTCCTCGGTGCAGCGCCCCTCGTCGAGCATCGTCAGCACGCCGTCGCGCTGCAGCGCGCGGCCGTCCACCATGGTGAGCCGCACGTCGGCGGCCTGCGTCGCGTGCACGATCGTGGTGTACGGGTCGAGCGTCGCGAACGGGCCGTGGTGCGCACGGTCGTGCGCGACCACCGCGAGGTCGGCCTGCTTGCCGACCTCGAGCGAGCCGGTGCGGTCGGCGATCCCGAGCGCGGCGGCGCCGTCGCAGGTCGCGAGCGCGAGCACGTCGGCGGCCGCGAGCGGGTCTTCGCGGTGCACCACGCGCGCGAGCCCGGCGGCCAGGCCCAGTTCGTGGAACGTGTCGAGCCGGTTGTTGCACGGCGCGCCGTCGGAGCCGAGTCCGCAGCGCACCCCCGCACGCTTCCACGCACGCACGTCGGCGATCCCCGAACCGAGTTTGAGGTTCGAACCCGGGCAGTGCACCAGGGCGGCATCGGCGGCGCGCACGCGGCGCAGTTCGTCGGCGTCCAACCAGACGCCGTGCGCGGCCACGAAGCGCTCGTGCAGGAACCCGTGCGAGTCGAACCACGGTGCGGCGTGCATGCCGACCGCGGCCTTCACCTCGGCGCCCTCGGTGGGGGCCTCGGCCATGTGCGTGTGCACGAGCAGGCCGCGCGCGCGCGAGGCCTCGGTGACCCCGCGCCACAGCTCCTCGCTGCACGACAGGATGAAGCGCGGCGCGAGCGACACCGACAGTCGGCCGTCGGCGGCACCGTGGTGACGGTCGGCGACCGCGAGCGCGCGTTCGAGCGCGCGCTCGGCGCCCTCGAGCAGGCGCGCCGGAACACCGACGCCGCGGTCCATGAGCGCGGGCCCGAACACGGCGCGCAGCCCGCTGGCCGCCAGCGTCTCGCCGAGCGCGTCGGCGTGGTGCACGGTGCCCATGTCGTTCACGCACGTGACGCCACCGCGGATGAGCTCGCACGCCCCGAGCCGCACCGACGCGGCCAGCGAGTCCTCGGTGTGCGCGGCCTCGAGCGGCCAGATGCCCTCGCGCAACCAGCGCAGCAGGTCGCTCTGCTCGGCGAGCCCGCGGAACAGCGTCTGGCACAGGTGCAGGTGCGCGTGCACGAACCCCGGCAGCACGAACGCGCCGCGCGCATCGAACGCGTCGTCGGCACGACCGCCGGGCAGCGCGGCCAGCGCGGCGGGCACGGCGGCGCCGATCGCCGCGATGCGGCGGTCCACGACCAGCAGGTCGGCGCGCACCACGGTGCGCACGGCGTCCATGCACACCAAGGTCCCGCCATGGACCAGGTACGAGCTCAGCGGTTCGCCTCCATGCGAACGACGGGAAGGGCCGGGGCCCACGGTCGGCGCGCGGATCGTGCGTGCGCGGCACCGAGGGTCGTGACATCGCGGACGTCCGTGCCCGCGAGAGCGACGGCGCGAAGGTGTCACCGCACGCGCGCGCGCGTCAAGGGTCCTGCATCGCGTCGGGCCCGGTCCGTGAGGACCGGACCCGAGCGGGACGACTCGGCTACGCGCGCGTCACTCGGCGCGACGCAAGGGCTCCGGCCGGTCGTCGTAGTGGAAGCGCTCGAGCGGCGTGAGGACGCGCGCGCGCGGGGAACGCGGGACACCGAGCAGCGACGCGACCGCGAGGATGCCGGCGAGTAGCAACACGGCGAACACGGACGCGGTGAGGACGAAGAGCACGAGGGTCATGGAGAGGACCTCGGCCGTCCTTGGCAGCGTGGGGAGAGAGGACACGCCGGGTGGAGGGCCCGGCGGAGGACCCCCGCCCTGCAGCGGGGGAAGTTGCCCGGGAAGCGCCACGCGGGTCGTCGATCCGTGGGGTGCACGGTGAGAGAAAGCCGACGACGGACACGCGACGCCCCCGGATCCCGCGGTACTCCCACGCGGACGGCCACGGGAACGCGACGCGGGTGCGCGCGGACCGTCGCGCCGCCCGGACGGGGCCGGGGGTGGAACGGGAGCCGCCGGGGCCGGCCGGGATCGCGGTCCCGGACCGGGGGGCGGGGAAGCTCGGTTGTGTCTGCAGGGTCCCGCGCGCGACCCAGGCAGTGGGTGCGTCGCGATGTAAGGATGATGGCACTCGAGGCCGGCGGAGTCCACGGGAATCGTCACGGAAGTGGTCGGCAAATACTTCGGTACCATAAGGTTACGGAATACCTATTCGCCCTGCGGAAACGAAGTTTGGTCGGGCTGCACGGGTAGCGGCGCAGGCCCTGCTCGCACACCCGCACGACGGCTCCGCCTCGCACCGTGGGCGCCACGCGCTCGGTCCGCGACGCGCCGAGCGGATCGCGCGCGCCACGTGCGTACGCCACCTCGGGCACGCGAGCGACGCGGCGGTTCGCGTACTCTCGCGCGCATGTCCGTCTCGACCCGCCCCATCCCCGCCCTCGTCGCCGAGGTCCGACTCTCGAGCGACCCGTTCGCCGCCCTGGCGTCGCTCGCGGACGCGTTCGTGCTGCGCTCGTCGCTGCCCGACGCGCAGGGCGAGCGCGCACGCTGGACGCTGTTCGGCGCCGAACCGTTCGCGAGCACGCGTGGCGGCGACGCGCACGCGGCGATCGCGGCGTTCCGCCGCACCGCGGCCGACGCGGGCCCGAACGACGAGGTGCGCGCGCTCGGCATCCCGTTCGCGGGCGGCGCGGTGGGCTACTGGGCGTACGACTACGGCCGCCGCCTCGAGCGCCTGCCCGCGGTCGCGGCCGACGACCTCGGCCTGCCCGACCACGTGCTCGGCCTCTACGACGTGGTCGGAGCGCACGACCATCGCAGCGGTCGCACGTGGCTCGTCTCGACCGGCATGCCCGCCCCGCACGACTCGCGCGCCGCGCATGCGCGTGCCCGTCTCGACCGCTTCCGGCGCGTGCTCGAGTCCCCCGTCGCGGCCGCGCCCACGGCGCCGAACACGACCGTGCGCACGGCGCGCAGCACGTTCGCGGCCGACGCCTACCGGCGCGCGGTCGGCGAGGTGCGCGAGGCGATCGCGCGCGGCGACCTGTTCCAGGCCAACCTGTCGCAGCGTTGGCGACTGCCGCTGGCCGACGCGCACCGGCACGTGCGCGCCCTCGACGAGGCGCTGCGCGCGCACACGCCGTCGCCGTTCGCGGCCACACTGGCACTCGGCGACCACGCCGTGCTATCGGCGAGCCCCGAGCGCTTCCTGCGCGTGACGGGACGCGAGGTCGAGACGCGTCCCATCAAGGGCACGCGCCCGCGCGCCGCCGACCCCACCGCCGACCACGCGCTCGCACGCGAGCTCGAGGCGAGCGCGAAGGACCGCGCCGAGAACGTCATGATCGTGGACGTGCTGCGCAACGACCTCGGCCGCGTGTGCGAGATCGGCAGCGTGCGCGTGCCCACGCTGTTCGAACTCGAACGGTTCCCGCAGGTCTGGCACCTCACGAGCACCGTCACGGGCCGGCTGCGCCCGGGCGTGGACGCGTTCGACCTGTTGCACGCCTGCTTCCCGGGCGGGTCCATCACGGGTGCCCCCAAGATCCGCGCGATGGAGCTGCTCGAGCACCTCGAGCCCGTGCGCCGCCACCTCTACACGGGCGCGATCGGTTGGGTGGGCTGGGACGGCGACGCGGACTGGAACATCGCCATCCGCACCGCGGTCGCGACGCCCGATGCGATCGTTTGGAGCGCCGGCGGCGGCATCACCGCCGACAGCGACCCCGACGCCGAGTACCACGAGTCGCTCGTGAAGGGCGCGGGCCTGCGGGCCGCACTCGAGCACGCGCTGGGGCCGCTCACGCTCGCGTGAGCGCTGCGTGGGGTGCGGCGCGTGGTGCGGCACTTGGTGCGGCGCTTGGTGCGGCGTGTGGTGCGGCGTGTGGTGCGGCGAGGATCGTCGGGGGCTTGGCATGGGCCGCCTTCCACGCTCGCAACTCGTCCAGGTCCCGTGGCCGGGACGCCGGCGGCCAACCACTGACCCGTCGTTGCGGAGGGCTCGACGAGCCTCGCCGCCTCGGGAGCGCCGCACGCGTCTGCTAGGCTCGCGCGCATGAGCCTCGTCCTCCCGCCCGGCACGCACCCACCCGACCGCAGCGTGTGGTTGAACGGCACGCTCGTGCGTGGCGGCGAGGCCGCGCTGAGCGTGTTCGACCGCGGCGCGCGCGACGGCGGCGCGATCCTCGAGACGGTGCGCACCTACGGTGGCCGGCCGTTCGCGTGGGACCGCCACATGGAGCGGCTGGTACTGTCGGCGGCCGAACTCGGGTTCCCCGTGCCGCCCGCCCCCGCGCGGCTGCGCGAGGCGGTGGATCAGGTGCTCGCCGCCGACGGGCTCGGCGACGCCGTCGTCCGCCTCACGGTGACGCGCGGCGTCGCGGGCGGGCGCCCGGTGCGCACGGGCGCCTGGGTCGAGGCCGAACCGCTCGGAGGCCGGCTGTGGGCGGGCACGCGGCGCACCCACCCGGACGACGGCGGGCCGCTCGGAGCGGTGGTCGTGACCTCGCGCCACCCGTTCTCGCCCGGCTGGCTCGGACGACACAAGACCACGAGCCGGCTGGCGTGGGACCTCGCGCGCGAGGAGGCACGGTCCGCGCACGCCGACGAGGCGCTGCTCGTCTCACCCGCGGGCGAGGCGCTCGAGGGCGCCGCGAGCAACCTGTTCGTGGTGCTCGCCGACGGCACGCTCGCCACCCCGCCGGTGGACGCCGACGTGCTACCCGGCGTGGCGCGGGCCGTGGTGCTGGCGTGCGCGCGCGCCGCGGGCCTCGCGGTGCGCGAGCAGCACCTGCCGATCGCCGGCGTGCACGCGGCGCGCGAGGTGTTCCTCACCAATTCGGTGCAGGAGGTGCTGCCGGTGCGCACGCTCGACGGCCGCGCGCTGCCCGAGCGCGGGGTCGCGCTTCGCCTGCTGGCCGCCTATCGCGAGCAGGTCGCCGCCGACTGACCCGCGGCCGCAGCGGGTCGGATGCCCCGCCGGCGTGCGCGACGCACGCTCGGCCGCCGCACCCGCGACCTCGTGCCCGTGGTCCGCCCGTTCCCCCTCCGCTCGGACCGTCCGAGGCCGATAATCATGAGGGACCACGGGTTCGCACCCGGGACGGCCGGGACGCGTGCGCCGCGAGGTATCAGGGCGGCCCATCGCATGCACCTGTGGAGGGACGGGACGTGCCTCCCGGAACGGTTCCGGGGGCTGCCCGCGCGAGGTGCGCGATGCAGGTCAAGGGCGGACGCGTCGAGACTCTGGTGCCGCACATGCTGCGTGGGCAGCTGCTGCGCCCGAACTTCGTGCGCCTCAGTCTGCGCCTCGGCCTGACCCGCCAGATGCCCGCATGGGCCAAGCTCCAGTTCACGAACAACGGCATCACCGCCGCCGACCTGGAGCGCGTGCTCGGTCGCATCGGCAGCCTCGAGTCGTGGGCCGACGAGTGGGAGCGCCTCGGGCTGCACCACGAGGTCGAGGGCGCCGACGCCGAGGTGCGCGGCGATCGCGCCGCGGCCGGTCGGCATCGCCTGTGGGCGAGTGCGGCCTACAACTTCGCGCAGTACGTGGTGTTCATGGACGCCGCGCGCAAGCGCCAACTGCACGCGCAGTGCCTGCGCGCCTACAGCGCGGCCGCGCCCGACTTCGAGCACCCGGCACGTCCGTTCGAGTTCGAGTTCCGCAAGCGCACCGTGCGCGGCTGGCTGCGCCTGCCCGCCGGCGAGGGCCCGCACCCGGTGGCCGTGATCCTCAACGGTACGAACGGCGTGAAGGAGGAGCTGCACCAGTGGGCCGACGCGTTCCTCGAGCGCGGCATCGCCACCGTGACGCTCGACGGCCCCGGTCTGGGCGAGACCTTCCACCGCCTCAGCACGGTCGCCGAACCGCGCCCGCTCGGCGTGGCGATCATGAACCGCATCGAGTCCGAGCCCGCGCTCGACCCCGAACGCGTCTGCTACACCGGCCTGTCGCTCGGCGGCTACGCCGCGATCAAGATGGCGGCGCACGACCAGCGCGTGCGCTGCGTCGCCGCGGTGAGCCCGCCGTTCTCGGTGGACGTGTACTGGAACGTCACGCTGTGCTCGATGCGCGGCGAGTTGGCCTCGCTCTACGGCATGTCGGTCGAGGAGATGACGCCGTTCATCCCGCGCATCACGCTCGAGCACGTGCTGCCCGACCTGCACGCGCCGCTCCTGCTGGTGGGGGGTGGCCACGACATGATCACGCCCGACGAGGAGGCGCAGCGCATCTTCGCCACCGCGCGCAACGAGCGCGAGTTCGTGCACTACCCGCGCGGGGCGCACGAGTGCTTCAACGTGCTGTCCGACCTGCGCCCGCGCCTGACCGGGTGGGTCGCCGCGCAACTCGCGCGCCATCGCCTGCACGTGCCGGTGCGCCCGCGCCGCGCCGGCCCCGACCCGCGCGACGCCGCGTTCGTGGCGGGCGAGGCGGTGGACCCGGACTTCGCCGACGACCTCGTCGGCGAGAGCGCGCCGCGCGAGTGGCACACGCACCACCGCAACGAGTCGCTGGCCGCGCGCTTCAGTTGGCCGTGGGCGCAGGAGCGGCAGGTGCAGTGCGTCCGCCGCACCGCGATCGGTCCCGCCGCGCTCGAAGCGACGGTCCGGCACCTGCCGCACGCCGGCTGACGCCGCGCCTCAGCGGTTCGCCGCCCCGCGCTCGCGCGCGGCCGTGCGCGCCATGTGCTTGTTGCGGTACATGAGCCGGTCGGCCTCGTTGAGCAACTCGGCCGCGGTCATGGTGCCGTCCCACTCGACGACCCCGAGCGACAGGCCCGTGGGATGCGCCGCACCGGACTGGAACGTGTCCACCACGCGGCGCGCGAGCCGTTCGGCACCCTCGCGGTCGGCGACCACGATGAGCACGAACTCGTCGCCGCCCACTCGATAGCCGCTGTCGGCGCCGTCGCGCGACGAGGCGCGGATCGCGACGCCCACGGTGCGCAGCGTGTCGTCGCCCGCGGCGTGACCGAAGCGGTCGTTGACCACCTTGAGGTCGTCCACGTCCATGTAGAGCAGGGCGAGCGGGTGCGCGAACCGCCGCGAGCGCAGCATGGAGCGCACGAGTTCGCGTTCGAGGGAGCGGCGATTGCCCAGCCCGGTGAGCGGGTCGGTGAGTGTGAGCGCCTCGAGGTCGGCGAGGTGGCGCGCCGCGGTGCGGCGCTCGCGGCGCAGCAGCACGATCACCCAGACGCCGAACGCGATCGCGACCGCCGAGGCCAGGCTCGAGGCCCACAACTCGCGCGCCGAGGGGGCGGCTGCGCCCGCGCCGTACCATGCGGTCAACCACGGCAGCGACGCCAACACCACGACCGCCAGCACCAACGGCAGCAGGCGGAACGGGGGCGGTAGGCTGGGTTCGGGTCGGTTCAAGCGCGCTCCGGGGGGACGTGGGACCGGGTCCGCGGCATCATGCTGGCCGGCCCGGGCGGGTGTAAAGCGCGGAAGGTGTTCAACTCCTCGTCGCGTGGCACCCTGTTCGGGGCACCGCATGGACCCGGCCCGAGCGCGACCGCACGGGTGGAGCCCCCGACCTGCATGCGCAGGCGAAAGCTGCTAATTTCATGGGGTTATCGTGTCCGACCACCGGGAATGAGGAGGCTGCCATGGCCGAAGCCACCACCGCGGTCCGCATCCGGCCGCTGGACGAGCTCGACATCACGGGAATCGCGCGCATCGATGAGCGCATCTCCGGCATCTATCGTCCCGAGGTCTGGGAGACGCGGGTCATGTACTACACGCGCCGTGACCCGGGTGCCTCGCAGGTGGCCGAGATCGACGGCAAGGTCGTGGGATTCATGATGGGCGACCTGCGCGCCGGCGAGTTCGGTCTCGATGACGTGAGCGGCTGGATCGAGCGCTTCGGCATCGACACCGATCACCGCGGCCAGGACCTCGGCCGCAAGCTGTTCGACGCGATCCGCGCCCACTTCGTGGCCGAAGGCGCCACGAGCGTGCGCACCATGGTGGACACGAACGACGGTGGTGTGGGCGGCTTCCTCAAGGCCATCGGCTTCACGCCCGCCCCCATGCAGGCCCTCGAGATCCGTCTCTGAACCACGGGAGCACCCCACGTCATGAAGGTCGAGAACGTCACCCTCGAGAAGAAGTACCACTCCGCGGTCGAGCACTGGCGTCGGCACCACTTCAAGGACTACGAGACGCTGCTCGACAACTGGGAGAAGTACTTCCCCAAGGACGAGAAGTTCTGCCTCTGCGCCAAGATGGAGATCGGCACCTCGGACGTCATCCAGGTCGGTGAGCAGAAGGGCGAGAAGAAGCGCCTCGAGCCCGACCAGCTGACCGAGGACCAGGCCCGCCACCTGCTCGCCATCATCAAGGCGCAGGCGAGCACCGAGTTCGGCAGCATCCAGCAGCACGCCGGCACCATCGACCGCGCCCACGACGACCAGGACCGCGCGTGGGTCATGCGCGTGATGGCCGAGGAGTTGCGTCACGGCTACCAGATGCTACACCTGCTGCTGTCGAAGGACTGGTCGCACGTGAGCGGTGGCGTGACGGGCGAGCAGATGGTCGAGGAGATCCTCTCCATGACGACCGGCAACCACGTGCTCGACGCGTTCAACCTCGACTACGACTCGTTCATGGACAACATCACGTTCGCGGCCTTCATCGACCGCGTCGGCAAGTACCAGCTCACCATGCAGAAGGTGTGCGCGTACAAGCCCATGGCCGACTCGATGCCGCCCATGCTGCGCGAGGAGGCGTTCCACCTCGCGGCCGGCGTGATCCCGCTGCGCCGTTTCGCCGAGCGCGCCGCCAGCGGCGACCCGCTCGCGAACCTCGAGCTCGTGCAGCAGAGCGTCAACAAGTGGTTCGCGCGCGGCCTCGAGATGTTCGGCGACGAGCGCGGCGGCCAGAAGAACATCCAGCTCGGGTTCAAGGACCTCACCAACCGGCAGGCGGTGGACCAGTACACCGAGGAGTGCCGCAAGATGATCCGCGACATCAACACGCGGTTCGTGCGCGCGCGCTTCCCGGACTACACGCCCGTCAAGGTCGAGTCGGTCATCGAGGAGCTCGAGCGCTCGCGGGGCACGCACAAGGGCCTGTCGTACGACGAGATCCTGCGCCTGCCCGACGTGCGCTTCTTCCGCCGCAAGGGCGAGCACGCCTTCCAGATGGTCGGTGTTTACGGCGAGGCGTTCACCGACGCCGAGACGTACCTGCGCTACCTGAGCAAGCACCTCAACTCGGGCTACATCGCGAGCCGCGACATGCGCCTGTACGCCGAGACGCTGCGCAAGGTCGCCTCGGGCGAGCTCACGGTCGAGGACGGCGTCAAGGCCATGCCGAAGCTCAAGCGCCTGGGCGGAACCTGCCCGTGCAGCAAATCGGTGCGCTGGGTCATGGAGGAGCACGACGGCTCCGAGACCACGGTCATGACCCGCCCCGCCTGATCCCCCGTACGCTTCCTCACGAGGGGCGCCTCCTGCGAGGCGCCCCTCTCGTGCTATAGACTCCGCTCACCATGACCCCACCCACCGCCTCCCGCTCCCGCACGCCCGTCGTCGCCTACTTCTGCATGGAGTACGGGCTCCACGAGTCGTTCCCCATCTACTCCGGCGGCCTCGGCATCCTGGCCGGCGACTACATCAAGGCCGCGCACGACCTGCGCGCCCCCATGGTGGCCGTGGGCCTGCTCTACGAGCGCGGCTACTGCGTGCAGCGCATCGGGGCCGATGGCCGGCCGTACGAGGAGTACCCGGGGTTCGACACCGCGTTCCTCGAGGACACGCAGGTCCGCGTGCGCGTGCGCATCCGCGGCCGCGAGGTGCCGCTGCGCGTGTGGGTGACCGACCGCTACGGCCACATCCCCCTCTACCTGCTCGAGCCCACTCGGCAGGAGGACCGCTGGATCACGCACCGCCTCTACGAGGCCGGCACCGACACGCGCATCGCGCAGGAGATGGTGCTGGGCATCGGCGGCGTACGCGCGCTCGGCTGGCTGGGCCTGCAGGTGCACACCTACCACTTCAACGAGGGCCACGCGGTGTTCGCGGGCCTCGAGCGCATCGCCGAGCTCATGGAGTCGGGGCTGCAGTTCCCCGACGCGTGGGCGCGCGTGCGGCAGCAGACCGTGTTCACCACGCACACCCCGGTGAAGGCCGGTAACGAGGAGCACGCGCTCGCTGACCTGCGCCGCATGGGTGCGTGCCTGCAGCTCTCGGGCGCCGAGATGCGCGCGATCGGCGGCGACCCGTTCAACATGACGGTGGCCGGGCTGCGGCTGTCGCGCGCCGCCAACGCGGTCGCGCAACTGCACGGCGAGACCTCGCGCGAGATGTGGAAGGACGTCACCAACGCCTGCCCCATCGGCGCGATCACGAACGGCGTGCACGTGCCGACGTGGCAGGCCGCGTCCATCCGCGAGGCGGCGGGCGACCCCGACAAGCTGCTCAAGGCGCACCTCGCGCTCAAGGCCGAGCTCATCGCTGAGGTCCAGCGACGCCAGGGTGTCACGCTGCCGCCCGACGCGCTGCTGGTGGGCTTCGCTCGCCGCGCCGCCGGCTACAAGCGCAGCGACCTCATCCTGCGCGACGAGGCCCGGCTCGCGAAGCTGCTCGAGCAGAACCACGTGCGCGTGCTGTTCGCGGGCAAGGCGCACCCCGACGACGCCAACGGTCGCAACATCGTGGCGCGACTGGTGCAGGGCGCGCGCAAGCATCCGGGGCAGGTCGTGTTCCTCGAGAACTACGACATGGCACTGGGCCGCCTGCTCACGCGCGGCTGCGACGTGTGGCTGAACAACCCCATCCGTCCGCTCGAGGCGAGCGGCACCAGCGGCATGAAGGCCGCCATGAACGGCGTGCCCAACGTGAGCATCCTCGACGGCTGGTGGCCCGAGGCGTGCGTGGACGGCGTGAACGGCTTCGCGGTCGGACGCGGCGAGCCGGGCGACGACGTGCGCGACCTGCACGAGCTCTACGACACGTTCGAGAAGCGCGTGATCCCCGCGTTCGCCGACCGCAAGAAGTGGGCGCGGATCATGGCCGAGAGCGTGCGCTCCACGCAGGACGCGTTCTCGTGCGAGCGCATGCTGCGCGAGTACTTCGACCAGTTGTACGGGTTGCCCGACGCGCTGCCCGCGTCGAACGACCCGGTCGGCGCCTGAGCCGACCGGGTCAGTCCGCCGTCGGGATGGCGACCAGCTTGGCCTGGTAGGCCGCCGGCAGGCGATGGTGCCGCGCCCCGCGCAGGATCGCGTCGAGGTAGCGGCGCGACGGCGGGGTGGGGTTCGCGGCCCGCGCCACGTACACGAGCGCGTTGAGTCGGCGCGGGAACGAGCCGTCGTCGGCGCGCGTCAGGTGCACCGCGACGGTCTCGCGATCGTACGAGTTGTTCGGATGGTTCGGGCCGTGCCAACCCTCGTAGACGTCGAGTTCGGCGAGGTGCGCGTCGTCGAGGTCGTACACCACCCCCCACACACTCTCGCCGTGCGCCACACCCAGACTGGCCACGCCGCCTTCCCAGGTGCGGGAGCGGAGCGGGAACGTGAGCCGATGGTCGCGCAGCTCGGCGAGCCCGACCACGCGGTGGCCGGGGCAGCGGCGTTCGAACTGTTCGGGGTCGAGGTTCGATCCGTACGCGAAGTAGAGCATGTCATCCTCCGGTCGGGGGGGCGGCCCGCAGAGCATAGCCGCGTTGAGGGGGCCCCGCAGCCCCGATATAGTCGCGAGTCCCGGTTGCGCCCCGCGCCCCGGGCCCACCGTACCGTCACCCGGAGACCGCCATGCCCGTGGACATCCTCGCCTTCGGCCCCCACCCCGACGACGCCGAGATCGGTTGTGGTGGCGTGCTGCTCAAGATGAAGCAGCGCGGGCGCACCACCGGCATCGTGGACATCACCTCGGGCGACATGGGGTGGGGCACGCCCGAGATCCGCGCCGACGAGGGCCGCCGGGCGGGCGAGATCCTCGAGCTCGACGTGCGCGAGTGCATGGACCTCGGCGATTGCCGGGTCGAGGACACGTTCGAGAACCGCTGCCGAGCGGCGAGTCTCATCCGTCGGCATCGCCCGCAGATCATCCTCGCGCCCTACTACGACCTGCCGATCGGGCGCGGGCTGGGCCACAACGACCACTACAAGTCGGGCCAGATGATCGCGAACGCGTTCAACCTCGCGCACCTCGCCAAGGCGCCGTGCGAGGGCGAGCCGTACCAAGCGAAGGCGATCTGGTTCTACTTCGTGCCGCCGGGGACGCGGCCCACGTTCATCGTGGACATCTCCGAGCAGGCCGAGGCGTGGCTGTCGGCGATCGACTGCCACCTCACGCAGTTCTACCACCCGGAGCGTCCGCGACCCGAGCACCTGCCGCACCCGCGCGAGGCGTTCGAGGCGTACGCGCGCCATTGGGGCTGGCAGATCGGGGTGAAGTACGGGCAGGCGTTCATCGCCACGACGCCGCTCAAGGTGGACGACCCGTTCGTGCTCACCGACACGGTGACGCCGCGCCCCTGAGGTCCCGTTCGGGGCGGCGCGCGCGAAGGAGGCGTTGCATCCTGCACGGTTCCGGGACGGAGCCGATTGACCCGGGCGCGCACGAAGGGCTAAGTTCGCGGCGCTTCACCTGCCGATACCATGGATGGTTCGGTACCCGGACTCGACCGGGTCCCCTCGAGGAGGTATTGCATGTCGTTCCGCGCCAAGGGTCTGCTACTCGTGGCCCTCTACGCGACCTTCGCCACGATGGCCGAGGCCGCTCCCGCCCCCGTCGTCGCCGGCCCGCCCGAGATCGCGGCCCGTGCGACCACCTCGACGGCGGCCACCAAGCGCAAGCGTCGCACGACGCGCTCGCGTCGGCGCACGCCGCCGCCGGGCGGCGTCTACGCGCGCAACGCCATCCTGCTCGACCCCACCACGGGTGAGGTGCTGTTCGAGAAGAACGCCGCCCGCTCGGTGCCGATCGCGAGCATCACCAAGCTCATGACGGCCATGGTGTTCCTCGAGCAGCAGCCCGACCTGGAGCGCGAGGTCGAGGTCACCGCCACCGACCTGGCCGGCGCGGGCCACACGCAGCTGCGTCGCGGCGAGCACGTGCCGCTGGGCGAGCTGCTGCACATGAGCCTCATGTGCTCGGACAACTGCGCGACGCGCGTGTTGGCGCGCGAGTCGGGCCTCACGCACGACGAGTTCATCGGGCGCATGAACCGCAAGGCCGTCGAGCTCGGCCTCACGGGTTCGCGCTTCACCGAGTTCACGGGCCTCGACGAGCGCAACGTCTCGACCGCGTCGGACGTGGCGCGCATGGTGCACGCCGCGGCCCACGAGCCGCTCATGGCGCGCATCATGACCACGCGCTCGCACGAGTTCCGCACCGCGCGCCGTGCGCACGCCATCAACAACACGAACCGCCTGCTGTACAGCCGCTACGAGATCCTCGGCGGCAAGACCGGCTTCATCATGGAGGCGGGCTACTGCTTCGCCACCTGGGTGCGGGCCGAGGGCCGCGACCTCATCGCGGTCGTGCTCGGTGCCCCGACCGGTGCGACGCGTTTCGCCGACACCGTGCGCCTCATCCAGAAGGCGCAGCAGCCGACCGCGACCGCCTCGAAGTCCTGAGCCGCGTGACCGACGCCCGCCGACCACCCGCCGACCGCGGCTGGACGGCGGGCGTCGTCGCAGGTCTCGTCGCCGGTCTCGCCGGCGGGTTGTTCGGCGTCGGCGGCGGCATCGTGCTCGTGCCCATGCTCACCGCGTGGTACGGGCTCGGCCAGCACCGCGCGCACGGCACGTCGTTGGCGGCGATCGGTGCGACCGCGGTGGCCGGACTCGTGGTGTACGGCTCGCACGGCCACGTCGCGTGGGGACCGGCGGCCACCATGGCGCTGGCGAGCGTGACGATGGCGCGCTACGGCGCACGCCTGGCGGCCCGCACTCGGCAGGACCGGTTGCGCGACGCGTTCGCGGTGTTCCTGGCGGTGGTCGCGTTGCGCTTGCTGTGGCGCGCACCCGTGGGCGACGCCGAGCACGCGCTCACCGGCATGGTCGGGCTCGCCACCTCGCTCGGCGTGGGTGCCGCGGTCGGCCTGCTGGCGGGCTACATGGGCGTGGGGGGTGGCATCCTCGCGGTGCCCGCGCTCACGCTGGCGTTCGGCATGTCGCAGCAGATGGCGCAGGGCACGAGCCTCGCGCTCATCCTCGCGACCGCGCCCATCGGGGCGTGGGAGCACAACCGCCACGGCAACGTGGAGCGCTCGCTCGTGCCCGGATTGGCGATCGGCGCGGCAATCGGGGCCCCGCTGGCCTCGTGGTGGGCGCAGGGCCTGCCGCAGTCCGTGCTCGCCCGCGGGTTCGCGGTGTTCCTGCTCGCGAACGCGACCCGGATGCTCTGGGTCCGCACCCGACCCGCCAAGGGCTGAGCCACCAGCCCCCCTGCCCCGCTCCCGAGTCGTCCTCGGAGGTACGGACGGCCGCGATGGATGGACGCTCGTCCGACTGATGACCTTGAGGTCACCAGTTTTTGCTCCGTCGTCCCGAGTCCCCCTTCCGGAGCCCTCGATCGGGAGGTTCCAGGGCCCCGGTTGGGCCCGGTTACGCACCCGTAAACGGGTCCAATGGCGTCCGTTGGCGGGCGGCGTTACGGCCGTCGAACAAATTGCGGCGCCGTGCATTATGCACTTGTCCCCCGTCAGGGAATTCACGCATCCTGCACCTTGTCACGGGCTCGGATGCGACCCGCGCCTCGCGCATGGATCGCCCCCGCGCCCGAGAACCGAAACGAAAGCTCTTAACCCTGCAGGGGCGCACCGCGCTTTCCGCACCCGAGAGGACCCCCCCATGAAGCGTCTTGTGACCACGTTGGCCCTGTTGGTCGTCTGCGCCGGCACGGCTTCGGCTGCGAACCCGATGCGCATCAGCCAGGTGTACGGCGGTGGCGGTGGCTCGACCGGCGTCTTCCTCCGCGACTTCGTCGAGATCTACAACAGCGGCGCGACGCCCGTGAACATCGGCGGCTGGACGATCGAGTACGGCTCGGCCACCGGTACGTGGGGCAGCTCGACCGGCAACATCTTCACGTTCCCGGTGGGCACCACGGTGCAGCCCTGCCAGTACATCCTCATCGAGTGCGGCGCTGCGGGCACCAGTGGCGTGGCGCTGAGCCCCGCGGCCGACTTCCAGACCCCCACGACGGGCTTCAGCATGAGCGGCACCAGCGGCAAGGTCGCCCTCTTCAACGCCGTGAACAGCAACGTCGCTTGCGGCTCGGAGATCGCCGGCACGCTCGTGGACAAGGTCGCGTACGGCACCGGCAACTGCCCCGAGGGCACCGCGGTCTCGGGTGTCTCTGCGACGGTCGCGGCGATCCGCAACAGTGCTGGGAACACCGACACCGACAACAACTCGGTGGACTTCACCACGGGCACGCCGACGCCGCGCAACTCGTCGTCGACGAACCCCGCCTGCCTGGCCACGCCGACCAGCAGGTCGACGTGGGGCAGCGTGAAGGCGATCTACCGGTAATCCCGGTCCTCGACTTCGCTCTTGCCGGACCCCGCGCCCTCACGGGTGCGGGGTCCGGTCCTTTCCCGGTGTTAGCGCCCGTGCGAATCGCAACGCCGCGCACCCAGCCCCCGGCGCCCGCTCGGGACGCAACCGACGCCGCGCCAGTCGGTTGACATGTGAGCCCCGCGGAACGCGCACCCTGACCCTGCCGGCCGGGTGAGAGCGGACTGCAGACGAAGCTCGCGGAGGCCGAACCCTCCCCTGTACCGGTCGGCCGACCCCCCGGCCTGCCCCGGTCCGTCGCGTCGCGACCTCGCCAAGGAGGGCTCCATGGGCCGCTCGTCCCGTACCCGTTCGTCGCAGGGCCGTCGCACGCTGCGTGCGAAGGCCGCGGTCGAGGCGCCCGCGAAGGGCACCTCGCCGCGCACGCCGAAGCGCGCGCTGGAGCCCGGAACGCACGGCTCGCTCCCGATCGGGATCGCTCGCCGCGCGCAGCGCGAGATGGACCGCCTGCGCCGACTGCCCACGGGTTCGCCCGAGGCCGCGCACGTGAGGTCGTACCTGCAGTGGTTGTGGGCGACGCCGTGGGAGGCGGTGACCGGTGAGGACGCCGACCTGCGTCGCGTGCAGGCCGACCTCGAGCAGCAGCACCTCGGGCTCACGAAGGCCAAGGAACGCATCCTCGAGTACCTCGCGGTGCGCCGCCTCAAGCACGACCTGCCCGGCCCCGCGCTGTGCATCGTCGGCCCGCCCGGTACCGGCAAGTCGTCGCTCGGAGCCGAGGTCGCGCGCGCGCTTGGACGTCCGTTCGCGCGCATCAACGTCTCGGGCACCTCCGACGCCGCCGAACTCGCCGGCGAGCCGCGCACCGCGCCGGGCGCGCAGCCCGGTCGCATCCTGCGCGCGATCCGCGACGCGGGCGTGCGCAACCCGGTCCTGCTCATCGACGGCGTGGACCGCCTCGCGGGCGAGGGCGGACATCGCGTGGCCGAGGTGCTGCTCGAACTGCTCGACCCCGAGAGCGCGTCGCGCTTCACCGACCACTACCTGGGGGCGCCGATCGACCTGTCGCACGCGGTCGTGATCATGTGCGCGAACCAGCTCGAGTCGGTGCCCGACGCATTGCAGGAGCGCATCGAGACGATCGAGGTGCCGGGCTACTCCGAGGACGAGAAGCTCGAGATCGCACGCCGCTTCCTGCTGCCACGCACGCTCGCCGAGCACGGGCTCACCGGGCGCGACGTGGCGCTGGGCGACGACACCGTGCGCGCCATCGTGCGCCACTACACGCTCGAGGCGGGCGTTCGCGCCCTCGCGCGTCAGCTCGCCACGATCTGCCGCAAGGTGGCGCGCGCGCGCACCACCGGTGACCCGCGCCGCCACACCGTGCTCACCGAGCAACTCGAAGCGTACCTGGGGCACCGCGTGTACCAGCCCGAGATGGCCGGCCAGCAGGACGAGGTCGGTGTCGCGATGGGGCTGGCGTGGACGGCCGCCGGCGGCGAGGTGCTGGTGGTCGAGGCCATCAAGATGCCGGGCGCCGGGCGCGTCGTGCTCACCGGACAGCTCGGCGAGGTCATGAAGGAGTCGGTACAAGCCGCGCACTCGTACGTGAGGTCGCGCGCGCAGGGGCTCGACATCCCCGCCGATGCGTTCGGGCGGTTCGACATCCACGTGCACTTCCCTGCCGGCGGCGTGCCCAAGGACGGCCCCAGTGCCGGCATCACGGTGGGGCTCGTCATCGCGTCGGTGCTGAGCGACCGGCCCATCCACCACGACATCGCCATGACCGGCGAGGTGAGCCTGCGCGGCAAGGTGCTCGCGGTCGGTGGCATCCGCGAGAAGGCGCTCGCCGCCTACCGCGCGGGGTTCCGCGCCATGCTGTTCCCGGCCGCGAACCTCAAGGACGTGGACGACATCCCGCTCGACGTGCGAGAGCGTCTGGAATTGATCGCGGTCGAGACGATGGACGAGGTGTTCGCGTGCGCGCTCTCGCCCGTGATCCTGCCGCAGAACCTGAACGGCGGCTTCCTGCTCGCGGGGACGACGGACGAGGACGACGACGCGACCGAGGGAGCCGAAGCCGCCGAGACCGACGAGTCCGACGACGAGTGACGGTCGTCAGCGCGCGGTGAGCTGCGCGATCCGGCGCCCGGCCTCGGCCACGTCGTCGGCACGCGCGCACAACGCCAAGCGCACGTGGTGGTCGTACGAGGCGCCGAACGCGGTCCCCGGCAGACAGGCCACGCCCGCGGCCAACCACTCGTCCACCAGTGCCCACAGGGCGCGCCCGGCGAGCGCCTCGGCGACGTCGGCGAACACGTAGAACGCTCCCTGCGGCGCGACTGCGCGCACGCACCCGCCCGAGGCGAGCCCGTCCAACAGCCGACGGCGACGCTCGTCGTACGAGGCGCGCATCGCCGCGACCGCGTCCTGCGGTCCGGTGACCGCCGCGAGTGCGGCGAGCTGTGCGGCCGGGAAGACGCCGTGCGTCGTGTAGAACGCGAGCAGCGGCCCAAGCACCGGGCGCAGCGCCTCAGGTGCGACCACGTAGCCCACGCGCCAACCCGTCATGGCGTAGCTCTTCGAGAAGCTGAACACCGACAGCGTGCGCTCGGCCATGCCCGGACGGGACGCGATCGAGACGTGGCGTGCGCCATCGTAGGTGAGGTGCTCGTAGGCCTCGTCGGACAGCACCACGAGGTCGCGCTCCACCGCGACGCGCGCGATCGCGTCGAGTTGCTCCGTCGTGAGCACCACGCCGGTCGGGTTGTTGGGGGTGTTCAGGTAGAGCGCCCGCGTCTCGGGGCGCAGCGCGGCGCGGAGCGCGGCTTCGAGGTCGGCGGCCGACCACGCGCCCGACTGCAGCGCCGCGTACACCGGGAACGACCGGTAGCACGCCCCGTGCGCCAGACCCACCATCTTGGGAACGGCCATCCAGTGCGGCGAGAACACCAGCAACTCCTCGCCCGCACCGAGCACGCCCTGGATGGCGAGGTAGAGGGCGTGCGTGCCGCCCGCGGTCACCGTGACGTCGTCGGGATGCGCGACGATCGCGTTCTCGTGCGCGAGCTTCGCCACCAGCGCTTCGCGCAGTCGCGGCTCGCCGCGCTCGTGCGGATAGTGCGTGGCGCCGTCGCGCGCCGCGCGCGCCAGCGCCTCGACGACGTGCGGCGGCGTGTCGAAGTCGGGCTCGCCACGCTCGAGGTGCAGCACGCGCTCACCGCGCGCCTCCATGGCGCGTGCAGCCTGCATCACGCGCCCGAGGTCGGACGTGGTGAACAGCACGGGACGGTCGGCGACGAGGCGCGGCATCGGCGGCTCCGGGGCGATCCCACGGTGGGGGAGTTGGCGCAGCGGGCCCGTGGGAACGCGCGACGCGGCGCCGAAGCGGCCCCGGACCGCGCCCGGAACGGGCGTTCCGCGGCCCACCGTAGCGCGTCCGACCGCACGCTGCACGGTGCGGGTGCGATGCCCCGGAGCCTCCGGCACGCCGGTTGCCAACTCCAGACGCGGCTCGCTCGCGGCGGCCATCCCTTCGGAGGACATCCATGGCGAGGACGCACCTGCGCGACGTGTGTGAGCGGATCTCCGCGGCCAGCGAGGTCGAGGACATCGTGGACGCGCTGTTGGAGCATCTGCGCGCCCAACAGGACCACTGGCACCCCACGCTCGCGATGGTGGATGGCGAGCGCGACACGGTCACCCGCATCTGGCAACGCGAACGCGGCCGGCTCGATCGCCGCGAGGTCGTGGTCCCCGTGGACCACCTCCCGGCACGCATGGTCCGCAAGTTCTTCCGACCGAGTGCGTTCTTCAATGCGACCGAGCGTCGCTCGCTGCTCGCCCGCGTGTTCCGCACCACACCCGTCTACGAACCCGACCGGTTCGAGGCCGCGCAGGTGCAACCGCTCACCGCACCGGTCGGCTGGCACTCGTGCTTGGTGCTACCGGTCGCCGACCGCGACGACCTGGTGGCCCTGCTCACCCTCGTCTCGCCGAAGCGCAACGCGTTCCCGGCCGCCGCGGTCGAGGACGTGCTCGCGCTGCGATCGGTCGCGGCCGTGGCCCTCGCCCGCCGCCTCACTGCCGCGGGCCGCGTCCCGCCCGAGGCACGACGCGCCGACGAACAGGTGAACGAGGAGCGCTCGGCGGTGCGCCGCCGACTGCACCAACTCGAGAGCGAGTCCACCGCACTCGCGCACGAGAACCGGCTCAAGGCCGAGCGCGTGGAGTTGCTCGCGCGCGAGATGGAGCGCGTGCAGCAGGCCGCGCACGCCGAACGCTCCGAGTTGGAGGTCCTGCGGCAACGGCTCGGCGCGCTCGACGAGCACGCGCGAAACTCGGCGCGGCAACTGGACGAGGCGCATGCGCAGTTGGTGTCGTCGCAGCAGCGGCTGAACGAGCAGGGCGAGACCATGGGTTTCCTACGCGAGGTGTTCGAGGCGGCTGCGCTCGAGCACGACGATCACGTACTGTCGCGGGCGCTGGTGCAGCGCTTCTGCGAGGCGTTCGCGGTGGACCGTTGCTCGCTCATGCGCTTGGATCCCGAGGCTCGACTGCGGATCGCCGCACATCGCGGCCTCGACCCCGGCGTGGCACACCGCGTGAGCGTGCCGCTCGGTCACGGCGTGGCCGGCTGGGTGGCGCATCACCGCAAGCCGGTCCTGAAGAAGCGCGACGGCGACGCGGTGCCGGTGCGTGCGACCGGTGTGGATCGCTACAACTCGGAGTCGTTCGTGTCGGTGCCGCTCGTGCACCGCAACCGCGTGCTGGGCGTGCTCAACCTGAGCAACAAGCGCGACGGCCGGGCGTTCGACGAGACCGACCTGGACCGCGCGCTGATGGCGAGCGCGGTGCTGTCCATGGCGATCGGGGTCCGCGAGGAACGCGCCGCGGCCACCGACGACCTGCGCGAGGCCGCCTGATGCGGGCCGGACCCGTGGGGCCCGCGCCGACTCGCAGGCTCCCGAGCGCGGCCAACCCGCTCGGCACACGAGGCGACGCCCACGCGCGCGCGGACATGGGTCGAAGCGCGCGCACGCCGTGCACGAGGACGTGCCGCATACCGAGTGCGCGGGCGCCGTGTGCGAGGCCGTGCCCCGTCCCGCCTGCGCGGGTGCCGGTCGCGAGCACATGCCGCACCCCGAGCGCACGTGCGCCGTGCGTGAGGTCGTGTCGCGACCCGAGCGCGCGCACGCACATCGCGAGCACTCGTCGCACCCCGAGCGTACGTGCACCGTGCGTGAGGGCGTGCCGCGACCCGAGCGCGCGCACGCACAGCGCGACTAGGCGCCGGCGAGGCGCTCGAGCAGCTCCGCCAGCGCCTGACGGTGGGACTGGAACGCGATGTCGTGCGGCAGCGCGTCGAGCGGGAACCAACCCAGCTCGTCGGCGTCATCGCCCGCACGCTCCTCGCCTCCGGTGACGACGCCCGTGTAGAGGATGAGCACCGCGCGCACGCGCGGGTCGTCGAACCCGGCATAGACCCCGAACAGGCCCGTGAGCTGCGCGATGACCCCGGTCTCCTCCTGCAGTTCACGCTGCGCGGTCTGCTCGGGGGTCTCGCCCGCCTCCATGAACCCGGCGGGCAGGCACCAGAACCCCGCGCGCGGATCGAAGCGGCGCCGGACCATCATCACCGCGCCGTCGCGCACCAGGAGGACGCCTGCGGCGGGCACCGGGTTGCGGTACCAGATCCAACCGCACGCCGGGCAGGTGGGGCGCAGGACGCCGTGCTCGTGGGCCATGCCCATGGCGGTCGCGCACACGGGACAGAAATTGGGTGTGAAGGGCATGCGCACAGGATAACCCACGCATCGTCGCGGGCGTCGCACGCTCGAGGACACTCCCCGCGGCCAGCGCACCGCGGAGGTCATCGCACGATCGGCGAGGGGCGCGGGATCGCACGCGAACGGGCGAACGCCGACCCCTCCCCCCGAGGGATCGGCATTCGGACCCGACGACCCGAGGGGCGCCGCGCTGCACCCTCGGGCTGCCGAGCGCCCCATGCAGACGGCTCGCATCCGGCCCGAAGGAACGACGCCCCCCGGGACGTGGGGCGCGCGTCGTGCGCGTCCCCCGACCGGGTCACCGCCGCTTCAACGCCTCGAGCTGCTCGCGAAGGTCCCGCAGCTCGCGGCGCAGCGACTCGAGCTCCTCGCGGAGCGCACCGTCGCGTCGCGGCATCCCGTCATACCCCGGCCCCCGGGGGCCCGGTTCCCGATTCCCACCACGCTCCCGCACCTCGACCCGAACCTCGCGCCGGGTGGGCAGTTCGACCGTGAGGTCGCGCGTCATCCCCTTGCGGCGCACGGTGAGCGTCACCTTGCCGTCGCGCTCGGCCAGTGCGGCCACCAACGAATCCGGCGAGGGCACGGCGCGATCGCCCACGCGCGTCACGATGTCGCCCGCGCGCACCCCGGCGCGCGCGGCCGGCGAGTCCGCCATCACCTCGAGTACCAGCACGCCCTTCACGCCCGTCGCCCCCAACGCCTCGGCGAGCTCGTCGCGCAGCGGCTCGATGCGCACGCCCAGCCGACCGCGGTTCGCCGGGGCCGGCTCGCGCATCACGAACATGCGTGGCATGCGCGCGAACGGTTCGTCGTCGTCACCCTCGAACCACCGCATCGCATCGTCCTCGGTGAGCTCGCGACCGTTCACCACGATGCGACGCCGTACATCGCGCTCGGGCGCCAACTCGACTTCGGCGGGCGCCTCGCCCACCGTGACCTCGATCGTGCGACGCGCCCCGCCCCGCCACAACTCGACCGCGACCTTGCGACCCGGTGCCGTGGCGCGCACGAGGCGGCGGAGCTCGGCGGGGTCGGGCACCGCATGGCCGTCGAACACGAGCAGCACGTCGCCCTTCACCAGGCCTGCGCGGGCCGCGGGGCCCTCGGGGGCGACCGAGTTCACGAGCACGCCGGCGGCGGGCAGGTCGAGCCCCGCGCGCAGGTCGGCGTCGATGGCCTGCATGCCCAGACCGAGGTAACCGGACGCGGCCACTGCGGCGGACGCGACGACGAGTGCGAGGAGCGCGAAGAGGGAAGCGCGGAACGGACGACGCATGGGGCCTCCGGATGGGACGGGCCGTCCTTGCGGCCCGGGAACGGCTCGGGATAGCGTGCGGGGCCAGCCCGCTCGCGGTGGTGGGGACACGGTATGGGACAGGGCGAACGCCCGGAAGGTTCCGTCGGTCCCCGCCGAATCCACGAACCCCTGACCCGGGCGGCCCGCCGCCCCCGCCCGAGGAACCCCATGAAGGTCCGCGACCTGCTCACCGTCTCGATCGACGACGTCGCACTCGGCGGTCAGGGCTTGGCGCGCGTGGACGGCAAGGTCGTGTTCGTGGACCGCGGCCTGCCCGGCGACACCGCCGAGGTGCGCGTGGTGAAGAGCAACCGGCGTTTCGCCGAGGCGCGACTGCAGCGCGTGCTGGAACCGTCGCGCGACCGCGTGCCCGCGCGTTGCTCCCACCTTGAGCAATGCGGCGGCTGTCGTCTGCAGGAGTTGCCGTACCCCGCGCAGACCGCACTCAAGGAACGCCAGGTGCGCGAAGCGCTGCAGCACCTCGGTGGGATCGCGGACCCGCCGGTTCGCACGATCGTGCCCGCACCGGCCGCGTGGCACTACCGCAACAAGATGGAGTACAGCTTCCACCCGCTCCCCGGCGCCGACGGCACCGAGACCTGCATCCTCGGCATGCACGAGCGCGGCCGCTACGATCGCGTCTTCGAGTTGCGCGAGTGCCACCTGCCGTCGCCGCTCACGGTCGAGGTCGTGCGCCTCACGCAGCGCTTCGCGCGCGAGCACGGCTGGCGCGCCTACCACCCGGTGCGGCACGACGGCGTGGCGCGCTCGCTCGTGGTGCGCCACCTCGCGCACACCGCGAGCTGCGCGGTGCACCTCATCGCCGCCGACGACGCGCTGCCCGGCCTCTCGCAGTGGGCGCGCGAGGTCGCCGCGCTGTCGCCCGAGGTGCGCACGGTCACGCTCGGCCTCAACCGCGGACTCGGCAACGTGGCGTTCGCCGAGGAGGAGCGCGCGCTGGTCGGCGACGGCACGATCGTGGAGCGTCTGCTCGGACTGGAGTTCGAGGTCGTGGGCAACGCGTTCCTGCAGACGAACAGCGATCAGGCCGAACGGTTGTACGAGGGAGCTCTGGCGGCGGCCGGACTCACGGGCACCGAGTCGGTGCTCGACCTGTACTGCGGTGCGGGCACGCTCACGCTGCTGTGCGCGCGTGCGGCGCGCGAGGTGGTGGGCGTGGAGAGCGTGGCGGACTCGGTCGAGCGCGCGCAGCGCAACGCCGCCCGCAACGGCATCGCGCACGCGCGCTTCGAACTGGGCGACTCGCGGGCGGTGCTGCGCGAGTGGGCGCGCGGCACGCGCCCGGGCGCCCCGCGTCCCGACGTGGTGGTGGTGGACCCGCCGCGCGCCGGACTGCACCCGCGCGTGGTCGCCCGCGTCGCCGAACTCGAGCCCCGGCGCATCGTGTACGTGTCGTGCAACCCCGCCACGCTGGCGCGCGACCTCAAGGACTTCGCGGGACTGGGGTGGCGGCCGGCCGAGGTCACGCCGTACGACATGTTCCCGCACACCCCGCACATCGAGTGCGTCACGCGACTCGAGCGCGCCCCCGCCTGATCGGTGCGACCTGCCGGGCCCCCGCGGGCCCGTGCTACGATTCCCGCATGCGCCTTCCGCTCCCGCTCGCCGCACTCGCCCTGCTCGCCACCCTCGCCCTGCCGTCGGCCGCGCGCGCCGCAGCCGTGGCCGCCGTCGCCGACTCCGGCATGCTGTTGCTGTTCGAGGGGTCCACGGTGGTCGCGCGCGAGGAGTTCCGCTGGACCACCGAGGGCGACTCGGTGCGGGTGCTCGCCACCCACCACCGCTCGCTGCTCGATGAGGCCAAGGTGCGGCAGCGGTTCGAGAAGCGCATGGAGATGGTGGTGGACGCCCGCGACTTCGGGTTGCGCAACTACACCTCGAACCAGATCTTCCTCGGCCGCACCGTGGTGCGCGGCATCGTGCCCGACGACACCCTGTTCACCTACTACAGCGAGGTGGACGGAGCGGGCAGCGCGATCCGGCTGGTGCGCCCGCCGGGGCGGCTCTACGTGCTCGACTCCGGCATGTTCACGCTGTTCGACGTGATGTGCCGAAGTGTGGCGGGACGCGAGTTCCGCACTCGTCGCGTGCAGACGCTCGCGCTCGCACCCGACACGGTCACCACGCCGATCACCACCCTGACGCAGCAGGCCCCCGACACGGTACGCACCGACGGCAACCGGCTCGTGCTGCGCCACTACGTGTTCGAGGACGGCACCGCGCGCTTCGACCTGTGGGCCGACGGCGAGGGCCGGTTGCGCCGGCTCGCGCACGAGGCCTCGGGACTGCGTGTCGAGCGCGCCGCCGACGCGGCCACCGCACCGCCACCCACGCGCAAGCGCACCAGCGCCACGAAACCGCGGCGCTGACGACACCCCGAACGAACGCGCCCCCCGACCGTCCTCGTCGGGGGGCGCGTCGTCGTGACGGGGATCAGCGCGCGCGGTGCTCGAGCCAGTCCGTGAGCAGTCGCACGCCGAACGCGTTGGGACCGCGGCTCGACTCGGGACGATCGGCGTAGGTCCACGCCGAGCTCGCGATGTCGAGGTGCGCCCACGGGAGACCCTTGGCGAAGTGCCACAGGAACGCGGCCGCCTTGCTGGAGCCGCCCTCGCGCCGCTCGTCGGAGTTCACGAGGTCGGCGGTGTCGCCGCGCATCTCGGTGAGGAACTCGGGCCACAACGGCATGCGCCACAGACGCTCGCCACTGCGCTCGCCCGCGGCGTGCAACTCGGCCGCGAGCGGGTCGTCGTCCGCGAACAGGCCCGCGGCGTGCCGGCCGAGCGCGATGGACATGGCCCCCGTGAGGGTGGCCAGGTCCACGACCGCGACCGGCTCGAACCGGCGCGCATACACGAGCGCGTCGGCCAGCAGTAGGCGGCCCTCGGCGTCGGTGTTGGTGACCTCGATCGTGGTGCCGTCCATGGCGCGGATGACGTCGCCCGGCTTGAGCGCCCGGCTGCCGATGGCGTTCTCGGCGCTCGGGATGAGTCCGACCAGACGGAACGGCAGGTCGAGCGCGGGCAGCGACGCGAACAGCCCCACCACCGCGGCCGCACCGCTCATGTCGTACTTCATCTTGCCCATGCCCTCGCGCGGCTTGAGCGACACGCCACCGGTGTCGAACGTCACGCCCTTGCCGATCACGACCACCGTGGGGAGGGCCGTGCCCTTGCGCGCGCCCGCCGGGTCCTTGACCAGCTCGACGAAGCACGGTGCGTGCGGGCTGCCGCGGCCCACCGCCAGCACACACCCCATGCCCAGCCGCTCCATGGCCGCGGCGTCGTGCACCGTGGCGCGCGCGCCGACGCGCTTCGCCACCTCGACCGCGCGCTCGGCCAGGGCAGCCGGCGGCAGGTCCTGTCCCGGCGTACTGGCGAGGTCGCGCGCCAGGGCCACGCCCTCGCCACGCACCAACCCGGCCGCGAGCGCGTCCCGCTGCGACGGCGTGCCGGGGCGGGCGACCAGAACCTCGACGCGCGTGATCGGCGGCTTCGCACCGGTCGTGAGGTAGGCGGTGTGGCGGTGGTGTCCCAGCGCGACCCCTTCGCCGACCGCGCGCAGCCGCTCGGGCGACCCCGTCACCGACTCGGGCAGGGCCAGGGCGAGCGTGCCGGCCGCGGTCTCGCGAGCGCGGCGCGTGGCGGCCGCAGCCGCCAGCAGCACCCGGCGCGCGTCGAGGCCGGCGACCGGACCCAGTCCGACGAGCAGCACGCGCTTCGCCTTCACCCCACTCGTATAGAGGAGCGCGGTCTCGCCCGCCCGGCCCTTGAAGTCACCGCTGGCGCGGAGCGCCTTCACGGCACCCTTGCTGGCGCGGTCCACCACCGTCACGGGGTCGGTGCGACCCGCGGTCCCCTCGTACACACCCACGGCGAGCAGGCCCACGGAACGAACAGCGGGGTCGGAACGGCGAAGCTGCACGTCCATGCGTCATCTCCGGCGTGAAGGGTCGTGTGCGGTCGGCGTGAAGGCACAGCATAGGTCCTCCCCGGCGCAGGCAGGAATTGCGCGCGCGAGGTCGTTTGAACCGTCCGACGGACGCCACGCGTTTGCACCGGTTGCAGGTGAACCCCGTCGCGTCACACCGAACCAGACTCGCTGTTTCGACTCCGCGGCGAGCATCACTACACATCGTGTCGCACGGCGACACAAATCGGTCCCACGACTCGTGTGTTTCAGTCACGGCGAACCGGACAGTCGGCAATTCCACTTCCGTGTCTGCAATTCGTTGTATCGACTTCACCGTATCCGCACACTTCTCCCTCGTAGTCGGACGTCGTGAGCCGACTAGGTCGTAGCGCGTGCGATCGTGACGGTTCGCGGGATGTCTTCCCCACACTCCCGCTCTCCAAGGACCGACCCGACCGAGTCCCTACCGCTGTTCTCCACCCCCCTGGGAGGTTGTACCCGTGAAACTCTCCAACCCCGTTCTCCGCTCCACGCTGCACGCGGCCGCGGTGCTGTGCCTTGCGCTCAGCCTCGGCGCCTGCAGCCGCTCGCAGCAGGTCACCAGCCCCGCCGCCTCCGCCGGTCGCAACGGCGCGGGCCAGCAGGTGCTCGCCGGCTGCCCCACACTGGTCGCCAACACCCCCGCCACGGCCGATGACTTCATCGTCGAGACCGCGGCCATCCCCAACTACACCCCCGGCCTGCGTCTGCGCATCGAGACCTCGGGCGACATCGCCGGCGGCACCGTCCGCGCGGCCGGTGCGTGCGCGGCGTCCGACGTGCCGACGATCAACTTCGTCGGTGGTCACGCGAACGTGTTCGTGAACGGCACGACCAACAGCGTCACCACGACCGGCGACCGCCTCACGTTCGACGCCCTGCTGTTCCCGGGCGCGCTCGTGGAGCCGGGCGTCATCCTCGCCACCGACGCTCAGGGCAACGTGCTCGAGATCATCTGGCCGGAACTGAGCGGCTTCGGACCGGGCTCGCCCATCGTGCGTGTCGAGTTGGCGCAGTGGAACGAGGCGCTCATCGGGCCGCTCGACAAGCTCGACGTGGCGTACGACCTCATCATCGAGCAGGACGGCGTGCAGCAGCACATCAAAGGCAGCTGCCCGGCCATCCCGCTGGACGGCACCATGATCATGCCGAACGCCCCCACGTTGCCGCCGTGCCCCACCACGCTGGGCCCGGGTGGTCTGGTCACGAACTACTCGGCCGACGTGGTGCAGTTCAAGCGCCGCCGCATGCGCTTCGAGGTGACGGGCGACCTGAACGGCGTGATCGACGCGGCCGGCTTCTGCGCCGCTTCCGAGACCCCGTCGGTGCAGTTCACGGGTGGCATGGCGAACATGTTCCAGGCCGGCACGAACATCTCGGTCACCGAGACGGGCCAGCCCATCCTGTTCGACGCGCTCCTCTTCCCCGGCATTCTGCTCGAGCCCGGCATCGTGATCGCGAAGGATGCCAACCGTAACGTGCTCGAGATCATCTGGCCGGGTCTCGCTGGCCTGCCCCCGGGCGCTCCGATCCTGCGTCTGCAGGTCGAGCGGTACAACAACTGGGTCCGCACGGGCCGTGCGGTCGACTTCCGCATGCGCTTCGACGCGATCGGCCCCGACGGTCAGCCGGCCTCGTTCGACGTGGTCGCGAACAACATCATCATGCCGCAGCAGCGGTAGCAGTCCAGGGGGCGGCCTCACGAGCCGCTTCCATCGCACGGACCCCGGCGCACCCCTTGCCCGCCGGGGTCCGTCGCTTTCCCCCCTCACTTGCGCCCCCGCGATCGCAGCCGTCGATCGAGGGGGCGCATTGCATATCGCAAGCCGCCGCTGGAGTGGTCGTCACACGGTGGTTCGATCGTGTCGTGCGTGGCACCACTTCGTCGCGTCCGAACGAACACCGTTGAGCAGACCCGAAATTCGACACGAGCGATCGCACGTGTCGCGATTGCCCATTGCCCCGCCCCATGCCCCTAACGGACCATCCTGTCTGTCGCGATGTCGCGATTCTTCCCACGACGCCGTGCTCGGGAACGACCGGGGGCCTCCCGGTCGCTCCGAATCCGCACTCCCTCCCTTCAGCATCCGGGCGGTCCGCCACCCGGCCTCTCCTCTCTCCGGAGGTCTGTCACCATGTTCGTTCGGTCCCCCCGCCTCGTCATTCCCGCACTGGCGCTCATGGCCGCATTCGGCCTCGCGTCGTGCAGCAAGCAGCAGCAGGTGACCCAGCCCGGCAGCAGCGTGGGCCGTAACGGCGTCGGCTCGCAGGATCTCGCCGGCTGCCCCACGCTGGTCGCCAACGACGCCGCGACGGCGTTCAACATCAACCTCGAGTCCGGCCTCGTCGCTCAGTACCGGCCTGCCGTGGGCCGGATGCGGATCCAGTTCCAGGGCGACCTCGCCGAGTGGAGCCTCGCGAGCGCCGGAGCGTGCGTGGCGGCCGACATCCCGAGCATCAAGGTGAAGCGCTCGCGCGCGACGCTGCTCCTGCACGGGACGACCCAGAGCATCACCACGCACGGCAATCGCCTCGACTTCGGCGAGATGATCTTCCCCGGGCTCGACCACACGGGCATCGTCGAGTCGTCGGATGCCGAGGGCAACGTGATGCTGTTTCTCTGGCCTTCGCTTGCAGGTGAGGGTGTGGGTTCGCCGGTCATCGGTATCGAGATGGCCGACTGGAACCGCGCGCTCGTGGGCCCCGACACCAAGATCGACGTGGCGTTCGACCTCACGTTCGAGCAGGACGGTGTGGAGTCCACCATCAAGGGCCAGATCGCCGGCCTCTCGATGGACGGCACGCCGGTGCTCCCGAACGGCTTCTCCATCCCGCCTTGCCCCGAGACCCTGACGGGTAAAGGTGGCATCATCGAGAACCTGTCGGCCGACGTGGTGCAGTTCCGCCGCCGCCGCCTGCGCTTCGAGGCCGAGGGTGACGTCGCTTCGGGTGCGTTCAACAAGGCCGGTGGCTGTGCGGCCTCGCCCACGCCCACGATCGTGTTCACGGGTGGCTCGGCCAACGTGTACCAGGCCGGTTCGCTCGCCGCCGGTACGCCGATCTCGGTGACGGCGACCGGTGAGCCCATCGTGTTCGACGAACTGCTGTTCCCGGGTCTGCTGATCGAGCCGGGTACGGTCGCCGCCGACTCGCCGGACGGTCACGTCCTCGAGCTCATCTGGCCGGGTCTCGCCGGCATGCCCCCGGGCCCGCCGATCGCGCGTCTGCAGCTCCGCAGCTGGAACAGCTGGATCCGCACCGGTCGTGCGATCGACGTGCGCATGCAGTTCACGGCGCGTCACGCCAACGGCTCGGAAGCGACGTTCGCGGTCGAGGCTGACAACGTGGTTCTGCCGCAGCAGCGATAGCCCAGGGGGGGCTAGCTGCGGTCCGAACGGCCCGTTCCCTTCGGGGGACGGGCCGATTCGTCATCCCACGGTCGGGGTTCGACCATCGGGCGCGAACCGGATCGCGCACACACGGAGCGGTCTCGAACCACGCAACGCGCTCCGGAATCGTCGGATGGCTGGCGAGTAAGGGTGGAACGCATGGCGAGTGCGGCCGTGCGCGGCGTCAACCCCGCGTCAATCCCCTTCCGGACCGCTTGCGTGCGCGTGGGTGCGTCGGCATCCTGTCGGCGCTTGGTCCGCAGGATCGCGGATCGCGCAGTCGCTCCCCGAGAGGTCGCCCCCAGCCCCGGCACGGAAGCCGGGTCCGCATGGAGGATCCCGCATGGATCGCCGTTCTTCGTTCCCGCTGTCCCTCGCCGCCCTCGCGCTCGTCGTGTTGACGGGTTGCGGTCAGAAGTCCGCCGAGAACGCCCCGGCCGCGAGCAGCGACACTCTGCTCGCCTCGAGCCCCGTCGAGACGCCGCAGGCCGAGCTGCCGCCGCAGACCGACTTCCAGCCCGAGCCCAGCGCATCGCCGGCGCCCGTGCCAACGCCGACCGAGACCCCGGCGAAGCCGAAGCCCAAGCCCGCGCCCAAGCCCGCGGCTCCTGCCGCTCCGGCGGCCCCCACGGCGACGGTCGCGGCGGGTACGGGTCTGCGCATCTCGATCGACAACGCGCTCACCTCCGAGACCGCCACCGCGGGCCAGGAGTGGTCGGGCTCCATCAAGGAGGCGGTGACGGTGGGCAACCTCGCGCCGTTCCCCGCGGGCAGCGTGGTGCACGGCGTCGTGGACGGCGTGAGACCGGCCGAGAAGGGCGATCGTGCGGTGCTCGTGCTGCGCATCACCTCGATCGAGGCGAACGGCAAGACGCACGCGATCTCGGCGACCGCCGACAGCATCGTGGCGGGCTCGACGCGCGCTCGCAACGTGGGCGCGGTGGCGGGCGGTGCGGCCGCGGGCGCGCTCATCGGTCGCGCGGTTGGCGGCTCGGGCAAGGGCGCGCTCATCGGTGGCATCCTGGGCGGCGCGGCCGCGACGGGTGCGGTGTCGGCCTCGAAGGGCTACCAGGCCACCGTCAAGGAAGGCACCGAGATGGTGTTCCGCGTGGACAAGGACACCAAGCTCAAGCTCTAGTCGCGCAGGCTGACGCATTATCTAGTCGCGCAGGCCGACACATGATTCGCACGCGGCGCGGCCCACCCGGGTCGCGCCGCGGTGCTTTTCACCCCACGGGCGCGCGTCCCACGAAGCACCGCCGCGAGAAAAAGGGAACGGTCTCGCCGCACAACGG
>JBJTRI010000123.1:0-2224 GCA_046076045.1 bacterium
GCCGGTCGCCGCCCCGCAGCGCGCGCCCGCTGAACGTGATGCGGCCGGAGTCGGGGCGCACGATGTCGGTGATCATGCGGATCAGCGTAGTCTTGCCGGCACCGTTGGGGCCGAGCAGCGCGAAGATCTCGCCGGTCGCGACCTCGAACGTGACGTCGTTCACGACCACGCGGTCGTCGTAGCTCTTGCGGACGGACTGGACCTCGAGCATGGGGGTCCTCGTGGGAGGAGGGTGGCGTCCGACCCCGCGGCAGGGGCTTCGGATGGCCACTGACACTAGGTTCCGCCGCAGCGGGCGACAAGCCGCACCGTTCGCGAGGCCGCCTCGGTCCGTCCAGGGCCGCTCGTGCGCGTCCCGCCCGCTGTCTATGCGGCCCCGCACGCTCCGTCCCCGGGGCTGGAATCGAGGGCCGGGATGGCCGATAACCTCAGGGACCCGTCCCCGTCCGGGGAGGGTCGCCCGGACCCGCGAGGGAAGCCCGTCATGCCTCGTCGTCGCTCGTCGCTCGCCGTGCTGCTCACGCTCGTGAGCGTCTCGGCCTTCACCGGTTGCGAGTGCGGTTCGCTCGACACCGTCGCCCCGCCCACCAGTACCGTCTCCTCGGTGGTGGTGAGTCCCGCCACCGACACGCTGGTGGTCGGGGACACGCGCACCTTCACGGCCATCGTCCGTGACACCGCGGGTGCGGTCATCCCCGGAGCCGCCGTGGGTTGGTCGAGCCACGACCCGGCCGTGATGACCGTGACCGCGTCGGGTCTCGTCACCGCGCTCAGCGAGGGCGTGACGCATCTCATCGCGAGCAGCGGCGGGCGTGCGGACACCGCCGTGGTCGCGGTCGTGGTGCGCGCCGGCTGGTACATCCAGACGAGCGGCACCACCAACGACCTGCACGGTGTGGCGTTCCGCACCGACGGTCGCGTGGGCGTGGCGGTGGGGGCGACGGGCGCGATCGTGCGCACCGACGACGCTGGTGCGTCGTGGGCGATCCGTCCCAGCGGCGCCACCGCAGCGCTGCGCGACGCGTGGTTCGTGTCGTCGTCGGGCGTTTTCGCGGTCGGTGACGCCGGCACCATCGTGCGCAGCCGTGACGCGGGCGTGACCTGGACGCGCGTGCTCGGCGTGCCCACGACCGACGCCCTGCGCGGGGTGTGCTTCGTGGACACCACGCGCGGTTGGGCGGTGGGCGCGAACGGCACCGTGCTGCGCACGGTGGACGGTGGCGCCAACTGGACGCGCCTCAACCCGACCGCCGCGACGCTCAACGCGGTCTCGTTCTCGGATGCCGCGAACGGCTGGGCGGTGGGAGAGTCCGGTGTCATCGTGGGCACGCGCAACGGCGGTGCGGTGTGGACCGTGGTGCAGCCGTCCGTGACCGGGCAGTCGCTGCGCGGTGTGTCGCGCCGGTCACTGACGCGCGCCGTCGCGGGCGGGTTCGCGGGGGCGCAGGCGTTCACGGTGGCCGCGGCCGACTCGGCGCAGTGGGCGCTGGGGTCGTTCGGGGCCACGAACACGGTGAACGCGATCCAGTTGGTGGACGACCTGGTCGGTTACGCGGTCGGCACGAACGGCGGTGGGCTGGTACTGCGCACCACCGACGGTGGCGCGACGTGGGGCGCGCAGGTGTCGGGCACGGCCGTGCCGCTCGACGACGTGTGGTTCGTGGACGGGCTGCGCGGTTGGGCGGTGGGCACCGGTGGGCGCATCATCCACACCTCCCGCGGCGGCCTCTAGACGCTTCGCGGCGCGATCGGGCCCCGTGCGAACCACTCGCACGGGGCCCGCGTCGTTCCGGGCGCGGACGTTGACGCGGTGCGCCCGGACCGCGACCATGGAGCGCATGGACGCTCGCCTCGTCATCGTGGACGGTTACAACGTCATCCTGCGCTCGTCGCGCCTGAAGCCCGGGCCCGACCGCACCCTGCGCGAATCCCGCGACATGCTCGTCAACCTGCTGGCCTGGATGATGGGCGGGAACAACGTGCGGTTCCTCGTGGTCTTCGACGGCTCCACCGAAGGTCCCGGCCGCGACGTCACCACGGGGCGCGTGCTCATCACCTACTCGCGCCCGCCCGAGACCGCGGACGACGTCATCCGGCGTTACGTCGAGAAGTGGATCGGGGGCGACGAGCACATCACGGTCGTGACCTCCGACCTCGAGGTCGCTCGGCACGCGCGCGCCATGGGCGCCGACATCTCGCTCGGCGACCTGTTCCTCGCCTCGGC
>JBJTRI010000124.1:0-3892 GCA_046076045.1 bacterium
CCCCGACCTGATTTCGATAGAGGAGATCGCCCCCGTGCCCGGTCCTCCCTCCCCCCGCGGGCAGGCGCCCTGCATCATCCGCCTGCGCCCTGCGTCGCTCCCGATCCTTCCCGGCCTCCTCATGCTGCTCGCCACCGTGGCCTTCGCCGAGCCCCTGCGCGTGCCGCCGCCGGGCGCGAGCGTGCGCCTGATCGGCGACGCCGACGTGCGCGCCACACTGTCGAGGCGCGGGATGTACCGCATCGAGGGCACCGACTTCGCGCTCAGCGCACCGCTGCCCGCGGGCTATCCGGCCCCCACGCCGCCCGGCGCCATGGAGCTCAAGACCTATCCGAGCGTGCGCCGTGCCGAGATCGACAGCGAGGGTTCGGCCGGCATGGCCATGATGACCTCGTTCTACCCGCTCTACCGGCACATCTCCTCCCGCGACATCCCCATGACGAGCCCCGTCGAGGTGGACCTGCGTCCGGGGGACGACGGGGACCCGCTCGCACTGCCGCGTTCGGGCCAGGCGCGCTGGACGGTGAGCTTCCTGTACCGCACGCCCGACGAGGGCGCACTCGGCGCCGATGGCCGCGTGCGCGTGGTGGACACCGCCCCGGTGACGGTCGTGAGCGCCGGGCTGTCGAGTCCGTTCAGCGAGAAGGTCGCCACGCTCGGACTCGAGCGCATCCAGGGGTGGCTCGCGGGCCAGCCCGCATGGGAGGTCGCGGGCGAGCCGCGCGCACTCGCGTACTCCGGCCCGGGGGACCGGCCTTGGACCGAGGTGCAGGTGCCCGTACGCCCGAAGGGCAAGCGGTGAGCACGCCCCAGAACCCCGTGCCGCCGTCGCCGGAGGTCCTCGAGTGGCCCCTCGAGGCGCGGGAGCTCATGTCCTCGTTGATCACCGATGTGGACGAAGAGGCCCTGTTCGACTTCGTGAGGAAGCATCTCGCGGACTTCCACGGACTGCGCGCGAATCGCGTCAGCCTGCCGGGCATCCGCCAGCGCCTTGCGGCCATGGTGCGCTCCACGGACCCGCCGCGGCCCGACGTGCTCGATGTGCTGCGACGGGGCACGCTCCACCAGCGCGTGTTCATGGTGCTGTCATGGGAAGCCATCTCCCACAGCTGGCCGGAACTGCAGGTGTACTTCCATGACGGCCATCCGCTGGCCTCGCTGTTGGTGGACCTGCGTGGCGGCGTGGTGCGATTCGCGCTCGAACGCCTGCAGGCGGGCGACCTCCTCAAGGTCGCACCCAGTGCGGAAGAGCGCCGAGCCGCTGCCCGGACCTTGCGCGCCAAGTTCGGCCTGTTCATCGAGGATTGGGGCGGGATCCTCGCCGAAGCGGGCGAGGGCGGGGGTGTGCTCACGAAGGAGCACGAGGAGGAGTTGGCGCAGCTGCGTGCCGAGATGAACGGCGTCGCCGCCAAGTGTGCGGCCGCGAACAAGGAACTGCATCGCCTGCGCGAGCGCCACGAGGAGGCCGAGCGCGCGCATGCGCAGCAGATTCAGCAGTGGCAGGAGAAGTTCGACGCCATGAAGCGTAGTCGCGACGAGGCCGTTGGGCAGGTGGGCGGCATCGTCGCGGACCGTGATGCGCTTCGAGTCGAGTTCGAGGCGCGCGTGCAGGCCGCGGTCGAACGACAGTTGGACGAGCGGATTCGGCCATGGTTGCGCCCGGTGGAGGAGTTGGAGGCCATGCGCGCGGCGGTCGAAGCGGATCGTGCGCGTGGCGAGGATGTGATCCAGCACGCGGAGAAGGTGCTCGAGGCCCAGCAGCAGCGGGACCGCTCCATGGGGAACCGCGCCGAGTTGGCGGCTCGGCTGACGCGTGTGCGCGAGTTGGAGCTCGCGATCGAGTCGGCTCGCCAGAACGCCCTCTCGCCGCTGCCCGACTTGGGCGAGGTGGCGTTGGAACTGCGCCGCGAGGTGCGCGCCATCGAGGCGAAGCTGGGCGGCGTCGTGCAGGGGTTCGCCTACGAGGACCTCATTTCACGCATCAACGCCATCGAGGACCAACGCCAGTTCGAGGCGCTCTCGGCGTTCGTGGAGCAGGGCGCGGTGCTCAAGGTTTGGTCGGTGGAGCACGAGCGCGCGCTGCATTGGAAGCTCGACGATCGGTGCTGCCTGCTCATGGACCGATTCCAGAGGGAGCATCCCACCGAGACCATTCGCCCGACCCCGCTGCATCGGCTACGCCAGGTGATGGAGCAGGACGTGGAGTGCACGCTGTGGGTGGACGGACACAATCTCGCCTTCGCCCGGCACGGCCAACTGTTCGAGCAGGGGGTCGAGGGCGCACGCGATGCGCGCGATCGGGTGACGAACGCGTTGGGAACCATCCCGGCCCGCAACAAGCAAATGCGGGTGAACCTCTGCTTCGATGGCCCGAACTACAGCGAGCACTTCGTGACGCCCCAGTTGCGTGTGGTCTTCTCGGGCGGTACGGGGCTCAATCGTGCCGACAAGTGCATCCTCGAGGAGCTCGGCGGGCGGGTCGCGACGGACCCCGGGCACCTCTGCTTCCTCGTCACGAGCGACGAGGGCCTGCGGCATCAGGCGCGCGGTCTCGGCCCCGTCGAGGTGCTGCGCTGTCTGCAGTTCGAGCGCTTGCTGGGGAGCGCATGAGCATGCGTGTCGCGCAGGTCGTCCGCTCGGGTTCGGTGGCCCGGGTGGTGAGCGCATGATGCCGCCGGGCGATCGCATGTCCGAACTCGGGGTGTCCCCCACACGTCGTCAGGTCGTCGAGCGCGCGCGTACGCAGTGGCTCGCGCGGCTCATCGACAAGTCGCGGCGCAACAACCTGCTCTACTTCCGCGACCTCAAGTCCGGGACGCTCGACATGACGCAGGTCTCCGCCGAGGCCATGGCCGACCTGCTCAAGGGCAAGGAGGTGCCGCTCAAGCGGTTCTACGGGCGTAGCGGCGAGGAGCTCGAGCGCTTCCGCTCGGCCGAGGCGCGACTGATCGGCATCCGCGCCAAGGCGCTCGCGAACTCCGAGGAGCGCGGCATCGAGACGCTCTACATGGCGATGGGCATGGCCTCGTGGCAGCTGCGCGACGAGGGGCGCGTCACCGAGTCCGCCATGTTGTTGGTGCCGCTCAAGGTGCGGAAGTCGGGGCGGGGCGGTCAGGGGCTGAGTCTCGTGCGGGGCGGGGACATCCAGCCCAACCTGGTGCTGCTGCACGTGCTCGAAGAGGACCATCGTGTCACCATCGCGCCCGAGGAGCTCGTCCGCGACCTGCAGGGCGACGACGAGGGCGAGGACTTCGACCTCGCGCCCGTGGAGCAGTTGCTGCGCGCACGCTGCGCGAACCTGCCGGGGTTCACGACCTCGCAGCGCGTCGTGGTGGGCAACTTCGCGTTCCAGAAGGTCGCTATGGTGCACGAGCTGCGCAACGGGCTCGATGATCTCCTTGAGCACGACCTCGTGGCCGCACTCGCGGGCGACCCCACCGCCCGCACCGCGCAGGCGGGCGGACGCACCTCCATGGACCCGCGCGAGTGGGACCGCGTGCCGCCCGAGCACGAGTTCCTCATCCTCGACGCGGACTCGAGCCAGCAGACGGTGATCGGCAACGCCCTGCGCGGCCAAAGCGGCGTCATCCAGGGGCCGCCGGGCACCGGCAAGAGCCAGACCATCGCCAACCTCATCGCCGAATTCGCGGCCGCCGGCAAGCGCGTGCTGTTCGTGTCCGAGAAGCGCGCTGCGCTGCAGGTGGTGCTCGACCGCCTCGAGAAGCGCGGGCTCGGGCACCTCGCGCTCGACCTGCACGGCGCCGAGGTCTCGCGTCAGGACGTCATGGCCCGACTGCTGGAGTCGCTCGACCAGATGAACCAGCCGTTGCCCGAGGAGCCCGTGCGACTGCACGACGACTTCTCGCGTCGGCGCCGCGTGCTGGTCGAGCAC
>JBJTRI010000125.1:0-19008 GCA_046076045.1 bacterium
TATCGCGCGTCCGGCCCCGGTGGCCAGCATCGCAACAAGACCGAGTCGGCGGTGCGCATGACGCACCGTCCGAGCGGGATCGTGCGCGTGGGCACCGAGCACCGCTCGCAGTTGCGCAACCGTCTGCTGGCGCTCGAGCGCATCCACCGCGCGCTCGAGGCGAAGCGGCGGCGCGTGAAGCCACGCGTCGCGACGCGCCCGGGGCGCGCGGCGGTCGAGCGTCGGCTCGACGCCAAGGCCAAGGCGGGGGCGCGCAAGGCCGAGCGCCGACGCCCGGCACGCGACGACTAGCGTTCTCCCGCGAGGGCGTGCGGAGGGGGGCTACCAATGGACCACCCCCTGTTGCGTACTTCTACGGAGTGACCACGCCCCCTCGCTCGCACTAGATTGCGGAGTCGCGGCCGTGCAGTGGGCCGCCCGGGGCGCGCCGCGCCCCAGCCGACGCGGGGAGGTGTCCGTCCTCGCGAGTCCCGTCGTTCCCGCGCGCCGACCCGGCGCGCGTCGAGTCGCACTCCCGGAAAGGATCCCGATGAGCCCGTCCCGTCCCGCTGCCCGCGTCCTCGCCCTGGCGCTCGCGTTCGCCGCGCTCACCGCGTCGCGTTCGCACGCCGCCAACTCGGCGTTCGCCGACACGAGCAAGCCCGTCACGTTCCTCAAGGAGACGGTCGTGACCGGCGCGCGCTACCCGCGTGCGTACTACGAGTCGCCGCAGGCGCTGTCGTTCCTGTCGAAGGCGCAGTTGCGCGACATGGCGCCGGCGGTGATCGGCGACGCGCTGCAGTCGCTGCCCGGCGTGGACAACTCCAAGGACAGTCCGTGGGAGCAGCGCGTGGTGCTGCGCGGCCTGTCGGGCCAGCGCGTGCTCGTGCTCATGGACGGCATGCCCATGAACAGCGCGCGCGGCAACGGTCCGCACCCGTCGCTCGTGGCCGCGCCGCTCATCGAGCGCGTCGAGGTGGTGCGTGGTCCGTCGTCGGTGTCGTACGGCTCCGACGCCATCGGCGGCGCGGTCAACATCATCACGCGCGAGGCCCTGCCCGCGGCCGACGGCCGCGCGAGCGGCGTGCGCGGCAACGCGCAGTTGGGCGGCGGCACGGCCGAGGCCGCGTTCGGCGGGCAGGTGACGGTGCAGCCGTACGTGGGCCGACTGGGCTTGCTCGTGTCGGGCGGCTGGCGCGACGCGAACGACTTCCGCACGCCCTCGGGCAAGGTCCCGAACTCGCAGTACGAGGAGCGCAACGCCGCCGTGGGGGCGCGCTACGACCTCACGCCGCACCTCACGCTGCGCACGGGCTACCAGGGCTACCGCGGCAAGGACGTCGGCATCCCCGGCCTGTCGTTCGCGTTCCCCGGGGCGTCGCAGGACTTCCTGTTCAACTACTACGACCGTGACCTCGCCCACCTGACGCTCGACAACCGCTACCCCGACGCGTGGCTCGAGAACACGCGCGTCCGCCTGTACTACCAGCGCGAGCGCCGCAACTTCTTCTCGACCCAGGAGCTGTCCGCGTTCCAGTTCGGCTCGTTCGGCGTGCCGCCGGTGCCGACCGCCGTCGGCGCGATCACCGAGCAGGACCGGTTCTTCGACCTCAAGACCTACGGCGCGCAGGTGCAGCTCACCTCGAAGAAGCACTCGGGCTACCGCTGGACCGCGGGCCTCGACGTGGCCTCGGATCGCACGAGCGGCAACAACGTGCGGCGTCGCACCTACCTGTTCACGGGCCCGGGCGGTTCGGTGGTGCCCGGCCCGACCGCGGTGCGCACCACGCAGTCGGTCCCGAACGGCACGTTCGACAACTACGGCGCGTACTTCCAGAACGAGTTCTACATGACGCGCGAGCTCACGCTCACCACCGGCGCGCGCTGGAACCTGTACCGCTACCACGCCAAGGCCGGTCCGCTCGCGCCGGGGTTCAGCTTCGCCGACACCTCGGCGAACAACGACGCGTTCTCGGGCTCGGTGGGTCTGGTGTGGCAGCCGGTGCCCGACCTGCACCTGTCGGCCAACGTCTCGAGCGGCTACCGCCAGCCGAACGCGCAGGACCTGTTCTTCGACGGCGCGGCGAGCGTGGGCTACGTGGTGGGCAACCCCACGCTCGACCCCGAGCGTGCGCTGTCGTACGACGTCGGCGCGCGTTGGTCGGTGGGCCGCGCGGCGCTCTCGGGCAACCTGTTCCTGTCGTACTACGAGAACCTGATCGACGCGCTGCCGACCCCGCCGGTCCCGCAGTCGTTCGGGCAGCCCACCTACCGCTACGCGAACATCGCGACCGCGCGCACGTACGGCGCGGAGTTCGAGGGCGAGACCTCGTTCGCCGACGACTTCGTGGCGCGCGCGACCCTCGCGACCACGGTGGGCGAGATCACCAGCGCCGACGCGATCGCGCTGCTCTACGGTGTGCCGGGCCAGGACCGCGCCCCGCTCGGCGGCGTGCCGCCGGCGAAGGGCACGTTCGGCGTGCGCTGGAACCACCCGGGCTCGCGCGGCTTCCTCGAGGCGGGTTCGCGCTGGTCGTGGCGCACCAACCGGCTGCCGCTGCCCACGCCGGGCGTGGGCCAGCTGACCGCCTTCAAGAAGGAGTGGATCGTGGCCGATATCACCGCTGGGCTGCGGGTCACCGACCAGCTGCGCGCCACGCTGGGTGTGCGCAACGTGGCCGACCGCACCTACCGTCAGCCGCTGGGTTCGCTCGACGACCCGGGCCGCTCGTTCTTCATGACGCTGTCCTCCGACTTCTGAGAGGTCCATGGGCATAGGGCCGTTCCGGCATCACGTCACGGCGCTGGGGATCGCGATCCTCGGCGCCGTCGGCGTACCCGCCACGCACGCTGAGGTGCCGCCGAGCGCGGTGCCCGACGCCGCGACCGTCGTGCGCGCGGGGTTCCTGCCCGCTGCGCACGAGGACTCGCTCGTGACCGGCGCCACGCCGCTCGAACGCGTGGCGGTGCTGGGGCAGCTCGACGCGCTGGCGTCCACGACCGGCGACAGCGTGCGCGCGCTGCCGGCCGCGTGTCTGTCGGCGTACCTGCTGCTCGGGGGCGAGTTCGCCCCGGTGGCACGCGCGTTCGACGTGCCGACCGCGTTCACCTTCGGTCACGTGCATCGCGTGCAGGAGGCGCTGCTGCGTGCAGCCGACCGCGACGGCGAGCCCGGCGTGACCGCGGCCGGCGAGGCCATGTACGACACCGCCGACGTGCTGTTCGACTGGAGCATGCGCGGCAACGACGAGTCGCACCGCGTGTTCCAGCGCCTCGACCTGGGGAGCGAGCGGCTCTACGGCCGCACGCGCGACACCGAGTGGCGGCGCGCCGACCGGCTGGTGCCGCTGATCGCCGAGGACCCGGGTCGCGTGTTCCTGGTGGGGCTGTGGCGCGACCCCGGCAGCGGCGAGCTGCTGCCGTTGCCCGAGGGTGCGAGCGAGAACCACTGGGTGCTGGTGGTGTGGCACGCCGACGCGTTCCACGTGCTCGACCCGTGGCGCGCGACGGGCGAGAGCGGGCTGGTGCGGTGGTCCGACGAGACCGCGGCCACCATGTTGTTCGAGACCCCGAACACCGTGTACTGGTTGCGCCGCGGGCGCTGACGCGCCGCTCACGATCGGCGCATGCCGGGTGCGGCGCGTGCGGCGCCCGCGTGCCGCCCGGCCATGCGAACCGCCTCGCGATCGCACGAGCCTGCGCACCGGAGAGCGCCCGAGCGAGTGCCCGGTCCACCGCACCGCCGTTCGGCCGCGCCCGCGCAACCCCCGCAACCCGCGCACCCGCGCCCGCGCAACCCCCGCAACCCGCGCGCCGGCGCCCCCGCAACCCGATCGCCAGCACCCCCGCGCCTGCATGGAAGGCCCGCCCCGGCTGTGCCATGCTCCGGCGGACCCCACGGGACCGTGCCGGGGGCCCTCCCGGGGCCCGGCCGAGCCCGCCAAGTCCTTCGGAGAACGACATGAACGACGCGCCCCGCCCTGCCGATAACCGCGTGGACAGTCCCCGGATGGAGCCCCGGCTCCCCCCGGGACAGGTCAAGACCGACAAGTGGCCGGTCCTGCACTACGGGTCCGTCCCGCGCATCGACCTCGCGTCGTGGGAGTTGCGGGTGGACGGGCTGGTGGAGCAGCCCCAGCGTTGGACGTGGGACGAGTTCCAGACCCTGCCCCGCATGCAGGTGTTCTCGGACATCCATTGCGTCACGCGCTGGAGCCGGTACGACAACACCTGGGACGGGGTCTCGCTCCGTGAGGTGCTGCGGCGGGCGGTGCCGAAGTCGTCGGCCCGTTTCGCGATCATCCACGCGGCGCAGGACTTCACGACGAACCTGCCCCTGAACGAACTGGATCAGGATGACGTCCTGCTCGCCGACACCCACGATGGCGAACCGCTCACGCCCGACCACGGCTGGCCGCTCCGGCTCGTGGTTCCGCGGCGTTACTTCTGGAAGAGCGCCAAGTGGATCACGCGGATCGAGCTCGTGGAGCGCGACGCGCCCGGATTCTGGGAGCGCAACGGCTACCACAACGAGGCCGACCCGTGGCGCGAGGAGCGCTTCTCGGAGTGGTGACGCGCGTGTGACGCGCGGTGGGGGTGTGCGATGAACCCGACCCCCGCCACGCTGCGCGCGATCGAGTGGCTCGACGAGCGCCTGACCGAGCTGCGCGACATCCGCAACGCGACGTCGCGCGACCCGAGCTTCAAGAACTGGCGCCAGGGCACGGTCACCGTGCTGCAGCGCATCTGGCCCGCCGACGCACAGCGCGTGGAGCGCTTCCGTCGCATCCCGTTCTCGCCCGTGGACCCGCGCGCCGACGCGCGTGCCGTGCGCGAGGCGTACGGTCGCGGTTGTCAGGAGGCGACGCGCGTCCTGAAGGGTTTCGTGGAGGACCTGCGCAAGAACGGCGCGCCCGAGGCGCCCGCGAGCGCGCCCGAGGTGGGGGCGAGCGAGTTCGAGGACGGGTTCCCGACCATGGACCTGCCCGCGGGTGATGTGACGCGATCGAGCGAGCCGCCGCTGCTGCCCGGCGACCTGTTCGGCGACATGGGCGATCTGCCGCCCACGATGGCCGACGGCGCTGCGCCGCCGCGCCTGCAGGTCTCCGTGCCCACGCCGTCGGTCGCACCGACGGAGTCGGTGCCGTCCGCGCCTTCGGCGAGCGCGCCGGTGGTGCCGCCGGTGGTGCCGCCGGTGAGCGAGTCGCCCGCGTTGGGCCCGAACGAGGGCGCGGCTGCCGACGTGCCGTCGGTGAGCGCGACGTCCGACGCCTCGGTGGTGGCGGGTGCGCCCGCCAAGAGGACGAACAAATCGCGGTGGCGTCTGCGCGACCTGCTGGGCTTCGCGCAGTTGTCCGCGCGCACGCTCGCGGGGTTGCCTGCCGAGGATGCGGAGGCGGCGGCCGCTGCGGACCCGCCCGCCGCGCCTGCGACGCCTGCGACGCCTGCGAATCCAACCACGCCTGCTGCGGCTGTCACGCCTGCCGCACCCGTGATGCCCGCGACCTCTGCGTCGTCTGCGACTTCCGCGATGCCCGAGACGTCCGCGTCGTCTGCGTCGTCCGAGTCGTCTATGACGCCCGCGACGTCTGCCGCGCCTTCCGTGCCTGCTGCGCCCGTTACGACGGCGCCGTCGGTCGTGCCCGTCGCGTCCGCACTCGCCACTCCCGAGAGCGCTGCGCCCGTGGTCGCGCCGACCTCGAGCGAGGTCTCGGTGCCGGGCATCTCGACGAGCGCGTCCGCGCCGCCGCACGATGCCGCCGCGAGCGTGCCGCCGCATACCGCTGTGGAGACGCCCGAGAGCATCGTGACGCACACCACCACGCTGCGTGCGCCGATCGAGAAGGTGGGCATGGACGCGCTGGTATCGCCCGAACTGCGCCACGCCGAACCGGTCGAGCCCACGCCTGTCGGAGCCGAGGCCGCGCCCGCCGAGACGTGGAACCACGCGGAGCCCGGGAATGCGGCCCCGACCGGGCCCGCCACGGCTGCCGAAGTCGTGCCCGTCGCGGAGCCGGTCGTTGAGGCGCCCACGGTTGGCAACGATGCAACGCGCGAAGCGGAGCCGGTTGCCGAGGCGGCCGCGGTTGGCGCCGATGCAGCGCGCGAAGCGGAGCCGGTCGCCGAACGGTCGCCCGTCGTGGAACCGATTGCCGACGAGATCGCGCACATCGCGTTGCCCGCCGTCGAGCAGACCGCGCCGAGCACCGAGGTCGCGCCCATCGCGCTGCCCGCCGCGGAGCGGCCCGAACCGAGCACCGAGGTCGCGCCCGTCGCGCAGCCCGCCGCAGAGCAGGCCGCGCCGAGCACCGAGGTCGTGCCCGTCGCGCAGCCCGCTGCGGAGCAGACCGCGCCTAGCCCCGAGGTCGCGCCCATCGTGCTGCCCGCCGCGGAGCAGTCCCCGCCGTGCACCGCAGCGCCGTCCACGGCCGAGCCTGTCGCCGAACCGCCTGCTCAGCCCGTCGCCGAGGGGCCCGCGCCGACCGCCGAGGTCGCACCTGCCGCGCCGCCGGCCGTCGCGTCGCCGAAGCCCGCGACGCGTTCGGGCAAGCGGCGTGCGCGGTCGTCGAATGCGCGCGTGACGCGACTCGAGGACCCCGAGTTCAATGTGGATCCCACGCCGTCGGCGTCGCTGCCGCGCCCGTCCAGCGAGATGCCCGTGCCGCACCTGGTCCCCAGTGCCTCGCGGCCCGCGCCCGAGCCCACCGAGGAGCCCGCCCCGCCCGTGGAGCGCACGCCCAAGCATGCGCGACTCGAACCGGTGGCAGAGGTGCCGACGGACGACACGGGCACGCGCGTGGATCCCGACGAGTTCGCGGTCGCGGCCGACGACTTCGTGCGCACCTCGCCGGTGCTCGGCGCGGCCGGTCGGCGCGTGGCGCGCAGGTCCGACGCCAACGAGTTCACCGACCCCGACGCCATCGCGGTCGCGTCGCTGGTGGACGACCTGGGGGAACTGGGCGTGCCCGCGGGGCGTCATGTCGAGATGCGCGCGCGGTTGCTCGACCTGGCGCGCCGCATCGAGCACGGTACGCTCGACTGGTCGGTGCTGCGCAAGGCGATGTGGTTCGCCATGGAGTACCCCGAACTGGCGCGCCGCCTCGTGCCGGTGCTGCTGCCGTGGATGGACCGCGCCGCCTGAGTCGTCGCGGCCTCGTGCGCACGTCGGTGCGCGCGCGGCCCCTCACCGCTCGGCTCCGTCGCGCCCTCGGCTCCTTCGCGCCCTCGCGCCCTCGCGCGCTCACGCCCTCTCGCGCTCACGCCCTCTCGCCCTCGCGCCCTCTCGCGGGTGTGCATGCGCTCCCGCGCACGACGCCTCGCGACCCACGCGCCCCCGTCGTGTCGCCCCACTCGTGCCGGAGGCGTCGCGCGACAGGTCCTGCGAGCCGCGCTCACCGCATGCGCGCGGTGTCCTCTCGGACCATGCTGCGCGCGGGTGGTCCGTGCGGCGGCGCAATGACGTGCGTGGTTTCACGCGTTCCTGACGCGCACCGCCCGACCGCCCGGAACCGCCGTGCTAGTCTGCGCATCAGCACGGACGAAAGGGGGGCTCCCGCCCATGGATCTCGAGCGCTACACCGTCAAGTCCCGCGAGGCCCTGGATCGCGCGCAGCGCATCGCGCGTGACCGTTCCCATCAGGAGTTGCGCCCCGAGCACCTGCTCGCCGCGCTGCTCGAGGACCGCGCCGGCACCGCGCACGCGGTGCTGCAGAAGCTCGGCGTGGACGCGGCCGCACTGCTGCGCGCCAACGACGCCGCGCTGGCGGCGCTGCCGCGCGTCACCGGCGGCTCGGCCTATCTGGGCGAGGCGCTGCGTTCGGTGCTCGATCGCGCCGAGACGCACGCCGAGCGGCTCAAGGACGAGTTCACCAGCGTCGAGCACCTGCTGCTCGCCATCGCCGACCCCGCGCACGCGGGCCCGGCGCAGCGCGCGCTCACCGGTGCGGGCGTGACGCCCGAGGCGCTTTTGCGTGCGCTCGCCGGGGTGCGCGGCAGTCAGCGCGTGACCGACGACAGCCCCGAGGACAAGTACCAGGCGCTCGCCAAGTACGGTCGCGACCTCACCGCGGCCGCGAGGTCGGGCAAGCTCGACCCGGTGATCGGGCGCGACGACGAGATCCGGCGCGTGGTGCAGGTGCTGTCGCGCCGCACCAAGAACAACCCGGTGCTCATCGGCGAGCCCGGCGTGGGCAAGACCGCCATCGCCGAGGGTCTGGCGCAGCGCATCGTGTCGGGCGACGTGCCCGAGAGCCTCAAGGACCAGCGCGTCATCGCGCTCGACCTGGGCTCGCTCATCGCGGGCGCCAAGTTCCGCGGCGAGTTCGAGGACCGGCTGAAGGCGGTGCTCAAGGAGGTCACGAACGCGGACAACCGCGTCATCCTGTTCATCGACGAGTTGCACACGCTCGTCGGCGCGGGCGCGTCCGAGGGTGCCATGGACGCCAGCAACCTGCTCAAGCCGGCACTGGCGCGCGGCGAGCTGCACTGCGTGGGCGCGACCACGCTCGACGAGTACCGCAAGCACGTCGAGAAGGACGCCGCGCTCGAGCGCCGGTTCCAGCCCGTGTACGTGGGCGAGCCGAGCGCCGAGGACGCGATCGCCATCCTGCGCGGTCTCAAGGAGCGCTACGAGGTCCACCACGGCATCCGCATCAAGGACTCCGCGCTGGTCGCGGCGGCCATGCTGTCGAGCCGCTACATCGCCGACCGCCACCTTCCCGACAAGGCCATCGACCTGATCGACGAGGCCGCGTCGCGCCTGCGCATGGAGATCGACTCCATGCCGGTCGAGCTCGACGAGATCGCGCGTCGCGTGCGGCAGCTCGAGATCGAGCGCATCGGGCTGGCCAAGGAGACCGATGACGCCTCGCGCGGCCGCCTGGCGCGGCTCGACGCCGACCTGACGCGCCTGCGCGGCGAGAAGGACGAGCTCGAGGAGCACTGGCGCAAGGAGAAGGCCGCGGTGACGCGCATCCGCGAGCTCAAGGCCGAGCGCGAGCAGTTGAAGACCGCCGAGACGCTGGCCGAGCGCAAGGGCGACCTCGAGACCGTGGCGCGCATCCGCAACAACGACCTGCTCGTGCTGCAGCGTCAGCTCGACCAGGAGACCGCGCGCCTCGCGGTGGTGCAGCAGACGCGCCGCATGCTCAAGGAGGAGGTGGACGAGGAGGACGTCGCCGAGGTGGTGGGCAAGTGGACCGGCATCCCGGTCTCGCGCCTGCTCGAGGGCGAGGTGCAGAAGCTCGTGCGCATGGAGGATCGCCTGCACGCCCGCGTGGTGGGGCAGGACGAGGCGGTGCGCGCGGTGTCGGAGGCCGTGCGTCGTGCGCGCGCCGGGCTGCAGGACCCGCGCCGGCCCATCGGCTCGTTCCTGTTCCTGGGCCCCACGGGCGTGGGCAAGACCGAGCTGGCGCGTGCGCTCGCGGAGTTCCTGTTCGACGACGAGCGCGCCATGGTGCGGCTCGACATGAGCGAGTACCAGGAGAAGCACACGGTGGCGCGCATGATCGGCGCGCCCCCGGGCTACGTGGGCTACGAGGAGGGCGGCGCGCTCACCGAGGCGGTGCGGCGCCGGCCGTACGCGGTGGTGCTGCTGGACGAGGTCGAGAAGGCGCACCCCGAGGTGCTCAACGTGCTGCTGCAGCTGCTCGACGACGGTCGTCTCACCGACGGTCAGGGGCGCACCGTGGACTTCAAGAACACGCTCGTCATCATGACGAGCAATCTGGGGTCCGACGCCATCCTGGAGTTCGGCGAGCAGGACCGCGACGAGATGGAGCGGCTCGTGCAGCGCGCGCTGCGGGCGCACTTCCGGCCCGAGTTCCTCAACCGGCTCGACGAGACGGTCGTGTTCCGCCAGCTCACGCGCGAGCAGATCCGTCACATCGTGGGGCTGCACGCCGAGTCGCTGGCGCGCATGCTGCACGAGCGCGGCCTGGCGCTCATGGTGACCGAGGCGGCGCGCGACGCGCTGGCCGAGGAGGGCTACGACCCGCACTTCGGCGCGCGTCCGCTCAAGCGCACGCTGCAGCGGCGGGTGCAGAACCCGCTCGCCATGCGGTTGCTCGAGGGCGCGTTCAAGACCGGCGACACGGTGCAGGTGGACCACGCCGACGGTGCGTACGTGTTCCGCACCGTGCCCGCGAGCCCGCCCGAGCCCGCGCACGCCTGAACGGTCGCGCCCCACCACGGACACGGCCCCGTCCCGGAACCTCGGGACGGGGCCGTTCGCGTGGTGAGTCGCGCTACGCCAGCGTGGTGCTGTGGATGGGCTGCGGCGGGCGGTGGAACACGACCTGGTTCTTGGGCGGGCGCTTGGCCTGCAGCAGGGCCTGGTTGGCGGCGCGCCACAGGTCGGCGGGGTTGTCGGCGTGGTCGGGGAACATGGCCACGCCCGCGCTCACGGTGACGTTCACGCGATGGGCGCGACCGTCGAGCCCCTCGAGTCGGATGGTGGTGGATTCCACCGCGGCGCGCAGACGCTCGGTGATGGTGATCACGTCCTCCTCCATGACCGGAGGGGTGAGCAGCACCGCGAACTCCTCACCACCCCAGCGCGCCACGGTGTCGAACGGGCGCACGCCCGAGCGCAGCGCGGCCGCGACCTGCACCAGCACCTGGTTGCCGGCCTCGTAGCCGAACGAGGTGTTGAACGACTTGAAGTCGTCGATGTCGCAGATCATGAGCGCGAGCGAGCTCTGCTCGCGCCCCGCGCGGGCGATCTCGTTGCGGATCTGGAGGTCGTAGTACGAGCGGTTGTAGGCGGTGGTGAGCGGGTCCACGAACACCAGCTTCTCGATGCGCGCCGCGCGCTCGAGCACGCCGCCCGCGAACTCCGCGAGCAGGGCAACCAGCGCGAGGTCGGCGGGCTTGTACGGGTCGGTGTCGGGGTGGTGGACCTCGATGTAGCCCATGGCCTCGCCGTCGCTGCCCGTGACCGCGGCCACGACCAGCGCGCGCGCGCGCACGCTGCGAGCCGGCATGACGAGCGAGCTGGAGCGCTCGGTGTCGGGGCAGTAGAACAGCATATCGGTGTGCTTGAGCGCGTCCTCGGCCAGCGAGGGGTCGAGCGGCCGCGTCTCGGGCGCGCCGGGCTCTTCCTCGCCGCGCGCGAAGTAGCGCACCGAGTCGGAGCCGAGCAGCTCGCGACCGGCGAGGTCGAGCTGCTCGCGCAGACCGGCGCGCGTGGTGCCGGTGCGCGGGTCGGCGAACGTGATGGGGTCGTCGAGCCGCACGAGGCGGCGCACCTGGTCGAGCCGCGCCGGGGCCTGCATGGGCAGTGCGCTCTTGGGCACGATGGTGATGCCGTCGCGCACGCGCGGGCCCGGCAGGTGCAGCGTGATCACGTCGTGCTGGTCGCGCCGCTGGTAGCGCACGGCCGGGCCGCCCGGATGGAGCGGGGCGGGCACGCGGCGAATGGCCCCCTGCTGCTCGAGCAGGTCGATGGCGCGGAATGCGGCGCGCTCCACCTCGACGGCGATGCCGGAGCGCAGCGCGCGCTGGACACGCAAACGGTCCACCGACGGGAGTTCGTCGATGGGCAGGAGTCGTTCCAGCAGATCCTTGAATCCGATGGGACGCTGCTTCATGGGCTTGCCTGCCTCCGTGCCGGCTGCCCTGCCGTGAGTGTGGGGACCCGATGCATCGGGAGCGGACCCGCGTTTCGTTGCGAGCGAAGGAGTGGGGGGGCACCGGGGGACTGCGCAGGAGTGTAGCACAGGCAGGGCGGTGGGGACCCCATGAATCGCGGCGAGAACGCGATTGCTCGCCGAGCGTATGCCGGTGCCGAACCGCGGCGGCGGTTCAGCAACCCGGACCGGATGTGAATTCAGGTCCGCGGACCGAATCGCGCTTCGACGATGGTGCCACTCGGGCGAGGGGGCCGGCCCGCGGGTTCCGGGCGAGCTACCGGACGATGGTGACGCGTTGCGTGGCGCGGGCGTCGGCGGTGGTGAGCACGAGCAGGTAGGTGCCCGGTGCGAGGCGGGCGCCGCGCGCGTCGCGGGCCTCGAACGGCAGGTCGAACGTGAGCCGGTCGAGCGTGCCGCGCCACAGTGTGCGCACGGTGCGCCCTGCGGGGTCCACGAGCCGCACCTCGCCCGGCAGTCCGATCGCGCGCGAGGCGTCGGTGGCGCGCGCGCCGAGCGCGAGCGCGGCCGTGACGCGCAGCGTGCCGCGGTCGCGCACCGGGTTGGGCGAGGGCCGCAGCGACAAGCCCACCGCCGCGCGCCCGCCGATCACGACCTCGAACGGCCCGTAGGAACGCAGCAGCCCGTCGGTGCCCGTGACGTCGAACCGGTAGCGGTAGGTGCCGCCCTCGAGCGCGTCGTCGTCGAGCACGTAGCAGTCGCCGGTGCAGAGCGCGTCGCGCTGTCCCACGACCACGCCCGCCGCCCCCGAGGCGTTCTCGCGGTGCACGGTGTAGCGCGCCCCCACGTAGCTGCCCTCCAGCGTGACGCGCGCGACGCCCCCCACCTGGTCCACGCGCACCGAGGGCGTGGCCGCCGCCGGGGCGGCGAGGACGAGGGCAGCGACGAGGGCGAGCAGGGGGCGGGCGAGGGGCGACATGGCGGCTCTCCGGAGGGACGCGCGGGGCGACCGGCCCCCGACGCACGCGACGCGTGTTCGACGCCACAGACTACCCGCGCCGACACCCTAGTGAGGCGGAAAATGTTGATGGCCGTCCCCGGGCCCTTGTGCGGCGCGGGCGCCCGCGAGTTTCCCCGGGAACGGCGGGGTCGGCCCCGGGCGATCGGCTCGACAAGGGCCCGTCAACAATCTTCGCCGCACAAACCAAGTGATTGCGAGGCAAGGGGTCCGGGCTTGACGCGCCCGCGTTCGCTCACTAGGTTGCGGTGAGGGCCCCATCGCCCCCCGCGCCCCCCTCCGAGACGACCCACCATGCGCCTCTCCGAACTCCTCAACCCCCAGGCCATCACCACGCGGCTGCGCGCGACCAGCAAGCGCGAGGCGATCGCGGAACTGGTGGACCTGCTCGAGGCCGCCCACGGCATCCAGAGCCAGGGCGAGGTGCTCATGCGCGTCCTCAACCGCGAGGCCACGGGTTCGACGGGGTTCATGAACGGCATCGCCATCCCGCACGGCAAGGCGCGCGCGCTCAACCGCATGGTCGCCGCCGTCGGCATCGCGCCGCAGGGCCTCGCGTTCGACTCCATGGACGGCGAGCCCACCTACATCGTGGTCCTGCTCGCGGGCCCCGAGAACATCGCCCCGCTGCAGGTCAAGGTGCTCGCCAACATCTCGCGCGTGCTCAAGGAGGAGTCGGTGCGCGACGAGCTGCGCCGCGCCCCGAGCGCCGAGGCGTTCCTGAACTCCCTGCGTCTGGCCGAGGCCGCGCAGATCCCGTCCTGAGCCGCTAGCGTCCGCGGCCGTCCGCCGCGCCCCCGGGAGGGATCCCGCATGCACCTGCTCGAGGCGTGGACCCGGCTGCAGCTCCACGATCTCGCGCTGCTGCTCCTGCTGCCCACGGTGCTGCTGCTCGCCACGCTGCTGCCCGGCGGTGCGGTGGCCCGCGCCGCCGCGGTGGTGGGCGCGGTCGCCGCCCTGGTGCTGGGCGAGCTCGCGGTGCCGTGGTGGACGCGCGCCGCGTGGGTCGTGACGTGGCTCGCGATCGCGTGGCAGGTGGGTCTGCCCGACGGCGCGGGCGCGGCCCCCGCGCCGCCGCGCCGGCGCGCGTTCGAGGCCGGCGCCGTGGCGCTGCCGCTCGGACTGGCGCTGCTCGGGCTCATGGTGGCCGCGGTCTGGCGTCAGGTGTTCGCCGACCGCGACGCGCTGCGCGCCTCGCTGGGCGTGCTGCTGGTCGGGCTGGGCCTGCTGCACCTCATGATGCGCCGCCATGTGCGCCGCGCCACGCTGGCCGTGGGTGCGGCCGGGCTGGGGCTGGAACTGCTCATCGCCGCCGCACGCGCCGCCGACGTGGGCGGCGAGGGCGCGCCCGCGGGCACGGCGTGGTTCGCCACGCTGCTCGCGCTCACGCTGGTGGTGCGCGTCGCCGACGGGCGCGCGCGCTACGCCGGCTCGGTGTTCGTCTCCGACGCGCACGAGTTGCAGGACTGACGCGGTGATCCGCCTGCCCCGCATCCCGTCCGCGCGCCTCGGCGCCGTGTGCGCCACCTCGGGCGTGGCGCTGCTCATGCTGCCCGGCGTGCTGTGGGCCGCCCTGGGCGTGGAGCTGATGGCGATGGCGTTCTGGCTGTGGGCGCGCACCATGCCCGAGCGCGCCGAGACCATGGCGCGCTGGTCGTGGCTGCGTCGGCCGGCCATGGCGCTGTGGCTGGCGACCGCGCTGTTCATGGCGTTGCCCGAGTTGCGCCAGATGTACGCGCCGGTGGTGGGCCACGGCCCCAGCAACCCGTTCGGCGTGCCGTCGTTCGTGCCCGCGCCGCTGCCGGTCTCGCGCGACCCCATGGCGCTCCTGCGCACGCTCGCGGCGCTCGCCGTGCTGTGGGCGGGGCTCGAGCTCATGGCCGCGCTGCCGCTGTCGCGCCCGTTCCCCGACCTGACCGGGCCGGTGCGCACGCTCGGGCCGTGGCTCACCGCGCTGCTGCCCGTGACCGGGTTCCTGGTGCTGTGGCGGCAGGCCGAGCTGTGGACCACCGCGCCGTTCGTGCGCGAGGTCGCCACCGTGGCGCTGCTGCTCGCCGCGCTGCTCGCCGCGCTGCGCGCCTACACGCGGCGCTCGCTCACCGCGTCGCTGCGCTGGCTGGTGGTGTTCGACTCCACGCTCGCCTCCCTGCTGGTGGCGCGCGACGTGGTGCCGGGCGAGATCGCCGCCCTGCTGTGGCTGGGCTCGGCCGGCGGACGGCTCATCGCGCTCGCGGCCGAGTTGCGCGGTCAGGCCGTGCGCCGCGGCCCGCAACTGACGCGGCTGTGGCGCTGGGCGGGCTGGGTGGCGGGCGGCGCGCTGGCGTGGCCGCTGCTCTGCGACGTGGGGTTCGGCGACGGCCGGTTCCACCCCATCGAGTTCGCGGTGCTGGTGCCGCCGGTGTTCGTGGCGAGCCTGCTGTGGCTGCAGCGCGTGGTCGAGGCGCCCGAGCGCCGCGCGGTGGCGCGCCCCGAGGACCGCCTGCCGGCGATCTCGCGCATGGGCGCGCTCGCCACGCTGCTCGCCGGCCCGGCGTCGCTGGCGTGGGCGGGCTGGCGCGGGTTCGCGGCCGAGCCGCTGCCGGCGCTGCTCGCGCTCGCGCCCATTGTGCTGGCGTGGTGGCCCATCCACCGCGCGCGCGGGGTGGTGCCCGAGCCCGCCGAACCCGAGCCGGCCTCGGGCCCGGGCACGCGCGACTTCGCACTCAACACGTTCCACGCCGTCACCGCGGTGGAGCGCCAGATGGCGGGCGCGATCGCGGTGGTGGCGCGCCTGCTCGGTGCCCCGGCGCGCGACCTGCACTCGGGCGACGCGCAGGAGTACCTGCTCTTCCTGGTCGGCGTGGCGGTGCTGTCGCTGCTGCTGCCGTTGCTCCGGTGAGGCGCGCATGAACGACCTCGTCATGCCCTCGCTCGCGTTCCTCGCCCCGCTGGCCGCGCTCGTCACGGCCACGCTGGTGCGGCGCGCGCACGCCCGCGCGAGCGAGCCGCAGCCGTGGTTCGACGCCGGGATCGCGACCGCGCTGCTCGTGCCGCTCGCGGTGCTGGTGTCGTGGCCCGACGTGCTCACGCCGGCGCGCGCCGCGGTGGCCGCCGGGTTGTCGGTGGCGCTGCTCGCCCACGACCCGCGCGACCTGCCGCAGACCGAGGTCGCGCTCAAGCTGCTGTGGGTGCTGCTCGCGGCGTTCGCGCTGTCGTGGGCCGGCGACGCGCTGCTGGCGCTGGCCTCGGGCAGCGCGCGCCCGCGCGAGCAGTGGCCGGCGCTCGCGCTGGCGCTCGACCCGTACTCGCTGTGGAGTGCGGCCGCGTCGCTGTCCATGCTGGCGGGGCTGGTCATGCTGGGCGGCGCGCCGTTCCACTTCTGGGCGGGCGACCTGTTCCACGGCGCGCGCGCGCACCTGGCGCCGTTCGTGGCGGTGACGCTGCAGGTCGCGGGCGCGTCGTGGCTCATGCACCACCTCACGGGTGTCGAGGCGTTCCCGGCCGCCGAGCGGCTGGTGCGCGCGCAACTCACGCTAGCGGCCACCGTGGCGCTGGTGGGCGGGGCGGCCACGCTGGCGAACCCCGCGCGCACCGAGCGCCGCGTGGGCGCGCTGGTGAGCCTGCAGGGCGGGCTCGTGCTGGCGTCGTTCGCCGCGGTGCCATGGGCCGCGCCGTTCGCGGCGCAGGGCGGGCTCGCGGCGTGGGGCGGCCACCTGCTGCTGGCCGCGAGCGGCGCGAGCCTGCTGAGCCGGTTCCTGCCGGTGGGCGGGGCGGTCGCCGACGGCGCGGCGGTGCTGTTCCGCCGCCACCCGTGGACGGGCGCGGCCGGGGCCTACGCCATGCTGTCGCTGGCCGGGGCGCCGGGCACGCCGGGCGCGCAGCTGTGGCTGGGGCTGGCGCGCACGCTGGCCGACCACCGCCATCCGGGGCTGCTGTTCGCGGTCGCGCTGGCGTGGCTGGCGTCGTTCGGCGTGGCGGCGGCCGAGATCCGGCGCGCGTTCGGCGCCCCCGAGTCCGCGCCGCTGCCCGAGCGCGAGGTGCCGGGCGCACTTCGCGCCGCGCTGTGGACCGCGTGCGGCGCGCTGCTCGTGCTGCTGTGGGCGTGGTGGTAGCGCGCGGTCAGGCGGTGGGGCGGTCGATGCGGAACAGCATGCGGTCGGCCACCGACCCGCCCACCGACATGACGCCGCGGTGGTCCAGCCGCGCCCCGATGCGCTCGAGCGCGCGCCACCCGCCGGAGTCGTGCGCGCGGCGGGCATGGGCATGGCCACGAGGTCGCGCGCGGCGCTGGGGGCTCCACGGGGCGGGCCCGCGGGCCGCGGCGGGGATGGCAGGGTGGAGCACCGCGGCCGCAGGGGCGTAGAGTCGGGGGTAGGCGTATGGGGGTTCCCATACCCGATCCGACCGGAAGCGATCCCCTCGTCACGACACGCTCAGGAGAACGCATGCATCCGCTCGCCCTCGCCGCCGCCCTGCTGCTCGCAGCCACCACCACGCCGCAGAACGGCACGCCCGCGGCCCCGCCCGCGCCGAAGGTCGAGGTCGCCGCGACCACCGGACCCGCTTGGCAGAAGCTGCCCACCGAGCCGTTCCCCGGCAAGCAGGACGACATCTTCTTCGTGAACGAGAAGGTGGGCTGGTACGGGAACGGCGCCGGCAAGGTGTTCCGCACCACGGATGGCGGTGACACGTGGACCAAGGTCTGGGAGCGGAAGGGGACCTTCGTGCGGTGCCTCGCGTTCCTCGACGAGAAGGTGGGCGTGATGGGCAACGTGGGCACCGGCTACTTCCCCGGCGTGACCGATTCGATGCCGGCGTACCGCACCGAGGACGGCGGAGCCACGTGGACGCCCGTCGCCGCCATCGCCGGCGCGCCGGTGGTGGGCCTGTGCGCCTTCGACATCGTGCAGGTGCCGTTCGTGAACGCCGGCCATCTGGACCACCGCCCTCGCATCGTCGGCGTGGGTCGCGTGGGCGGGCCCGCCGCGTACATCTGGTCCGATGACCTCGGCAAGACGTGGAAGCAGGGCAAGCTGCCCGAGATCGCCACCATGGCCTTCGATGTGCGCTTCCTCGACCCGAAGCGCGGCTTCATCGCCTCGGCGACCGACCCCGACGTGTCGAACGCGCGCGCTCTGATCCTGGCCACCGAGGACGGCGGCACCACCTGGAAGGAGGTCTACCGCTCCGCGCGGCCGTTCGAGCTCACGTGGAAGTTCTCCTTCCCGGATGCGAGGACCGGCTACTGCACGATCCAGTCGTACAACCCCGACCCCGCCGCGTCACAGCGCTTCGTGGCGAAGACGACCGACGGCGGTAGGACGTGGGCCGAGATCCCGCTGGTGGATGACGCGAAGGTGCGCGAGTTCGGCGTCGCGTTCGTGGACGCGGACACCGGTTGGGTCGGCGCCATGCCCCACGGCTTCGCGACCACCGACGGCGGCAAGACCTGGGCGAAGACGGACTTCGGCAACGCCGTGAACAAGATCCGCCTGCTGCGCGGCCCCGAGGGCGTGACCGGCTACGCGATCGGCGTCGAGGTGCATCGGCTGCGGCTGGGCAAGCGCTGAGCGACTCGGCCCGCGCCGCCCTCGACGAGCGAACCCCAGGAGCCACGCCCATGTCCGTCACGATCTCCCTCGACCCCGCGCGCCCGGACGTCGACGCCATCCATCGCATGCTCGCCGCCACCTACTGGTCGCCCGACATCCGCCGCGAGGTGGTCGCCGAGGCGCTGCGCAACAGCATCACCGTGGTGGCGATCGACGACGCGACCGGCGCCACCGTGGGCGTCGCGCGCGTGGTCAGCGATCGCGCCACCTTCGCCTGGCTCTGCGACGTGGTCGTGGAGGAGTCGTGGCGCGGCCACGGCATCTCACGGCGGATGCTGGAGGAGCTCGAGCGGCATCCGGCGCTGCAGACCCTGCGCCGCTGGTGCCTGGCCACGCGTGACGCGCACGGCCTGTACCGCAAGTTCGGCTACCAGCCCGTGCCGGCGGACCGCTGGATGGAGCGGCAGGGGCCGAAGGAGGCGTGGCAGGAGCGGGCATCGGACACGCCCTGATCCCGCGTCGCGACCCGCTGCTCGTGCTGCTGTGGGCGTGGTGGTAGCGCGCGGTCAGGCGGTGGGGCGGTCGATGCGGAACAGCATTTGGTCGGCCACCGACCCGCCCACCGACATGACGCCGCGGTGGTCCAGCCGCGCCCCGATGCGCTCGAGCGCGCGCTGCGAGCGCACGTTGTCGGGCCCGACGTGGAACCACACCGTGCGCGCGTGGCGGAACGCGTGCGTCAGCATGAGCGACTTCACGCGCGGGTTGGTGGTGCCGCCCCAGTGGCTGCGCGCCAGGAACGTGTAGCCGACCGCCACCGTCTCGCGGACCGGGTCCCAGTCGTAGTAGCGCGACGAGCCGATCACCCGCCCGCTCGCGGCCTCGGCGATCA
>JBJTRI010000126.1:0-38137 GCA_046076045.1 bacterium
AGCGATGGCGAAGGCGAAGTTCGAGCGCACGAAGCCGCACGTGAACGTCGGCACGATCGGCCACGTCGACCACGGCAAGACGACGTTGACGGCGGCGATCACGACGGTGCTGGCCAAGAAGGGCATGGCGCAGGCGCGCGCGTACGACTCGATCGACAACGCGCCGGAGGAGCGCGAGCGCGGCATCACGATCGCGACGGCTCACGTGGAGTACGAGACGGAGAACCGTCACTACGCGCACGTGGACTGCCCGGGCCACGCGGACTACGTGAAGAACATGATCACGGGTGCGGCGCAGATGGACGGCGCGATCCTGGTGGTGTCGGCGGCCGATGGCCCGATGCCGCAGACGCGCGAGCACATCCTGCTGGCGCGCCAGGTCGGTGTGCCGTACATCGTGGTGTTCCTGAACAAGTGCGACATGGCGGATCCGGAGCTGCTCGAGCTGGTCGAGATGGAAGTGCGCGACCTGCTGTCGAAGTACGAGTTCCCGGGTGACGACATCCCGATCGTTCGTGGCTCGGCGAAGAAGGTGATGGACGCCGCGGGCAACGACGAGGAGGCGAACAAGTGCATCCTGGAGCTCATGAAGGCGGTGGACAGCTACATCCCGACGCCTGAGCGCCCGGTGGACAAGCCGTTCCTGATGCCCATCGAGGACGTGTTCTCGATCTCGGGCCGTGGCACGGTGGGCACGGGTCGCGTGGAGCGCGGTCGTGGCAAGGTCGGCGACAAGGTGGAGCTGGTGGGTCTGCGCGACACGCGCGACACGGTGATCACCGGCGTCGAGATGTTCCGCAAGCAGATGGACGAGTGCATGGCGGGCGACAACGTGGGTCTCCTCCTCCGCGGTGTGGAGAAGGAGGACCTGGAGCGCGGCATGTGCTTGGTGGCGCCGAAGTCGGTGACGCCGCACAAGAAGTTCAAGGGTTCGGTGTACGTGCTGTCGAAGGAGGAGGGTGGCCGTCACACGCCGTTCTTCAACGGGTACCGGCCGCAGTTCTACTTCCGCACGACGGACGTGACGGGTGTCGCCACGCTGCCCGAGGGTCGCGAGATGGTGATGCCGGGCGACAACGTGGACATGGTGGTGGAGCTGATCACGCCGATCGCGATGGAGAAGGAGCTGCGCTTCGCCATCCGCGAGGGCGGCCGCACCGTCGGCGCTGGCGTCGTCACCGAGATCGTCGAGTAAGGGGTCAACATGCTTCAGAAGATTCGCATCACGTTGAAGTCCTACGATCACGCGACGCTCGACCAGTCGGCGCGCGACATCGCCAACACGGCGCGTCGCACGGGGGCGGTCACGTCGGGTCCGGTGCCGATGCCGACCCGCAAGAGCGTCTACACCGTGCTCCGTAGCCCTCACGTCGACAAGAAGTCGCGCGAGCAGTTCGAGATCCGCATCCACAAGCGGCTGATCGACATCACTCGCGCCACGGGCCAGACGATGGAGGCCCTGGAGAAGCTCGACATCCCCGCGGGTGTCGACATCGAGATCAAGACCTAGCCCGGGACATCGGGCGGAGCGACGGCCATGGGAACCCGGTTCCCGCGGTGCGCCTCCGTGAAAGGACCTCACGAACATGATGGGTATCATCGGGAAGAAGATCGGGATGACGCAGCTCTTCGACGAGAAGGGCGACGTCGTGCCGGTGACCGTGATCGAGGCCGGACCGTGCACCGTGACGGAGATCCGGACGTCCGAGCGCGACGGCTACACCGCGCTCCAGCTCGGTTTCGGCACGAACAAGGAGAGCCGCTTCTCGAAGCCGGTCCTCGGCCAGTTCAAGAAGCGGAACCTCCCGGCCTCGCGTCACCTGCGCGAGTTCCGGGTGGGCGACGTCTCGAGCTTCACCCTGGGCCAGACGCTCGGCGTCTCGCTGTTCGAGAAGGGTGAGCACGTCGACGTCGAGGGCACGACCAAGGGCCGCGGCTTCGCGGGTGTCATCAAGCGCCACGGCTTCACGGCCGGCACGGCGTCGCACGGCCCCACGATGGGTCGCGAGCCGGGCTCGATCGGTTCGTCCGCCTACCCGTCGCGCGTCATCAAGGGCAAGCGTCTCCCCGGCCGTATGGGCGGCAAGGCGCTCACCATCAAGAATCTCGTGGTCGCCGGTGTGGATGCCGAGCAGAACGTCATCCTGGTGCGGGGTGCGATCCCCGGTCCGCCGAACGGCCTCGTCTACGTTCTCAAGCGGGGCTGACGGACATGAACGCGAAGCTCTACGGAATCGACGGCGCGGACAAGGGCACCACGACCCTGCCCGACGAGCTGTTCGCCCAGCCGGTGCACGAGCACCTGATGTGGCTGTCGGTGAAGCGCCACCTCGGCAACCAGCGTCAGGGCACGGCCATGGTCAAGAACAAGGGCCTGGTCTCCGGCGGTGGCAAGAAGCCGTTCAAGCAGAAGGGCACCGGTAACGCCCGCCAGGGCTCGAACACGTCCCCGCTCATGCCGGGCGGCGGTCGCGCTTTCGGTCCCAAGCCGCACAGCCACCGCACCGAGATGCCGAAGCGCCAGCGGCGCGCGGCCCTCGTGTCGGCGCTGTCGCTGCGCGCGGGTGAGAGCGCGGTGAGCGTGATCGAGGGGATCGCGGTGGACGCTGCGCCGAAGACGGCGAAGGTCGCTGCGGTGCTCAAGAAGATGGGCCTCTCGGGCAAGAAGACGTTGCTCGTGGTCGGCCAGCAGAACGACACGGTCTGGAAGTCGGTGCGCAATCTGCGCGGCGTGCACACGACGCTCGCGCACCAGCTCAATGCCTATGACCTCCTGGACTGCGAGCAGCTGCTGCTCACGCAGGAGGGGCTCGACCGTGTGAAGGAGGTCTTCGCGAAATGAGCACGGATCCGCGTTCGATCATCCGCAAGGTGCTCATCACCGAGAAGGGCGCCATCCTGCGGGAAACGCATCGCCAGTACTTCTTCGAGGTGGCGCGCGACGCCAACAAGATCGAGATCAAGCGCGCCATCGAGACCGTCTTCAACGTGAAGGTGGACTCGGTCCAGACGATGCAGCTGCAGGGCAAGGTCAAGCGGCAGGGCCGCTGGGTCGGCCGCCGCAGCGACTGGAAGAAGGCCATCGTGACGCTCAAGCCCGATCAGCGGATCGAGCTGCTCGAGCAGATCTGACGACGAGGAACGACCAATGGGTCTCAGGAAATTCCGCCCGATCACGCCGACGCTCCGGCACACCGTCATGCCGGACTATTCGGAGCTGACGCGTTCGCGGCCGGTGAAGTCGCTGACGGAGCGCCTGCACAAGACGGGTGGCCGCAACAACTACGGCCACGTGTCGATGCGCTGGATCAGTGGTGGTCACAAGCAGCGGTACCGCATCGTGGACTTCCGCCGCGACAAGGACGGCATCGCCGCCCGCGTCGCGAGCATCGAGTACGATCCGAACCGCTCGGCTCGCATCGCGCTGCTCCACTACCTGGACGGCGAGCGCCGCTACATCGTGGCGCCCGACGGCCTCAAGGTGGGGGACCAGCTCATGTCGGGTCCGACCGCCGAGATCCAGACCGGCAACTGCCTCAGCCTCCGCCACATCCCGGTCGGTACGAACGTGCACAACGTCGAGCTGTACCCGGGTCGCCGTTCGCGCATCGCGCGCTCGGCGGGCGCCTTCTGCCAGCTCATGGCGAAGGAGGGCGACTACGCCCAGCTGCGTCTGCCGTCCGGTGAGGTGCGCAAGTTCCACGTGAACTGCCGCGCCGTCATCGGTCAGGTCGGCAACCTCGACCACGAGAACCGCTCGCTCGGCAAGGCCGGCCGCAGCCGTTGGCTCGGTTACGCCCCGTCGGTGCGCGGTGTCGCGATGAATCCCGTCGACCACCCCATGGGCGGTGGCGAAGGCAAGACCTCGGGCGGCCGTCACCCGTGCTCGCCGTGGGGCAAGATCACCAAGGGCCTCAAGACCCGCCGTCGCAAGCTGAGCGATACGCTCATCGTGCGCCGCCGGAAGAAGTAAGGGAGCCACAGACAGATGGCGCGTTCAATCAAGAAGGGGCCGTACGTCGTCGACTCCCTCGTTCGCAAGATCGAGACGATGAACCGGAGCGGCGAGAAGCGCGTGCTCAAGACCTGGGCTCGTCGCTGCACGGTGCTGCCCGAGTTCGTCGGACACACCCTCGCGGTGCACAACGGCAACAAGTTCATCCCCATCTACGTGACCGAGAACATGGTGGGGCACAAGCTCGGTGAGTTCGTGCCGACGCGGATCTTCCGCGGGCACACCGAGAAGGCCAAAACGGTCGAAACGCCCGGGAAGTGATCATGGAAGCGAAAGCGATTCAGCGCTACGTGCGCATCACGCCCAGCAAGTGCAACCAGGTGCTGGAACTCATCCGTGGCATGAGCGTGGAGCAGGCGGACATCACCCTGCAGTTCACGCCCAAGCTCGGTGCCCGCATCGTCAAGAAGGTGCTCAAGTCCGCGGTGTCGAACGCGCTCCAGGAGGGCAAGGTGCGCGCCGAGGACCTGTACGTGAAGGAAGCCGTCGTCGGCGCCGGGCCGACCCTGAAGCGCTGGCTGCCGCGCGCGCAGGGCCGTGCCACGCCGATCCTCAAGCGCACGAGCCACGTGTCGGTGACCGTGGCCACGAGGGAGTCGTAAGTCATGGGGCAGAAAACCAATCCGATCGGCCTGCGCCTCGGGATCGTCAAGACCTGGGATTCGCGCTGGTTCGCCAAGCGCGGCTACCCGGAGATGCTGAAGGAGGACCTGCTCATCAAGCGGTACCTCAAGAAGCGTCTCTACCAGGCCGGCATCTCGCGCATCACCATCGAGCGCAAGGGTGAGAAGATCACCATCGGCATCAAGACCGCGCGTCCGGGTCTGGTGATCGGTCGCAAGGGTGAGCAGGTCGACAAGCTCTCCGAGGAGATGAAGCAGCTGACCAAGAAGCAGGTCCAGCTGAACATCGAGGAGATCAAGCGCGCCGACCTCGACGCCCAGCTCGTGGCCGAGCACATCGCCAAGCAGCTCGAGCAGCGCGTGTCGTTCCGTCGCGCCATGAAGAAGGCGATCGCCTCGTCCATGCGCGCCGGTGCCCAGGGCATCCGCGTGAACTGCACCGGCCGTCTCGGTGGTTCGGAGATGGCCCGCTTCGAGACCTATCGCGAGGGGCGCGTGCCCCTGCACACCCTGCGCGCGGACATCGACTTCGCCCGCGCGACCGCCAACACGGCCTACGGCACGTGCGGCGTGAAGGTGTGGATGTTCCACGGCGAAGTGCTGGACAAGGCCGCGGCCGCTGCGGCCCCGGCGGCTCGGTAGGAGACCCGACCCATGTTGATGCCGAAGCGAGTCAAATACCGCAGGGTCCACCGCGGTCGCATGAACGGAAAGGCCTATCGCGGGTCGAGCATCGCGTTCGGCGAGTTCGCGCTCCAGGCCCTGCAGCCGGCCTGGGTCACGAGCCGCCAGATCGAGGCCGCCCGTGTCGCCATCACGCGCACCATCAAGCGTGGCGGCAAGGTGTGGATCCGGGTGTTCCCGGACAAGCCGGTCACCAAGAAGCCGGCCGAGACCCGAATGGGTAAGGGCAAGGGCTCGCCCGAGTTCTGGGTCGCGGTCGTCAAGCCCGGCCGCGTGCTGTTCGAGATCGAGGGCATCTCGCGCGAACTCGCCAAGGCCGCGTTCGAGCTCGGTGCCTCGAAGCTGCCGATCAAGACGCGTTTCATCGAGCGTCAGAACCTGGAAGGGGAGTGAGCATGGCGACCCGCGTGAAGGCCGCGTCCATCCGTGAGATGGGCCCGGACGAGATCCGCACCCGCGTCGGTGAGCTGCGCGAGGAGCTGTTCAACCTCCGGTTCCGTAACTCGATGAAGCAGTTGGACAACCCGCTCAAGATCCGCGAGAGCCGCCGCGAGATGGCGCGCCTGCTCACGGTGTTGAAGGAGAAGGAGCGCGCCGGCCGCTGAGGCCGTGCGCGATCCGAATCACCATGACGACGGAACGCAATCGCAGGAAGGTCCGCACCGGTAAGGTGGTGAGCGACCGCATGGACAAGACGGTGGTCGTGTCCATCGAGCGTCTCGTGCAGCACACCACCGTCGGCCGTTACGTGCGGCGCCGTGAGAAGTTCAAGGTCCACGACGAGAACAACGAGTGCAGGATCGGTGACACGATCCGCTTCATGGAGACGCGGCCCATGTCCAAGGACAAGCGCTGGCGTTTCGTGGAGTTCGTCGAGCGTGCGAAGTAACCCGGGAGCCCTGTCATGATCCAGTTGCGAACGATGGTGACCGTGGCGGACAACTCGGGGGCGAAGCGCGCCCAGTGCATCAAGGTCCTCGGCGGGCATCACAAGCGGTACGGTCGGTTGGGCGACATCGTGGTCGTGTCCGTGAAGGACGCGATCCCGGGCGCCGCCGTGAAGAAGGGTGAGGTCGCGAAGGCGGTCGTCGTGCGCGCGGTGAAGGAGGTCCGTCGTAAGGACGGTTCCTACATCCGCTTCGACGAGAACGCGGTCGTGCTCATCAACAACGAGAAGGAGCCGCGCGGGACCCGTATCTTCGGGCCGGTGGCTCGCGAGCTGCGCGAGAAGCAGTTCATGAAGATCATCTCGCTCGCGCCGGAGGTCATCTGATGTCCCTCAAGATCCGTAGGGGCGACACGGTCATGGTGATCGCCGGCGACGACAAGGGGAAGACCGGTCGGGTCCTCTCCGTGGACGAGGCCAAGAGCCGCGTCACCGTCGAGAAGGTGAACTTCGTGAAGCGTCACACGCGTGCGCGCAGCCAGGCGCAGCCGGGCGGCATCCTCGAGAAGGAGGCCCCCATCCACATCTCGAACGTCATGCTCTACGACCCGAAGGCGGGTCGCGGTGTGCGCGTCGGGGTGAAGGTCCTGAAGGACGGCAAGCGCGAGCGCATCTCGCGCGCGACCGGCGACACGATCAGCAAGGAGTAGCGGTGCAGCCGTCCGCGCGAGCGGGCGGTTGACCGAGGAGTTCGGCGCGCCGGTTGGCGCGACGGCGAGCCCACCGCGAGTGGGACGACGGTTCCCCGGCACCAGGGGGTGGGGACCGACGGAAGGGTCCTCTGGAGAGAAACGAGCACATGGCGGACGAGAAGAAGAGCAAGAGCCAGGGCGCGAAGGCCCCGAAGGAAGGCGGCAAGGGTGGTCGTGGCGGCGCCGCGACGACCTACGAGACCGCTGCGGGCAAGCCGTCGGGTCCCAAGGAGAAGCCGCGTTTCGCGACGCACTACGCCGAGAAGGTGCAGCCCGAGCTCATGAAGAAGTTCGGGTACGACAGCGTCATGCAGGCGCCGCGCTTCGTGAAGATCGTCATCAACATGGGCGTCGGTGACGCGACCTCGGACATCAAGAACATCGACATGGCCCTCAACGAACTCGCGCAGATCAGCGGCCAGAAGCCGTCGGTCCGCCGCGCGAAGAAGGCCATCTCGAACTTCAAGCTGCGTCAGGGCCTGCCCATCGGTTGCATGGTCACGCTGCGTGGCGCGCGGATGTTCGAGTTCTACGACCGTCTCGTGAACGTCGCGGTGCCGCGTATCCGTGACTTCCGCGGCCTCTCGCCGCGGTCGTTCGACGGGCGTGGTAACTACTCCGTGGGGTTCAAGGAGCAGATCATCTTCCCCGAGATCAACATCGAGAAGGTCCAGAAGACCCGCGGTATGGACGTCACGATCGTGACCACCGCGAAGACCGATGAAGAGGGGCGGGAACTGCTCAAGCTCATGAACATGCCGTTCCGCCAGCGATAGGCGAGGGGGTTCTTCGTGGCCAAGAAGTCGATCGTCGAGAAGTGGAAGCGGGAGCCGAAGTTCAAGGTGCGCGGTTACAACCGCTGCCACCGTTGCGGCCGGCCGCGCGCGTTCCTGCGCGATTTCGGTCTCTGCCGTATCTGCTTCCGTGAGTTGGCGCTGTCGGGCCAGATCCCGGGCGTCGTCAAGTCGAGCTGGTAACTGCGGGAGCGAGGCTCCCGAGGGTCGCGTCCCCCCTGGACGCAAGGGCCAGGCTGCAATCGGTCGTCGCCGGTTGAACGCTGGTTCACGGAGGTTCCATGTCGGTCAGTGATCCCGTGGCGGATTTCCTCACCTGCATCCGCAACGCCATCGGCGCGAAGCACCGCAAGGTGGACGTGCCGTCGTCGCGGATGAAGCAGGAGCTCGCCAAGGTGCTGCTTCGTGAGCGGTTCATCAACAACTTCAAGGTCATCGAGGCTGCGGGCCAGGGCACGCTGCGCGTGTATCTCAAGTACACGAGCGACGACACGTGCGTCATCACCGGCCTGAAGCGCGTGAGCAAGCCCGGTCGTCGAGTCTACGTCCCCAAGACGCGCATCCCGCGCGTCATGGGCGGTCTCGGCGTCTCGGTCGTCTCCACGTCGCGCGGTCTCCTGACCGACCGCGAGGCCCGTGAGTCGGGTCTCGGCGGCGAACTCGTCTGCCAGGTCTGGTAAGGAGGGGCACCGAATGTCTCGCGTCGGCAAGAAGCCCGTCCCGATCCCCGGCGGTGTCACCGTCACGGTGGCGGACGGCGTCGTGAAGGTGAAGGGACCCAAGGTCGAACTGCAGCACCCCGTGCTCGCCAGCACCTCGGTCGTCGTGGACGGCAACGAGGTCAAGGTCAGCTCGGACAAGATCACGCGCAACCCGGCGTTCGGCACCATGCGTGCCCAGATCAACAACATGGTCATCGGCGTCACGACCGGCTTCACCAAGACGCTCGAGATCGTGGGCACCGGGTACCGCGCGAACATGGAGGGCAAGAAGCTCGTGCTCCAGCTCGGCTTCTCGCACCCCGTCGAGTTCATGCCCCCCGAGGGCATCACCATCAAGGTCGAGAATCCCACGCGCGTCAGCATCAGCGGCGCGGACAAGGCTCAGGTCGGTCAGGTGGCGGCGGACATCCGCGGCTTCCGTCCGCCGGAGCCGTACAAGGGCAAGGGCGTGAAGTACGAAGGCGAGTACATCCGTCGTAAGGCCGGAAAGGCTGCGGGGTCGGCGTAATGGCGAGCGGACAGCACAACAAGTACGAGCGGCGGCAGATCCGCCGCTACCGGATCCGGAACCGCGTCTCGGGTTCGGCCCAGCGGCCGCGCCTGTCGGTGTTCCGCAGCTCGATCCACATCTATGCCCAGATCATCGACGACCAGACCGGCGTGACGCTGGCCCAGGCCTCGAGCCGCGACGACATCAAGTCGCTGGTCGAGGGTGCGGGCAAGGTCGGCAAGAGCATGGCCGTCGGCAAACTCCTCGCGCAGCGCGCGAAGGAGAAGGGCATCGCGGCCGTGGCTTTCGATCGCGGCGGCTACCTCTACCACGGGCGCGTCAAGGCGCTCGCCGACGGCGCGCGCGCCGGCGGTCTCAACTTCTAGGAGGCGCGGAATGGCGGGTCCCCAGCGGGAGCGGCGTCAGCCGCGTGAGGAGCAGCCGAAGAGCGAGTTCCAGGAGCGCGTGATCCAGGTGAACCGTTGCGCCAAGGTCGTCAAGGGTGGCCGCCGGTTCTCCTTCAACGCGATCGTGGCGCTCGGTGACCAGAACGGTCGCGTCGGCGTCGGGCTCGGCAAGGCGAACGAAGTCGCCGACGCCATCCGCAAGGCGGGTGAGGCGGCGAAGAAGAACATGTTCACGGTCCCGGTCACGAAGGGCGGGTCGATCCCGCACCTCATCGTGGGTCACTTTGGCGCGGGCGAGGTCATGCTCAAGCCGGCGGCTCCCGGTACCGGTGTCATCGCGGGCGCGGGCGTTCGCGCCGTGCTCGAGGTCGCGGGTGTGCAGAACGTGCTCACCAAGTGCCTCGGCTCGCGCAACCCGCACAACATGTGCAAGGCGGTGGTGGACGGCCTCAAGCGTCTGCGTCGCCCCTCGGATGTCGCGTCCATGCGTGGCCGCACGATCGAGGAGATGTTCGGGAAGCGAGCGGGCCATGGCGCGTAAGCTCAAGATCACCCAGATCAAGTCCGCCAGCGGTCACCAGGAGGACCAGCGCGCGACGGTGCGCGCCCTGGGCATCCGGCGCATGCAGCAGACCGTGGTGCACAACGACACGCCCCAGATCCGGGGCATGGTCTTCAAGGTCCGCCACCTCGTGAAGGTGGAGGAGAACTGACGTCATGAGACTCGGAACGATCCGTCCCGCCGCTGGCGCGACGAAGGACACGAAGCGACTCGGCAAGGGTGCCGCCAGCGGTCAGGGCGGTACGGCCGGCAAGGGACACAAGGGCAAGAAGGCGCGTTCGGGCGGTGGCATCCCCGTGTGGTTCGAGGGTGGACAGATGCCGATCCAGCGCCGTCTGCCGAAGCGCGGGTTCATCAACCCGACCCGCGTGGAGTACCAGGTGGTGCAGGTGGGTAAGCTCGCGTCGGCTGCGGCCGGTGCGACCGTCGATGCCGCGTGGCTGAAGGCGCAGCGTCTCGTGCGCCGTAGCGGTCCCATCAAGCTGCTCGCGGGTGGCGAGCTCAAGTCGGCGATTACCGTCATGGTGGACGCCGCGAGCGAAGCTGCGCGCAAGGCCGTCGAGGCGGCCGGCGGCAAGGTGGTCACCCCGAACCCCAAGGCCTGACCGGACCATGCTCGAGAAGCTTCGCAACATCTTCCAGGTCCCCGAACTGCGGCGGCGCATCCTCTTCACGCTGTCGCTGTTCGTGGTGTACCGGCTCGGTGAGAAGGTCACCACGCCCGGCGTCAACTCCGCCGCGGTGGAGCAGCTGTTCCAGAGCATGCAGAACACCCTGTTCGGGCGGTTCGACATGTTCGTGGGCGGCGCCTTCTCCCAGGCGACGGTGTTCGCGCTCGGCGTCATGCCGTACATCTCCGCCTCGATCATCCTGCAGCTGCTCGGCGCCGTCGTGCCGTACTTCGAGCGCCTGCGCAAGGAGGGCGAGGAGGGCCAGAAGAAGATCACGCAGCTCACGCGCTACGGCACGGTCATCATCTCGATCGTGCAGTCGTACGCGTACGCGATCTTCCTCGTGAACCTGGGCGCCTCGCAGGGCGTGCAGGTGGTGCCCGACCCGGGGGTCGGCTTCTACGTCTCGACCATCCTCACGCAGACGGCCGGCGCCGTGTTCGTGATGTGGCTCGGCGAGAAGATCACCGAGTTCGGCATCGGCAACGGCATCTCGCTCATCATCTTCGTGAACATCCTGGGCGGCGTCCCGAACGCCGTGCGTCAGGCGGTCACGAGCTGGCAGGGCGGGCAGCTGGACCTGGTCACCGTGGTCGCGGTCCTCGCCATCATGGTCGCGGTCATCGCCGCGGTCGTCGTGATGACGCAGGCCACCCGGCGCATCCCGGTGCAGTACGCGAAGCGCATGGTCGGCCGCAAGATGTACGGCGGGCAGAGCACCAACATCCCGCTCCGCGTGAACACCGCTGGCGTCATCCCGATCATCTTCGCCTCGAGCCTCATGATCCTCCCGGCGACGATCGCGGGCTTCTTCCCGCCGGACAGCCCCATGGCGGTGCTGACCCAGTGGTTCAACCCGCTCGGGTGGCTCTACAACATCCTGTACGCGTTCATCATCATCTTCTTCACGTACTTCTACACCGCGGTCGTCCTGAACCCCCAGGAGCTCGCGGGTAACCTGCAGAAGTACAGCGGCTTCATCCCGGGCATCCGTCCGGGCCGCCCGACGGCGGAGTACATCGATCGGGTCCTCACGCGCATCACCCTCCCCGGCGCGGTCTTCCTCGCCGCCGTGGCGGTGCTGCCGGACCTGATCATCGCGATGTTCAAGGTTCCCGCGCTCGGTTTCGGCGGGAGCAGCGTCCTCATCGTGGTCGGCGTGGCGCTCGATACGCTGCAGCAGATCGAGTCGCACCTGCTGATGCGCCACTACGAGGGGTTCGTGAAGCGCGGCCGGATCCGTGGCCGTTCGCGGATGTGACATGCAGGTGGTGCTGCTGGGCCCTCCCGGTGTGGGCAAGGGTACCCAGGGGCGCCGGCTCGCGAGCGATCGCGGGTGGGCCCTGATCTCGACGGGTGAGATGCTGCGCGATGCCATCGCGCGCGCGACCCCGCTCGGGCTCGAGGCTCGTAAGCTGATGGATCAGGGTTTGCTGGTCCCCGATCAGGTGATGATCGGGTTGGTGCGCGAGCGCACGCTCGAGTCCGACGCCCTCGGGGGCTTCGTGCTCGACGGGTTCCCGCGGACCGTGCCGCAGGCGGACGCCCTCGAGGGCTTCCTGCTCGAGCGGGGCCGGCGGTTGGACGTGGTCGTGTCCCTCACGGCGCCGGACGAGGAACTCGTTCGGCGGCTGAGCGCACGATGGGAGTGCCCGGAGTGCCGGCGCGTGTACAACGCGATCAGCGCCCCGTCGAAGGACGGTCGTCACTGCGACGACCATCCGGGGACGGAACTGGGACAGCGGGACGACGACACCGTGAAGACGGTGCAGCGCCGGCTGGAGGTGTACCAGAATCAGACGGCTCCGCTCGTGGACCACTACCGCGTGCGCGGGCTGTTGAAGGAAGTGGACGGCATCGGTTCGTTGGACGACGTGCATCGCGCGCTGCTCGCAGCGGTGGGTCGCTGACGGATGGAGGCCGTTCGGGAGGACAAGGTCGAAGGTGTGCGTGCGGCGGCCCGTATCGTCGCCCGGACACTGCAGGAGATGGGCCGGGTCGTACGCCCGGGCATCACGACCGCCGAACTGGACCGTCTCGCGGAGACGGTCATCCGCGACTTGGGCGCGCGGCCGGCGTTCAAGGGCTACCGCGGCTACCTGCACTCGATCTGTGCCTCGGTGAACGAGGAAGTGGTCCACGGAGTCCCCGGTGCGAGGGCGCTGAAGGAAGGCGACATCATCGGGATCGACGTGGGCGCGGAGTACCAGGGTTGGTTCGGCGATGCGGCAAGGACCTTCGCGGTCGGAGCGGTGTCGGACGAGGCCAGCCGCCTCATGCGGGTGACGGAGGAGGCCCTGATGCAGGGGCTGCTCCAGGCCCGCGCGGGGAACCGGGTGGGAGACATCTCACACGCGGTGCAGTCGCACGTGGAACGGCACGGCTTCTCGGTCGTGCGGGACCTCGTGGGGCATGGCATCGGGCGTCAGTTGCACGAGGAACCGACGGTCCCGAACTTCGGGTCGGCGGGGAAGGGCCCTCGGTTGGTGGCGGGGCAGGTGCTCGCGATCGAACCGATGGTGAACGTCGGCGGACACGAGGTCGTGACGCGGACGGACGGTTGGACGGTGGCCACGAAGGACGGTCGTTACTCGGCCCACTTCGAGCACACCGTGGCCGTCGGACCGGACGGTCCCGAGATCCTCTCGGTACTGCCGGACATGCAGTAGGGAAGGGGAAATACGGTTTGGCGAAGGAAGAGGGCATCCAGGTCGAAGGCAAGGTCGTCGAGGCGCTCCCGAACGCGACGTTCCGCGTGGAGCTCGAGAACGGCCACCTTCTGCTCGCTCACATCTCGGGCAAGATGCGGATGCACTTCATCAAGATCCTGCCGGGTGACAAGGTCACGGTGGAGATGTCCCCGTACGACCTGTCCCGCGGCCGGATCACCTATCGGTACAAGTAGTCGCCGCGGCGAAGGGAGATGCGGTCATGAAGGTTCGCGCGTCCGTGAAGAAGATCTGCGAGCACTGCAAGGTGGTGCGTCGCAAGGGCGTCATTCGTGTGATCTGCAGCCGCAACCCGCGGCACAAGCAGCGTCAGGGCTGAGAGGAGACGAACGGTGGCACGCATCGCAGGCATCGACCTCCCGATGGAAAAGCGCATCGAGACGGCGCTCACGTACATCTATGGCATCGGCCCGACCACGGCGAAGGCCCTGCTGCAGAAGACGGGTGTGAACCCCGACACGCGCGTCAAGGCGCTCAGTGACGAGGACGCCGGCAAGCTCCGCACGCTCATCGAGCGCGAGTACAAGGTGGAGGGCGCGCTCCGCACGGAGCAGGCCATGAACATCAAGCGCCTCATGGACATCGGCGCCTATCGTGGGCTGCGCCACCGGCGCAACCTGCCGGTGCACGGACAGCGCACCAAGACGAACGCGCGTACCCGCAAGGGTCCGAAGAAGGCCGCCGTCAGCGGTCGCAAGAAGCCGACGAAGTAATCAGGGCTGAACGAGCGGGGTCCGGTACGGACCTTCCGCCAGGAGGTTTCGCGTGGCAGAAGCGAAGAAGGCCAAGAAGCGCGACCGCAAGGTGGGCACCAACGGTGTGGCCCACGTGCAGGCGAGCTTCAACAACACGATCATCACGATCACCGACACCGACGGCAACGTGATCAGCTGGGCGAGCGCCGGCAAGGCCGGGTTCAAGGGCTCGCGCAAGAGCACGCCGTTCGCGGCTCAGGTGGCTGCCGAAGCGACCGCTCGCGACGCCATCCACATGGGTCTCAAGCGCGTCGAGGTGTGGGTCAAGGGCCCCGGCGCTGGTCGCGAAGCCGCTGTCCGTTCCTTGCAGGTCGCGGGACTCGAGATCTCCGCCATCAAGGACGTCACGCCCATCCCGCACAATGGTTGCCGCCCCCCCAAGCGGCGCCGCGTCTAGGAGAATCCGAGCATGGCGGTCTATCACGATGCCCGATGCCGGCTCTGCCGGCGTGAGGGGATGAAGCTGTTCCTGAAGGGCGCTCGCTGCCTCACCGACAAGTGCGCCTTCGAGCGCCGTGGCTACGCCCCTGGCGAGCACGGCAAGAACCGTCGCGCCAAGGAGACCAACTACGGTCTCCAGCTGCGCGAGAAGCAGAAGGCCCGTCGCATCTACGGCCTCCTCGAGCGCCAGTTCCGCCACACGTTCGCGAAGGCGGCCGAGGCGAAGGGCGTCACGGGCGAGGTGCTGCTCCAGATGCTCGAGCGCCGTCTCGACAACGTCGTGTTCCGCCTCGGGCTCGCCCCGTCGCGCAGCGCGGCTCGTCAGCTCGTCCGTCACGGCCACTTCGCGGTCAACGGCCGCAACGTGGACATCCCGTCGTTCCAGGTCCGCCCGGGCGACGAGGTGCAGGTGCGCGAGCGCAGCCGTGAGTTGGTCGTCGTCAAGAACTCGCTCGAGTCCCGCAAGGGGCAGGGCGTGCCGGACTGGCTCGCACTGAACGGCGACAAGCTCGCCGGCAAGGTCCTGCACGTGCCTTCGCGCGCCTCGATCGGCGTGCCGATCAACGAACAGCTGATCGTCGAGCTCTACTCGAAGTGACGATCGCCTTTCCAATCCGGGAGGCTTGAAGATGAAGTGGAAGAATCTCCATATGCCGAAGGGCCTGCAGGCCGACGCCGCCAACACGGACGGCTACGGCAAGTTCACGCTCGAGCCGCTCGAGCGTGGCTTCGGCACCACGGTCGGCAACGCGCTGCGTCGCGTCCTGCTGTCATCGCTGCAGGGTGCTGCGATCACCTCGGTCCGCATCGAAGGCGTCCTGCACGAGTTCTCGACGCTGCCGGGTGTGGTCGAGGATGTGGCCGATGTCGTCCTGAACCTCAAGAAGGTCCGCCTCAAGCTGCACGGCGACGGCCCGAAGAGCGGGCTGTTCGAGATGCGCGGCAAGGGTGAGGTGACCGCCGGTGACCTCAAGGTGGACGCCGATGTCGAGGTCCTCAACAAGGACCAGGTCATCGCGACGCTCAACCGCGACGGCGACCTCCGCATGGAGGTCACCATCGAGGGTGGCCGTGGCTACGTCTCGAACGACCAGCACTCCATGACGGACCGCCCCATCGGTGTGATCCCCGTGGACTCGCTGTTCTCGCCCGTGACGAAGGTCAACATCGGTGTGGAGCAGACCCGCATGGGGCACCGCATCGACTACGACAAGCTCACGCTCGAGGTGTGGACCGACGGCAGCATCAACGCGAACGACGCCGTCTCCATGTCGTCGAAGATCCTGCGCGACCACTTCCAGCTCCTCATCAGCTTCGAGCACGAGCCGGAGCAGGAGGACGAGAAGCCGGTCGACGAGGAGAGCGCCCGCCGGCGCAAGCTGTTCGAGAAGAGCGTCGAGGAGTTGGAGCTCTCCGTGCGTTCGAGCAACTGCCTGCGCGCGGCCGAGATCAAGACGCTGGGCGAACTCGTGCAGAAGACCGAGTCGGAGATGCTCAAGTTCCGCAACTTCGGCCGTAAGTCGCTGAAGGAGATCACGGACATCCTCCATGAGCTCGGCCTGAGCTGGGGCATGGACGTGAGCAACCTCGAGAAGGTCAGTCACTGAGCCGTGCGCGCGGGCCACGTGCCCGCGCGGTCGGCGCATCACGTGCGACGAGAGGACGAGCAGACCGATGAGACACCGCAAAGACCACCGCCGACTGGGCCGCAAGCGTGAGCACCGTCATGCTCTGCTGCGCAACCTGGTGACGGCTCTCTTCCAGTACGAGCGCATCGAGACCACCGTGGCGAAGGCCAAGGAGGCCCGGCGCCTCGCCGAGCGCATGATCACGTTCGGCAAGCGCGGCGACCTCGCCGCCCGCCGTCATGTGGCGCGCTTCATCATGAAGCCGGAGATCGTGGAGAAGCTGTTCGCCACGATCGCTCCGTGGTACACGGAGCGTAACGGCGGCTACACGCGCATCGTGCGCATCGGTCACCGTCTGGGCGATGCCGGCGAGACGGCCTACCTCGAGCTCGTGAAGTCCGAGGAGCAGAAGGAGCAGGACCGCGCGAAGCGTCAGGCGATCGCCGAGTCCAAGGCTCTGGCCCAGTCCGGCGAGAAGCCCGAGAAGAAGAAGAAGGCCGAGTCGAAGGCCGAGGTCGAGGAGACCGCGGCTGCCGACAAGCCGAAGCGCGGCAAGAAGAAGGAAGCCGCGGGAGCGGGTGCCGGTAGCGGTGGTGCGAAGCGCCGCGGCGGCCCGCGCAAGGTCGGCGGGGGTTGATGCCCCAGCAGGACCGGAATCGGCGGGAATCGGACGCGGGCGGAAAGGATCCCTTCCGCCCGCGTCGTTGCATGTGCGCGGGCCTGCTTGCCCTCGCGCTGTCGTGGGTGGGCGCGTGGTCCTCGCATGCGGCGGGCGACTCCACGGTCGTGGGCGTGCCGGGCGTCACCGCGACGCCCGACGACGCCCCGGTGGTGGACTACCTGTGGGTGCTCCGCAACAGCCTCGTGGAGGCCGACGACGTGCCGCGCGTGGTCGAGCGCGCCCGGCGCATGGGAGTGCGCGGGCTGCTCGTGCAGGTCGTGGGGCGTGGCGACGCGTGGTACCGCTCGGACCTGCTGCCGGCCCCCGAGCCCATGAACGGTGCGGGGCGCGATCCGCTGGGTGAACTGCTGCCGCTCGCGCATGCCGCCGGGCTCGAGGTCCATGCCTGGGTGAACGTCTGTCTGGTGTGGTCGGGGCCGCGTCCGCCGCGCTCGCCGCGCCACGTGCTCAACGCGAATCCCGAGTGGGTGGCGCGCACCGCCGACGGGCGCTCGATGGCGCGGCTCACCCCGAGCCGGTTCGCCCGCATGGGCGTCGAGGGTGTCTTCCTCGCGCCCGGCCATCCCGGCGTGCAGCGCTGGCTGGCCGAGGTCGTGAAGGAGCTCGTCGCGCGTTACCCGGTGGACGGTGTGCATCTCGACTACGTCCGGCAGCCGAGCGTGCCGACGGGCTACGACCCCACCACGCGCGCGCGCTTCGCCATGCGCTACGGCGTGGACCCGCTGCGCTTCGACCGCGAGCCCCCGGTGTGGCGCGCCCACCTCGACTCGCTGTGGGCGGACTTCCGCCGCGAGCAGGTGACCGCGGTCGTGCGCGGCATCCGCGATTCCGTGAACGTGGTGCGCCCGGGTCTGCCGATCAGCGCGGCCGTGTACCCCGACACGCTCGTCGCACAGGCCGCTCGCGCTCAGGCGTGGGGGAGCTGGCTGCGCGAGGGTCTGCTCGACCGCGCGTTCCTCATGTGCTACGCACCTCCGGTCCCGACCGTGCTGGCGCAGTTGACCGCCGCGGCCGACGGGATCGGGTCGAGCCGGTTGGTGCCCGGCATCGCCATCTACAACAGTCCGATCACCTCCGCCGCCGCCAAGATCAAGGCCGCCCGGGCCATGGGTTTCCCGGCGGTGGCGTTGTACTCCTACGATTCGCTCTACGAGCGCCCGGCCCTGTGGGACCGCCTCCGCGGACTCCTCGACGTGCGTGACCCCCTGGAGGACCGACCTTGAACCCCACGACCGGGAAGCCCCTGGCCGTCGTCGAGAACATGCGGAACATCGCCATCATCGCCCACGTCGACCACGGCAAGACCACGCTGGTCGATGCCATGCTGTGGCAGAGCGGCGTGTTCCGTGAGAACCAGGAGGTCGCCGAGCGAGTCATGGACTCGAACGACCTCGAGCGCGAGAAGGGCATCACCATCCTCGCCAAGAACACCGCGATCCGCTTCGGCGACATGAAGATCAACGTCGTGGACACGCCGGGGCACGCCGACTTCGGTGGCGAGGTCGAGCGCACGCTCAAGATGGTGGACGGCGTGCTGCTGCTGGTGGATGCCAGCGAGGGCCCGCTGCCGCAGACGCGCTTCGTGCTGCGCAAGGCGCTCGAGCTCAACCTCAAGCCGATCGTGGTGATCAACAAGATCGACCGTAAGGACGCGCGCGCCCAGGAGGTCCTGAACGAGATCTACGACCTGTTCATCGACCTCGACGCGCACGAGGACCAGCTGGAGTTCCCGGTCCTCTACACCATCGCGCGCGAGGGCCTCTGCCGCCTGTCGCCCGATGGCGAGAACCACAAGCTCAAGCCGTTGTTCGACGCGATCGTGGACACCATCCCGGCGCCGTCGTACGACCCGTCGATCCCGCTGCAGATGCTGGTCCTCAACCTCGACTACTCGGACTACGTCGGCCGGCTCGCGATCGGCCGCATCGTGAGCGGCTCGCTTCGCACCCGTCAGGACGTGGTGCTCGTGCGCCGCGACGGCACGCATGTGAAGTCGCGTGTCACCAACCTGTACGTCTACGAGGGACTCGAGCGCGTCGAGGTGCAGGAGGCCGGGCCGGGCGAGATCGTGGCGCTGGCCGGCTTCGAGGAGGTGCACATCGGCGAGACCGTGACCGACCCCGACGACCCGCGCCCGCTGCCGGCGGTCCAGGTGGACGAGCCCACAGTGAGCATGGTGTTCAGCGTGAACGCCTCGCCGTTCGCGGGCACCGAGGGCAAGTACGTGACCTCGCGCAACCTCAAGGACCGCTTCGAGCGCGAGTTGCTCACCAACGTGAGCCTCAAGGTGGAGCAGGGGGAGACGCCCGACGCGTTCAAGGTCTCGGGGCGCGGCGAACTGCAGATGGCCATCCTCATCGAGATGATGCGGCGCGAGGGCTTCGAGCTCGCGGTCGGCAAGCCCGAGGTCATCATCCGCACCGAGAACGGCCGACGCATGGAGCCGATGGAGCGCCTCGTCATCGACTGCCCCGAGGAGTTCGTGGGCGTCGTGACGCAGAAGATCGGGACGCGCCGTGGCCGCATGACGAACATGGTGAACCACGGGACCGGCCGCGTCCGTCTGGAGTTCCGCATCCCGTCGCGCGGTCTCATCGGGTTCCGCAGCCAGTTCCTCACCGACACGCGCGGCACGGGTCTGCTCAACCACCTGTTCGACGGCTGGGCCGAGTGGCAGGGCGACATCCCGCACCGCACGACCGGCGCTCTCGTGGCCGATCGTGCCGGCAAGGTGACGGCGTACGCGATCGCGCACGTGCAGGATCGCGGCGAGATCTTCGTCGAGCCCAACGACAAGGTGTACGAGGGCATGATCGTGGGCGAGAACTCGCGCGAGCAGGACATGGACGTGAACATGGTGCGTGAGAAGAAGCTCACCAACATGCGCTCGCAGGGCGAGGACGGGCTCCAGTTGGTGCCCATCCACAAGATGTCACTCGAGCAGGCGCTCGAGTGGATCCGCGACGACGAGCTCCTGGAGATCACGCCGACGTCGCTGCGTCTGCGCAAGCGCGTCCTGCAGGCGAACATGCGTCCGCGGTACTGGCAGAAGTCGGGCGAGTGACCGTCCCGCACGGGACGGACGGGCCGGCCGCGGGGCGCAACCCCGCGGCCGGCTTCGTGTTCCGGGCTGCAGCCGCCCGGCGTGGCGGCCGATAACCACCGGGTGCCGCGGGGGCTGTCCCCGGCGGCCATCCCGCCATGACCCGACCCCGCCGACATCGGAGCGCCTCGTCGCGCGTCAATCTCGACTCCACCGCGTCGCCTGCGGCGGGCGAGGGCGGTTCGCTGCCCGTCGGAGTCACCCGAGCGCGGCTCGCGCTCCGTCCGAGGACACCGCGCGGGGTGGTGGGCTTCGGTGTGCTGCTGGTCGTGGCCGGGATCGTGCTCAACGTCGCGATCTGGCACCACGGTAGCCGTCGAGTGGAGCAGGAGGCGTGGCAGCACTTCGAGGCCGCTGCCGACGTGCGCCAGGCCGACCTCGAGCACGTGCTCGAGGTCATGCGGCGCGAGGCGAGCAGTCTCGCGAACGATCCCGGCATCGCGCGTGCCGTCCTCGCGGTGCGTGCGACGCAGGGGGACGAGGCCCGCCGGCGCGACCTCGGCGAGCTGTTCGCGCGCACGCGCGAGTTCGGGTTCGGGCACACCGCGGTCTTGAACGAGGAGGGCCTGCCGCTCGTGCTCGAGTCGGGCGCCTCGGTCGCGACCGCGCTGCCGCATGCCGCGCTGGCGCGCGAGGCCATGCGCGCGGGCGAGCTGCGTTGGACCGAGCCGCACGACGGCGAGATCGGCATCCTCGTTCCCGTGGGCCCCGGCCCCGGGGCACGGCGGGCCGTGCTCGTGCACGCGGATGCCGCGCTCACGCTCACCCCGCTGCTTCGCGAGTGGCCGGGCTTGGGGCAGGCGAGCCACGCGTTCCTCGTCGAGGCCGCAGGGGACTCGGTGCGCGCGCTCACCTCGTCGAGCTTCGGGGTGCGTCCCCGATTCGAGTCGCTCACCGCGGGTTCCCGTGGCGTCACCCGGGTGCTGCCGCATGCGGGGCGTCACGAGTGGGCGAGGCCGACGGGTGCGGTGTGGTACGTCACGCGTCCGCTCCCCGCGACCGGCTGGGTGCTCGTGGCCGAGGCCGAACGCAGCGCGCTGCTGGTCGGGCTCGCCGACGTGCGCCGGATGCTGGTGGCGCTCGATGCGTTCCTGCTCGCGGCGTTCCTCGGCCTCGCGCTGGTGTGGCGCCGGTCGTACGCCGACGGGCTCGCCCGCCGCGAGTCGGAGGTCGAGGAGCGGCAGGCGTATCGCGTCCAGGCGATCCTCGACAACGCGTTCGACGCCATCCTGACGTTCGACCCCACGGGCCGCATGCGGACCGCCAACCGCGCGGCGGCCGTGTTGCTCGGGGCCCCGGTGGGGGCCCTCGAGCAGCGTCCGGTCCAGGCCCTGCTCGCGTGGGATGCCGCCGAGCGGCCGCACGCCATGCCCCCGACCGGTGCGGTCGTGGCCGGGCACGCGCTGGCCGCCGACGGGACCCGCGTGCCGGTGGAGTTCGCGATCGCGCGCTCGGGCGAGGGCGCCGAGGCGCGCTACACGGCCATCGTGCGTGACGTGCGCGAGCGCGTCGAGGCCGAGCGCCGCGTGCGCGCGGCACACGAGGAGTTGGCGGGCTCGCATCGCCGGCTCGAGGAGGCCAACGCGCACCTCGAGGCCGCCTCGCGGCTCAAGAGCGAGTTCCTCGCGAACACCTCGCACGAGTTGCGCACGCCGCTCAACGGCATGATCGGGTTCCTGCAGCTCGTGCTCGATGGCGCGTGCTCGTCGCGCGACGAGGAGCGCGAGTTCCTGCGCCAGTCCCTGCAGTGCTCGCAGCAGTTGTTGGGCCTCATCAACGACGTGCTCGACCTGGCCCGGCTCGAGGCCGGACGCATGACGCTGGTCTCGGAGTGTGTGGATGCGGCCTCGGTGCTCGACGAGGTGCGCACGGCCACGAGCGCCACGGCCCGCCAGCGCGGGCTGCGGCTGGTGCTCGAGGACCGCCTGCCGCGCGGCATGGCCGCGCTCGGCGACGCGCAGCGCGTCCGGCAGGTGCTCGTGAACCTCGTGGGCAACAGCCTCAAGTTCACGCACGCGGGTTTGATCGTGGTGCGTGCGACCGTGCCCGAGGGCTCGGAGGAAGTCCGCTTCGAGGTGCGCGACACCGGGATCGGGATCGCGCCCGAGCGGCAGCAGGCCGTGTTCGAGGCGTTCGTGCAGGCCGACGGCAGCACGACGCGGCGCTACGGCGGCAGCGGGCTGGGGCTGGCGATCAGCCGCAACCTCGTCGAGCTCATGGGGGGCCGTATCGGGCTCGAGAGCGCGGGCGAGGGGCAGGGCACGACGGCGTGGTTCACGCTGCCGCGTCACGACGCGGTGCGTGCGGACGGCGCGGGGCGGGCCGCCTAGGACGGGATGGACCGCGTGGGCGAGGGCGGCCGCGCGGAGTCGGAGCGGGACAGGGACGGGGTGCCGACGCGGGCCCCACGAACGGGAGTGGACGCATGAAGTCGAACGCCGAGACGCGGATCCTCGTGGTCGAGGACGACCCCTTCTACCAGCGCGTGCTGGTGAAGCGGTTGCAGGCGCAGGGCTATCAGGTGATGTCGGCCAACGACGGGCGCGACGGCATGCGCGCGATCGTGTCCGCGGAGCCCGACCTCGTGCTGTCCGACTGGATGATGCCCGAGCTCGACGGGTTGGAGCTCTGCCGTTCGGTGAAGACCGGACTCGGGGCCTCGGCACCGTACTTCATCCTGCTCACCGCCAAGGGCGAGATCAGTGACAAGCTGCTCGCGCTCGACACCGGGGCCGACGACTACCTGGTGAAGCCGTGCGACCAGGGCGAGATGCTGGCGCGCGTCCGGGCCGGGCTGCGCATCGTGGCGCTCACGCAGGAGAGCCAGCAGGCGGCGCGCGATCTCGTGGAACTGCGTGCCGAGGTGGACCGGGTCCGCAACGACCTCGCCGAGCGCGGCATCGAGTGGCCCGACGAGGACGACCTCGAGGAGCGTCGCGCCGCCTGAGGTCCCCCGCGACCTGGGGACCGCCCCGCCCGGACCGCTTCCGGCCCGGCCCCCGGAGGCGTTAGCCTGCCGTTCGCGTGACCGACGAGGTCGTGCGGGACCGCGGGCCCCGAGCCCCGCGCGGGAGGGTGGGGTGGTGCGCGTGTTGTTGCTCGGTGGTTCGGGGCTCCTGAGCGGGGTGGCGCGCGAGGCGTTCCTCGCCACCGGTCATCACGTGACCGTGGTGGTGCGCGGCACGACACCCATCGCGTCGCACGACCACCTCACGGTGCGCCACGCGGACCGCCGCGACGCGAGCGCATTGGCCGCCGCGATCGGCGGTGAGCGCTTCGACCTCACCGTGGACTTCCTCGGCTACACGGGCGACGACGTCACGCGACTGTTCGCCGTGCCGCGCTTCGGCCCCGGTCGCATGGTGCTCATCTCGACCGGGCAGGTGTATCTCGTGACCGCCGATCCGCGCCCGCCGTTCCGCGAGTCCGCGGCCGATGCGCCCACCATGCCCGAGCCCGAGCACGGCACGCGCGCTTGGCACAACTGGGTGTACGGCATGGGCAAGCGCGAGGCCGAGGCGGCGCTGCTGCGCGCTGGCATGGAGCACGGCGTGCCCACGCTGGCGCTGCGTCTGCCCGTGGTGCAGGGCGAGACCGACGGGCAGGCATCGCGCCGTCTGTGGGCGTGGCTCGAGCGCATGCGCGACGGTGGCCCCGTGCTGCTCCCCGACGACGGTGTCCAACCGGTCCGGTTCGTTTACGCGGGCGACGTGGGCGTGGCGCTGCTGCGATTGGCGGAGCGGGCCGCGTGGCCGATCGAGCCCGCGCTCAACCTGGCGCAACCCAGCGAGGAGCCGCTGCGATCGTTCCTCGAGCGCGTGGCGGCCTGCGCCGGGCTCGAGCCCCGGTTCGTCCCCGTGACCGGGGCCGAGTTGGCTGCGGCCGGGTTGGACGAGAACTGTGCCCCGTACTGGGGCCGCTGGTGCTCGCGTCCCGACCCGGCCGCAGCGATCGCGGCGCTCGGGTTCATGCCCCGTGGCCCGGCGGAGTACCTGCCTTCGGTGGTGGCGGCGCACCTCGCCCAGCCGCCCGTCGAGTCGGACCCGGGCTACGTCACCCGGGACCGGGAACTGGCGCTGGCGGCCCGTCTGGCGCGCTCCTGAGCACCCCTGCGGGCCGCTGTTCAGTCCCGCCCCAGGCCGGCCGATACCCCCGCCCGATGCCCCTGCGCGGCCCCGCGCCGCGCTCGGGGCGGGCACCTTGACCCTCGCGGGGGCGGGCTTTAGTGTTCTCGGCCGCCGCGCGTCCAACCCCGTCGGGCCCGTCGCACAGCGTCGTTCCTCGGTAGCTCAATGGTAGAGCATTCGGCTGTTAACCGAAGGGTTGTAGGTTCGAATCCTACCCGAGGAGCCAGTTCCCGGACCCCCGTGCCGCTCTCGCGGCGCGGGGGTTCCGCGTTGTCCGTGGGGCGCGCCCGCGGGGATCGGGGGCGCGGGCGTGGTGGGCCCACCCCGTTCGAGCACGTGTGGGGGTGGGCATCGTGCGCTGCGCGCCGCGCGCCCGCGGCCCGAGCCGGCCCGCTGGTCAGGACCCCGAGGGTGTCCGGGCGGTCCGACCCCCTTGCGGGGTCATCGCGGCCGCTGTCGCTCGAGCCATGCGGCGGTCGTGATGACCTGCTTCGACAGGTGCGTCGGCCTGAGCGGTAGCAGTTGCCGGATGCGGGTGTCCGACATCACGAACGGGTTCTCGAACTGGTACCGCATCTCGTGGAGCTCACCCATCGTGGGATCGAACGTGCTCACGGCCGCGAGCATCCAGCCGGGCATCCGACGCACGCGCAGGGGGAGCTTCAGCGCCGTGGCGAGTGCGTTCAGCATGAACCGCACCGATCGGGGAGCGAGCACCGGCAGGTGGAGTGTGAGTCCATCGAGTTGCGGGTGCAGCCCGAGTTCCATCAGGCCCCTCGCGACGTCGGGCGTGTAGCTCCACGAGTGCGGCTGGTCGATGTCGCCGATCACGTCGACCTTGCGCCCCGAGAGCAACTGCCGGATCGAGCGAGGATGCAGCAGCATGGTGTTGTTCGCGCCGGGGCCGATGAAGTCGCTCGCGCGCCCGATCGCCACGGCGAGTTCGCCTTTCGCATGCATGTCCCGGTACTCGTCCACCAGCTGCTTGCGGAGCGCGCCCTTCCGGCTGCAGGGCCGCTCGGGCGTGTCCTCGTCGAACGTCCCCGTGGCCCCCACGGCATAGACGTTGTCGAGCACGACCAGCCGCGCGCGTGTGGCCATGGCCGCGGCAGCGATGTTCCGGTACATGGTGGGAAGCACCGATGACCACTGCGCGTAGGGCGCTCCCGCGCAGTGGTAGACGACCGTCGCGCCCGCCGCCGCGCGGAGCGCGGCAGCCTTGTCGAGGACGTCGGCACGGACGACCTCGAGGGACGGATGATGCTGCCTCTGTTCGGAGCGCTGCACGGAACGGACCCGATACCCACGCGACAGCAGGTGGTCGACGAGTAGTCTGCCGACCTGGCCCGCGCCGAAGACGACGTGCGTCTGGAAGGACGTCCGTCGCTCGTGCTTCTCGGTCCGGCGCCTGAGAGCGGCGGTCGCCAGCAGCGCACGGTACCGTTCCTCGAGATCCTTCAGCTCGTCGCGCAACGCCGACGGGTCCTCGAGTGGTGTGAGATGCCCGACGGACGCGACCACCCCGACCTTGCCTCGGGGTGCGAGTTCGGCGAATGGCCGCAGCTGCTTCACCGGGTAGAGCTTGTCCTCCGCACCCAAGAGGAACGTGGCCGGCACCTTGAGGCGGGGGAGTGCCTCGCCAAGCCCATCGGATCGTGTCAGCACCGTGCGTACGGTCGTGGCCGCGGACTTGTTGTCGAAGCTCGTGAACGCCGAGGCGAACTCCCGCACCCGGTCCGGATGCGCCTCCCGCGAGGCTCTCGAGAACATCGTGCGTGCGACGCCCTCGCCCCAGAGCCGCGTCGATCCGAGCAGCCGCGTGCCGAGCACCTCGAAGAGATGGCCGCCCTTGCTGGGTCCGAAGGGCGAGTTCATCGTCAGTACGCCGAGTACGCGCTCGGGGGCCTGAACACCCACATGCACCGCGATCTGGCCGCCCCAGGAGCAGCCCGCGATGAAGGCCCTCTCGATGCCGAGCGCATCGAGCAGTTCGACGACGACCTGCGCATAGACCTCGGCGGGCACGTCCCCGCGTGGCGGGTCGCTCTGGCCGAACCCGGGGCCGTCGACGCACAGCACACGCCAACGCTCACGGAGCAGCGGCACCGCATGGCGGAACAGCCGGTGATCGCTGAAGAGGGAGGGCCACAGCAGGACCGGGATGCCCTCGCCCTCGTCGGTGACCGCGATGGAACCGACGCGCGTCGGGATGCGATGCAGGCGTGGCGACGGAGGCACGGGCGCGCTCACTGGCCGATCCTCGGGGTCGCGCGCCGGGAGTCCGCACCCGTTGCGCGCACCACGTCTCCTGTTCCAGCGCCGGAGGGACGATGGGGGTTCATGGCAGGCCTCCCGGATCTCGGATGCGCCGCATGCCCCGGTCCTCGGAGCAGCCGCACTTTGACGGTCGAAGTTCACAGTGTCAACATGACCCCATGCCTGTGACTCGCGATGCGTACCATCACGGTGACCTGCACAACGCCCTCGTGGCCTCCGCCGCGCGTCTCATCGAGCGCGGTGGTCCGAGTGCGTTCAGCCTTCGTGAAGCCGCGCGCGAGGTCGGGGTCTCGGCCAACGCCGCGTACCGTCACTTCGACGACAAGTCCGCGCTCATGACCGCCGTGGCCTCCGACGGCCTCGGCCGCTTGGCCCGACGGATGCGGCAGGCGATGGACCGCGCCGCGGCGACGCGATCGGACGTCGCCCCCTCGGTCGCACGCTTCAAGGCCGTCGGGCGCGCCTACGTCGAGTTCGCGCTCGAGAATCCCGAGCTCTTCCGCGCGATGTTCGGCGAGTGCGCGGCTCGGGCCTTGCAGGACGAGGCCGGTTCCCGAGCGGCCGAGACGCCGTGGGGGTTGCTGGCGACGACCCTCGACGCCCTCGTGGCGGACGGCTGGCTCGCCCCGGAGCGTCGCGCCGGGGCGGAACTGAAGGCGTGGTCCGTCGTTCACGGGTTCGCCGCGCTCGCACTCGACGGCAACCCCACGGCCTCCGTGACACGGCAACGTGCGGCACAATTGGAGTCCGTGCTCGGCTTCACCGTGCTCGGTCTCTGTGGCCGTCTCGAGAGCCCCGTTCGGGCCCGATAGCGTCGCGCGAGGTCCCTTGGCTGCCCCCACGACGCGATTCGCGGGAGGGGGGGCTACTCGATCCCGACGAGCACCCGGCTCTCGCGATCCAACCGCTCGGCTGCGGCGTCGTCGTGCGCATGCGGGTTGGGCGAGCGCAGGGGCCAGCCGCCGCGAGTGGCCGCGCGGTCGCGGTAGAACCCCACCTGACTGTAGTAGGCGCCGTTCTCGACCTCGGGGGAGAGGACCGCGTACAGCGTCGTCTGCGCGCCCTCCCACGGCTCGAGCATGCCGCCCATGCGCAGCAGCGGCTTCAACAGCGTGTCCTGCGCCCACACCGGGAGCGAGTGTCGGATGAGCTGTGTGCGCACCCAGCCCGGGTGCACGCTCACCGCGGTCACGCCCGAGTCGGCGACGCGGCGTGCGAGGTGCCGGGCGTGCAGCAGGTTCGCCAGCTTCGACTGCGCGTACGCCGACCACCCGTCGTAGGGGCGCTTCTCGAAGTGGAGGTCGTCGAAGTGCAGCCGCCCCTCGCGTCCCTGCGCCTGGTCGTGGTAGCAGCTCGACAGGTTCACGACACGCGCGGGCGCGCCCCGCTGGAGTGCGGGCAGCAGCAGCTCGGTGAGCAGGAAGTGCCCGAGGTGGTTGGTCCCGAACTGCGTCTCGAAGCCGTCGGCGGTGGTGCCGCGCGGGGTGTTCATGACCCCGGCGTTGTTCACGAGCCCGTGCAGCGCGTCGCGCCCGGAGAGCACGCGGGCCGCGAACGATCGCACCGAGTCGAGACTCGCGAGGTCGAGTGGGACGGCCTCGACCGAACCGCGCGGAGTGCTCGCGAGCAGTTCCGAACGCGCGCGCTCGCCCGCTTCGGGGCGGCGTGCGGCGAGGATCACGTGCGCGCCCTGACGCGCGAGCTGTCCCCCGGTGACGAGGCCGATGCCGGAGTTGCCCCCGGTGATCACGTAGGTGCGACCCGAGAGGTCGCGCTCGAACAACTCGGGCGGGCACATGAGGGGCTTCGGCATGACGGGCTCCGGTGGGGTTGCGCGAGGCCCCCGGGGCTGGTGTGGCGCACCGGGGGCCTTCGGACGCGGGGGACGACGACTCAGTGGCGGGGCTTCGCCTCGTCGCGCTTCGGCGCACGCAGCAACGACAGCCCGATCCCGACGGCGAGGATGCCGGCCACGATGCCGAGCGACAGCGCGATGGGCATCTTGTAGAGGCCCGAGACCGCCATCTTCGCGGCCACGAACATGAGCACGAACGCCAGCGCGGGGCGCAGGTACACGAGGCGCTCGAGCAGCCCCGAGAGGCAGAACGTGAGGGCGCGCAGGCCGAGGATGGCGAACACGTTCGAGGTGAGCACGATGAACGGGTCGCGGGTGATGGCGAACACGGCCGGGATGGAGTCCACGGCGAACACGAGGTCGGTGATCTCGACCAGCACGAGCACCGTGAGCATGGGCGTGGCCACCCAGCGGCCGCCCTCGCGGATCCAGAACGCCGGTCCGTGCCACTGCGACGTGCTGGGCACGAAGCGCTGGAACAGCTTGAAGAGCGGGTTCTCCTCGGGGTGCATCTCGGCGGTCGAGCTCTTGAGCAGCTTGATGCCGGTCACGAACAGGATCGCCGCGAACACGTAGATGAGCCAGTGGAACGCCTCGAGGGCCGCGGCGCCCGCGAACACGAAGATGGCGCGCATGATGATGGCGCCGACGACGCCCCAGAACAGCAAGCGGTGCTGGAGCTCGGCCGGCACCGCGAACGAGGTGAAGAGGACGAGGAACACGAAGACGTTGTCCACGGACAACGCCTTCTCGATGAGGTAGCCCGCGGTGAACTCGGCGCCCTTCTGGCCGCCGAACTCGTAGTACACCCAGACGTTGAAGGCGACCGCGAGCGCGATCCAGAACACGCTCCAGCCTGCCGCCTCCTTGAAGGACATGGCGTGGGCCTTGCGATGGAACACGCCCAGGTCGAGGAACAGCAGGAAGGTGATGAGCAGGGCGAACCCCACCCAGTAGAGCGGATCGAGCGTCGAGTGCACGGGACGTGGTCTCCGGTCATGGGAGTCGTGAGCGAGCGGCGGGAGTATCGGCCGAGGGGCGGGGTTTGAAAAGGCAGGAGGGAGCGAGACGATAGTGAGGAATAACCTCATGTTCGCGCGGGGCTCCGGCAGGCACCCTGCGGGCATGACCCTCGGAACCCTGGCCGCACTGCTCGGCGCTCTCGCCGTGGCCGCCGGCGCCTTCGGCGCCCACGCCCTCAAGGACCATCTCGATCCCGCCGCCCTCGCCACGTGGGAGACCGCAGCGCGCTACCACCTCGTGCACGCCCTCGCCGCGCTCTACGCTGCCGAGCGCGCGGTACGCACCGCCGACGGCGCCGCGCGGGCCGCGGCGGCGGTGTTCCTCGTCGGCATCGCGGTGTTCGCGGGCAGCCTGTACGCGCTGGCCCTGGGCGCCCCCCGGATCCTCGGGGCGGTGGCCCCCGTGGGGGGCGCCACGCTCATCCTGGGCTGGGTCCTGCTGGCCGTGGGGCACCGTCGCACCTGAAGCGGGGCAGCGACCGCGTCGAGTCCCCTCGCGGGCCCCGAGGCGGCGACGAATGGGCCCCGGTCGGGCGGGGAGGGCGCGAGGCCGGAAAAGTTTGCCGGTTCGTGACGATGTGAGAGGTTTGTGAACGATTGTGCTTGAATCGTCACGGTCCGCGCTGTGAGTGTCCGCGACAGGTGCACGATCCCCCTGCGACCGGGCGCGCGTCCGCCGCAGGCCATCCTCCATCCCGTGCCGTCCCCGTGACACACCCGGAGGTCCGATGAAGCTCCGTCTCGTGCTGGTCGCTGCCGTCGCGCTCGCTCTGTCCGCCACCGCGGCGCTCGCCGTGAACACCAACCCGTTCGGCGGTGGTGCCCGCCCCGGCGTCTCGCCGGCCGTCACCCCGCAGCGCACGTGCGGTGCGCCCGAGCCCACGCTGCAGGAGCTCGACCAGGTCGGTGCGGCGCTGCGTCGCTACGTGAGCGAGAACGCCGTGGCCGCGACGGGCAACATCAAGGTCGCGTGGCACGTCATCACGAGCACGGCGGGTGAGGGCAACCTCACGCAGGCCCAGATCGACGGGCAGATCGCCAAGCTGAACAGCGACTACGCCGGCACGGGCTTCACGTTCACGCTCGCGAGCGTGGATCGCCGCGCGGACAACAAGTTCTTCGGCATGACCCCGGGCTCGCGCAACGAGACGAACTGCAAGAACGCGCTCGCCATCGACCCGTCCAGTCGCTTCAACATCTACTCGGCCAAGCCCGGTCAGGGGCTGCTCGGATGGGCCACGTTCCCGTGGTCGTATCCGCAGGCCGACAAGCGTCACGGCGTCGTGATCCACTACGCCACCATCCCGGGTGGCTCGCTCGCGCCGTACAACCTCGGTCGCACGCTCGTGCACGAGGCGGGGCACTATCTGGGCCTGTATCACACGTTCCAGGGCGGCTGCACCGCGCCTGGGGACCAGGTGGACGACACGCCGTACGAGGCCTCGGCCGCCTTCGGCTGCCCGACCGGCCGCAACACCTGCGCGGCGACGGGCAACGATCCCATCACCAACTTCATGGACTACACCGACGACGCCTGCATGTTCGAGTTCTCGGCGGGGCAGGTCGTGCGCATGCAGTCCTCGGCGGGCCAGTACCGTCCGCTGCTGCTCAACTCGCCGACCGGTCCGGTGACCTCGGGCGCGACGGGCGAGATCGCCGCGCGCGTCGAGGGCGGCATCCTGTTCCGCAACATCTCGCCCAACCCGTTCACCTCGAGCACGCGCCTGCGCTTCGCCACGCCGCGCTCGGGCCCGGTGAGCCTCAAGGTCTACAACGTCGCCGGTCAGCTGGTCGCCACGCTGCACGACGGCGTGCTCGAGGCGGGTGAGCACTCGATCGAGTTCGCGCCCGGCCGTCTCGCCCCGGGCACGTACTTCGTGAACCTCGCCTCGGGTCGCGAGACCACCACGCGCACGGTCATCTTCGTGCGCTGATCGCGTTCGTTCGCACACGGGCCGGCTCCCACGGGGGCCGGCCCGTCGTGTTCCCGGGCGCGGTCCGGTCCGCGCTGTGTCACCCTGTCCACGAGCGCGCGCGCACACGTGCGTCGGCGGTCCGGGGAACGGCCTCGGGACCGCGCCGCGGAACCTCCGCGGTGGGACCGGCCCGTGCAGGTCGGGGACGCATCATGCGCAACCTCTGGGTGTTGCTCGGTATCGTCGGCGGGATGGCCATCGGGATGCAGGCCGCCATCAACGCCGCACTCGGACGCACCATCGGTGTGCTCGAGACGGCCTTCGTCTCGTTCCTCATCGGGGCCGCGTGCCTCGGCGGGATGGTCGTGTTCGCGGGCAACGGCCGGTTGGGCGCGGTCGTGACCGTGCCGTGGTGGCAGCTCGTGGGTGGCGTCCTGGGCGGCTTCTACGTGTTCACCATGGTCATGAACGTGCCGCGCTTGGGGGTGGCGCCCACGATCACCACCATCGTGCTCGGCCAGATGATCATGGGTCTGGTCCTCGACCACTTCGGCTGGTTCGGGGTCGCGCAGTCCCCGGTGACCCTGTCGCGCGCCGCGGCGGTGGTGCTCATGATCGTCGCACTGGCCTTGTTCTTCCGCCGTTGACGTCGGTCGGGACGGTGGCTTTCACCGGGCGGCCTGTGGCACTCTGCCCCGTATGATGACCCCGCCCGGAGACACGGACGTCCTGGCGCTGGCCGAGCGCGCGCTCACGCGTGCGCACGCCCCGCAGCGCACCCTGCCCGCGCGCCTCATCCTCGTGGATCCCGCCGCACAGCGGGTGCATCTCGTGGTGGACGGCCGTACCGTGTGGTCCGCACCGTGCTCGACCGCGGCTAACGGACTCGGCGGCTCGGCGGGCTCGAACCGCACCCCGCTCGGCTGGCACCGCGTGTGCGAGCGCATCGGCGCCGGGGCGGAGTCCGGCACGGTGTTCGTGAGCCGCGAGCCCACGGGCGAGGTGTGGCGCGGCGAGACGCGCTCCGACGACCTCATCCTCACCCGCATCCTGCGGCTCGAGGGGCTGGAGCCCGGACTCAACCGCGGGCCCGGTTGCGACTCGTTCGAGCGCTACGTCTACCTGCACGGCACCAACCAGGGGTCCGCGCTCGGCACGGCGGCCTCGCACGGCTGCGTGCGGCTCGGCAACGCCGACGTGGTGGCGCTGTTCGATCGCGTCGAGGTCGGTGACCTGCTCGTGGTGGCCGACCCCACCGGCAACGACATGCCCGACCCGCTCGGCCCCGCGCGCTTCCACTACGCCGGCGTGGGCGGCAGCGGCATGAGCGCGCTGGCGCAGTTCCAGGCCATGCGCGGCGGGCGAGCGAGCGGCAGCGACCGCGGGTTCGATCGCGCCGAGCGTCCCGAGGCGCGCGCGCAACTCGAGCGACTCGGTGTGGGGGTGTGGCCGCAGGACGGCAGCGGGCTCGGTGGCGACTGTGGTGCGCTGGTCGTGTCCACCGCGGTCGAGGACACCGTGCCCGACGTGGCCGCCGCCAAGGCGCGCGCCCTGCCCATCGTGCACCGCTCCGAGATGCTCGCGCACTGGGTCGCGACCACGCGCTCGGTCGCGGTCTCGGGTACGAGCGGTAAGTCCACCACCACCGCCATGGTGTTCGAGATCCTGCGCGGCGCCGGGCGCGACCCGTCCGTCATCACCGGTGGCGACCTCGTGGCACTGCAGGACGAGGGCCACTGGGGCAACGCGTGGGCGGGGCAGGGCCCGCTCGTGGTCGAGGCCGACGAGAGCGACGGTTCGCTCGTGCGCTACCAGCCGGCCGTGTCCGTGTGCTTGAACCTGTCCAAGGACCACAAGTCCGAGGACGAGGTGGCCGCCATGTTCCGCGTGCAGAAGGGGCGTACGCGCGAGCGGTTCGTGTGCGGTGAGGAGGGCATCCCCGACGACCTGCGCGAGGGCGCGCTGGTGTTCGGGTTCGGCGAGGGCGCCGAGGTGCGCGGCACCGAGCTCGACCTGCAGCCCGCCTCGACCCGGTTCCGCGTCGGCGACACGGTGTTCACGCTACCGGTACCGGGCCGGCACAACGTCGAGAACGCGCTCGGCGCGATCGCCGCATGCGTCGCACTGGGCGTGCCGCTCGCCGCCATGGTCGACCCCCTGTCGCGATTCAAGGGCGTGGCGCGTCGCTTCCAGTCACTGGGCGTGGCGCGCGGCGTCGAGGTGGTGGACGACTTCGGGCACAACCCCGCCAAGATCGCGGCCTCGCTCGCCACCGCGCACCTGCGCGCCGGGCGCGTGCTGGCCGTGTACCAGCCGCACGGCTACGGCCCCACGCGCTTCCTGCGCGACGGGTTCGTGGACACGTTCGCCACCTGCACGCGGCCGCAGGATCGCACGTGGCTGCTCGAGATCTTCTATGCGGGCGGCACCGCGGTGCGCGACTTCTCGTCGGCCGACCTGGTGAACGACATCGCGGCGCGCGGCCGCACCGCCGAGTTCGCGCCGTCGCGCGAGTGGCTGGCGGCGAGGCTCGCCGAGGTGGCCGAGCCCGGCGACCTCGTGCTCATCATGGGCGCGCGTGACCCCTCGCTCACCACGTTCGCTCGCGACGTGCTCGCCGCGCTGGCCGCACGCGCCTGAGGCGCGGTGCGGGCGCGATCAGCCCCGCACCGCCCCGGCGCCGTAGCGCTTCTCGACGTACTCGTCGAGCATGCGCGCGAAGTCCTCGGCGATGCGGTCGCCCTTGAGCGTCACCGCCAGTTGGCCGTCCACGTAGACGGGAGCGCGCGGGTCCTCGCCGGTGCCCGGCAGCGAGATGCCGATGTCGGCGTGCTTGCTCTCGCCGGGGCCGTTCACGACGCACCCCATCACCGCCACGTTGAGCTGCTCCACGCCCGGATAGGCGTTGCGCCAGACCGCCATGCGGGCCGCGATGTGATCGGTCACGCGCGCCGCGAGTTCCTGGAAGAACGTGCTCGTGGTGCGACCGCAACCGGGGCAACTGGTGACCTGCGGCGTGAAGTGGCGCAGCCCGAGCGACTGCAGCACCTGCTGGCACACGCGCACCTCCTCGGCCCGGTCGCCGCCGGGCGCGGGGGTGAGGCTGGTGCGGATCGTGTCGCCGATGCCCTCGAACAGCAGCACCGAGAGCGCCGCGGTGGTCGCGACGATGCCCTTGGTGGACAGCCCGGCCTCGGTGAGTCCGAGGTGGAGCGGGTAGTCGCAGGCGGCCGCGAGTGCGCGATAGACCTGGATGAGGTCGCGCACGTCGGAGACCTTGGCCGACAGGATGATGCGGTCGTGCGGCTGGCCGCAGCGCTCCGCCAGTTCGGCCGAGCGCAGCGCGCTCTCGCGCATCGCCTCGAGCACGACCTCGCGGTCGGTGAGCGGCTGCGGGCGCTTGGCGTTGGCGTCCATGAGCGAGGTGAGCAGCGCGCGATCGAGCGATCCCCAGTTGACGCCGATGCGCACCGGCTTGCCGTGCTCGACGGCCACCTCGACCATGCGACGGAAGTTGTCGTCGTGCTTCTCGCCCACGCCGACGTTGCCCGGGTTGATGCGGTACTTGTCGAGCAACTGCGCGCACTCGGGGTACTCGGTGAGCAGTGTGTGACCGTTGTAGTGGAAGTCGCCCACGATGGGCGCGGTCACCCCGCGGTCGCGCAGGCGGCGCACCATGTCGGGCACGGCCGCTGCGGCCTCGCGCGTGTTCACCGTGACGCGCACGACCTCGCTGCCGGCGGCGGCGAGCAGTGCGACCTGTTCGGCCGTGGCGATCGGGTCGGCGGTGTCGGTGTTGGTCATGGACTGCACCACGACCGGGTGGGCGCCGCCGACGGGGACGCCGCCGACCATGCAGACCACGCTCTTGCGGCGCGCGCCGCGACGGGTGTCCTCGATGCGGATCAGGGGCATGGCAGCGAGGCTAGGGGGCGACTCCGACCGCGTCAAACGCGGTCACGGCCGCGCAGCGCCGCTCCACAACGGGTTCGGCACCGCATGCCGTGCGGTCTCGGGGGCGAGTTCGCGCCCGAGCGCGTCGAGCGCGTCCTGCAGCCGCGCATGGTGGGTGGCGAGCAGCGCCTCGCGCGTCGCGGCCTCGTCGCCGGGTGCGCAGGTTGCGTGCGCGACGTGCACGGCGATGGGTTCGGCCACGCGCACGTGCACGCGTCGCGGGGCGACGGCGATCGGCAGCGTGTTGCGCAGCACCGCCCCGAGGCCGTGCGTGAGCAGGCTCGAACGCGTGCGCTTGAGCACCTCGGCGACCCGCTCCTGGTCGAGGTGCGGTCGGTCGTAGAGCGCCGGGTCGAAGCTCGCGAGGCGTTGGAGTTCGAGCAGGCGGGCGCGATCGGCACGCACACCCTCGGGCTCGTGCGCCGCCCGCTCGCGCATGGCCTTGCGGAGTCGGAACTGCGCGCGTGCGAGGTCGTCGTCGAGCACGCCGTAGCGTTCGGCCAGCGTCTCGCGCAGCCGTGCGAGCACCTCGGCCTGCGCGGGGAGGTAGTCGCGGCCGTGGCAGGCGCGCGGGGGGGTGAGGCCCAGCCGCGCGCACTGGCGGAGGAGCAGGGCGGGCAGGAGGGCGGCGAACCGATCGGCGAGGGGCCCGCGCGGCACGATCACGCCGAGGCGGCGCGCAAGGTCGCCGATGTCGCGCACCAGGGCCGCGTGCGCGTTCGCGGTGAACGCGAGCCGCCAGACGACCGGCACCATGTGGACGGGGCGCGGGTCGCCCTGGGCCGACAGCGTGGCGGCCGCCTCCCACGCCATGTCCACCAGTCCGGGCAGCAGCGTGCTCACGCGCTCGCCCTGCCAGGTCGCGGTGCCCTCGGGGTGCAGCAGCACGCCATGGCCGGCGAGCGCCCAGCGCACCGAGTACGCCTTGCCGCCGCCACCGGGCACGTTGGCGATGAGGTTGTTCGCCAGCCAGAACGCCCGCACCGCCGGGGTGGCGTTCACGATCTCGTAGCTCGCCCAGTGCGCCATGAGCGGCGAGGCCACGCACGAGAGTTCCTTGTCGATCATCCAGTCGGTGAGGAACTCGGGATGCGCGGGGCCCACGAACGCGACCGTGCCCGGGTTCACCGCGGCGCGCAGGCGCGACCGGTCGGCGGCCGGGAGCGAGACCTCGCGGAACCGCAGCAGGCCACCGAGGACGAGGTGGCGGTTGACCACGCCGAGCAGCGACACCAACCACGGCAGCGGCGCAGGGTCGCGGTACTCGAGCGGCGAGAAGCGCGGACGGTCGGGTGCGGCCATGGCCCGAGCATAGTCCCCGGGCCACCGCCCCGGCGAGGGGCCGTTCGCAGCCCATGACGAAGGCCCCCGGCGGAGCGCCGGAGGCCTGGGTCGAAGGGCTGTCGCGGCCCGTGGCCGCGCACCGTCACCAGAGGTAGACGTTGAAGCCCAACTGCGTGAAGTTGCTGCCCGTCGTGCCGAGCGAGGTGAACTTCTGCGTCACCGGGCCGTCGGACTCGAGCGAGGCCCAGGTCATGCCGTGCGCCGCCGACACGCTCAAGCTCTTCGCCACCATCCACTCGGCCTCGAAGCCGGCCGAGAAGCCGTTGAGCGTGAACTTGGTCGTGACCGCCGGGTCGATGGTCGCGTCCTTGTCCTCGAACGTGCCGTACTGGTAACCGGGACGGAAGATGAAGTTCACGTTGTCGAGCTTCTTGAGCACGATCGGCAGGCCGATGTCGAACGAGATGCCGTTGAACTCGTTCTTCTGCGTGCCCTGCGTCGCCTCCAGCTGCAGGTAGCCGACACCGAAGTCGAGGCCGACCTGCGCGGTGAGCCACTGGCGGCCGCCGATGGTGGCCGCGATCTGGCTGGGGTCGAGCAGGTCGTTCGTCGAGATGTTCGCGAGCGGACCTGCGATGGGGCTCTGGCCGATGTGGAAGCCGAGGCCGCCCTTCATGTCACCGGCCTGGGCGGGGTTCGCGCCAACGAGCAGCAGGGCGAGGACGGCGGGGATCGCGAGCTTCTTCACGGGGTTCCTCCTTGAAGGGTCGGGCCTGTCGGCTCCGGTGGTCGCGGGTCCACGTGCGGGAGAGCACCGCACCGGGACAGGCGCGCACCGGCATCCTGCCGACGGGCGCTCCGAGCGGGAGAGTAGCGCACGGGGCCGGGGGTGGGTCAACCCCACGGGCCGCCATGCGAAAGGCGCCCACCGCGCGTGCGATGGGCGCCTTCGTGCGGGTCGCGACTCGTGGGCTAGCTGCGCACGAGCGGCTTGTACTTGATGCGGTGCGGCGTGTCGGCGTCCGAGCCCAGACGCTCCTTGCGGACGCGCTCGTAGTCCTGGTAGTTGCCCTCGAACCACGTCACCTGCGAGTCCCCCTCGAACGCCAGGATGTGCGTGGCGATGCGGTCCAGGAACCAGCGGTCGTGCGAGATCACCACCGCGCAGCCGGCGAACTCGAGCAGCGCGTCCTCGAGTGCTCGCAGCGTGTCCACGTCGAGGTCGTTGGTGGGCTCGTCGAGCAGCAGCAGGTTGCCGCCGGTCTGCAGCAGCTTGCCCATCTGCAGACGGTTGCGCTCACCGCCCGACAGCGTGCCGACCTTCTTCTGCTGGTCCGCGCCACGGAAGTTGAACCACGAGCAGTACGCGCGTGCGTTCACCTCGCGCTTGCCGAGCGTCAGGATCTCGTTGCCGCCCGAGAGCTCCTCGTACACCGTGGCGTCGCCGTTCAGCGAATCGCGACTCTGGTCGATGTACGCGATCTTCACGGTCTCGCCCACACGCAGCGAACCGGCGTCCGGCGTCTCCTGACCCACGAGCATGCGGAACAGCGTCGTCTTGCCGGCGCCGTTGGGCCCGATCACACCCACGATGCCGGCGGGCGGGAGCTTGAACGACAGGTCGTCGATGAGCAGGCGGTCGCCGTAGCCCTTGCGCAGTCCGGCGGCCTCGATCACCACGTTGCCGAGACGGGGACCCGGCGGGATGTAGATCTCGACGCCTTCCAGCTTCTCCTTGGACTCCTCGTTCAACATGCG
>JBJTRI010000127.1:0-13394 GCA_046076045.1 bacterium
TACGCCGTGCGCCAACGGGATCAGGACGTCGGGCCGCTTGAGCCAGTACGTCGTGGAGAACGTCTGGCTGCTGAAGGTCCGTCCACAGGTGACGCAACGCAGACGCGGGATGCGTCGGGGCGACGCGCGACGGGTGTAGAAGCCGAAGCGCACCCAGCGCCAGCCGTTGGCGCAACGGTGGTAGCGGCAAGAGGTTCGCGGACAATGCGGGGGCACGAAGGGTTGTTCTTCGGCCGTCATGCCCCGACGTCAATGCACGCGTCGTGCCCTCAACAATCTTCGCCGCACAATCCTCAGCCCTCGACCTTGGCCCCGAGCCCCGCCAGACGCTTGAGGATGGCCTGCAGCCGCGTGTGCGAGTGCTGCCCCTCGGGCAGCGCCTGCGCCACCCTCACCGCCTCCATGAGCGTTCGCACCGCGGCCTCCTGGTCACCCATCGCCAGGTGCACGTCGGCGCGCGTGCCGAGCACGAGCAGGCGGCGCGGGCCGTAGGCGAGCTCGAGCGCGCGGTCCGAGGCCGCGAGCGCCTCGGGCCAGCGCTTGAGCGCGAGATAGGCGAGCGTGAGGCGCTGCGACGGGTTGTAATCGTCGGGGAAGTCGGCCCGCGAGCGCTCCAGCATGGGGATCGCGTCGGCGGCCCGGTCGAGTGCGAGGTAGAGCGTGACGCGGTGCGAGTCGAACACCGTGCGCTGGTCGGGCGTGGCCGCCCGCGCCGCCTCGGCCTCGAGCATGGCGAGGTGCTCCCGCATGAGCGCGTCGGCTCCGATCGAGTCGCCCACGGCCTCGCGCGCGGCCTCGAGCGAGAAGTACAGCCCCGAGCGGTCGTCGGCGGCCAGCCCCAGCGCCGGGGAGCCCAGCACCTCGCGGCAGGCGGCCTCCCAGCGCGCGAGTGCGGCGGCGCGTCGCGCGTCGTCGTCGGGCAGCTTCGTCGCGGCGTCGAGCGCGGAGCCCGCCACGAGACCCGAGGCGGCGCGCCCGCGCACCTGCGGCCACGCGGCGTCGGCCACCTGCAGCGTGCCCTCGACCGAGTCGGCCTGGCCGGCGGCGAACAGGTAGGACTCGACCGCACGCGAGTAGCCCGGCCACTGCGGGCCGCCAAGGAACAGGACGCGACGATAGCCGCGGCACGCCTCGTCGTAGCGTTCGGCGCCGTAGGCGCGGTCGGCCGCGACCAGCGCCTCGAGCGCGGGGCCGCGTGCGCCGCCCTTCACCGCGAGCTGGCCGTCGTCGAGCAGGCGCAGCAGTTGCGGCACGGTCGCGCTCCCGAGCCAGCGCAGCGCCACGCTGCCGTCCTTGGGGTCCACCACGTACAGGGTGGGGAAGGCGGAGATGCCGAGGCGCTTGCGTGCCGGAGCGTTGACCGCGCGCTCCATGTCGAGGCTCAGCCACACGAAGCGATCGGCCTGTACGCGCAGCGCGGGGTCGGTCCAAACGAACGCGCGCATCGAGCGGCAGGTGTGGCACCACGGTGCCCAGCCTTCGATCACGAGCGGGACGTTGCGCCGCCGGGCGAGCGCGAGTGCGGCGTCGAAGTCGTCCTCTACGAACGGCACCGCGGGCTTCCACGCATCGCTCGCGTAGGCGCGCGCCGAGGCGGGCGGGGCGGGGGCCGCGGCGGGCGCGGCCGTGACCGGGTGGGCGGCGAGCAGCAGGACGAGGGCGGGCACCAGCGCATGGGTTCGCATGGCGCCGAATCTAGCAGAGCGCTGCGGCCGCGAGCGGGTGGGCTTCGGTCGCATGGTGCGCCGCCGCGCGGCTGCGAAGGGGCGGCCCGCGGCCGCCAGCGCGAGCGGCCGCGCGAGGGCGCATGGCCGGTCCCCGGCCGACACCGCGCGCCGCACCTCGTGGGCGGACGGCGGGCCGTCGGTCGCGTGGGCTGTGGCGTCGGGGGGCGGACGGCGGGCCGTCGGTGGCGTGGGCTGTGGCGTCGGGGGGCGGACGGCGGGCCGTCGGTCGCGTGGGCTGTGGCGTCGGGGGGCGGACGGCGGGCCGTCGGTCGCGAGGGCCGTGGCGTCGGGGGGCGGGCGGGGCCGTCGGCCGAGCGCCGGTCCGGGCGCAAGTCCGCGCGGGGGGCGGCCGATAACCCCATGCGGGAACGAACAGTCCCGTGATGGCACAGAGCCTGCTTGAACACCCCCGGAACGCTTGCTAGCGTGCAGGCGTCGAGCGGCCCATCCCCTGACCGGAACCCATTCATGGCCTCCGCAGCGCCCCCGTCCCCGTCCCGTCGCCTGTCGCTCGTGATCGCGGCCCTCGCCGTGGCCGGGTTGGCCTTCGGCTGCTCGGGCCCGACCCAGCGTTCGGCCACCGGGGCGGCCGTGGAGTTGCCGGACAGTCAGGTCGAGGACTTCACGGTCACCGAGACCGACTCCGGGCGCGCCCAGTGGACGCTGTTCGCCAAGCAGGCCTCGACCTGGCAGGCGCGCGACCTCGTGAGCGCGCGCACGGTCCGCATCCTGTTCTTCGACGAGCACGGCGCGCGCAGCTCGGAGCTGGTGGCGCGCGAGGGCGAGCTGTTCCAGCGCACGCGCGACATGGTCGCCCGCGGCAACGTGGTGCTGCAGACCGTCGAGGGCTGGCGCATGAGCACGCAGGAGATCCGGTTCGCCAACTCGACCGGCCGCATCCTCTCGGACTCGCTGGTGCGGGTCGAGAAGGAGGGCTCGGTGCTCGAGGGCATCGGCTTCGAGAGCGACCCCAACCTGCAGCACTTCGAGTTCCGTCAGCGCGTGCGCGCCACCGTGCTGCCCAGCGCGACGCGTTCGATCGCGCCCGGCACGGGGTCGCCGCGATGAGCGCCGTGCTGCCCGTGGGGGACCCGTCGGTGCCCGACGACCGCGCGACCGAGGGGCTGGTCGCCGAGGGCCTCATCCGCTACTACGGCAAGTGGCAGGTCGTGAAGGGCGTCTCGCTGCAGGTGCGCCGCGGTGAGGTCGTGGGCCTGCTCGGCCCCAACGGCGCCGGCAAGAGCACCACGTTCCACATGATCGTCGGGCTGCTGCGCCCCAACGCGGGTGCGATCCGGCTCGACGGGCACGACCTCACGCACGAGCCGGTCTACCGCCGCGCGCGGCTCGGTCTGGGCTACCTCGCGCAGGACCCCAGCATCTTCCGCCGCCTCACGGTGCGCGAGAACGTGCTCGCGGTGCTCGAGACCATGCCCATGACGCGCGCCCAGCGCGAGGAGCGTCTCGCGGAGCTGCTCGCCGACCTCAACCTCACGCACCTCGCCGACCGCCACGCGCACAAGCTGTCGGGCGGCGAGCGGCGGCGCGTCGAGATCACCCGCGCGCTCTCGCGCAGCCCCAAGTTCCTGCTACTCGACGAGCCGTTCGTGGGCATCGACCCGATCGCGGTCGAGGAGATCCAGGAGATCATCGGCCGCCTGCGCGCACGCGGGCTGGGCCTGCTCATCACCGACCACAACGTGCGCGTGACGCTGAACACGACGGACCGCTCGTACATCATGTTCGACGGACGCATCCAGCTCTCGGGTTCGCCACAGGAATTGGCCGAGAACCCGCTGGCCCGCCAGTACTACCTGGGCGAAGGATTCACCCTCTAGGGGCCGATGACATGGAAATGAAGCACTCGCTCCACCTGTCCCAGACGCAGAAGCTCATCATGACGCCGCGGCTGCAGCAGGCGCTCAAGCTGCTGCAGGTGCCCACGCTCGAGCTGCAGCAGATCCTCAAGCAGGAGGTGCTGCAGAACCCGCTGCTCGAGGAGGTGGACGAGGTCACGGAGCAGGAGGACATCGAGCGCGAGGACTCGCCCGAGGAGCAGAACAACCAGGAGGCCGAGGACCCCGCCGAGGAGGACCCGATCGACTGGACCGAGTACCTCGGGGACGGCGCGCTCGACCGCACCTACACGCCGGCGAGCGAGACGAGCGAGGAGTTCCTCGAGAAGGTCCCGGTCACGCGCACCACGCTCGCCGAGAGCCTCATCGAGCAGCTGCACTTCCTCAACCTGCCCGGGGACACCATGCGCGTCGCCGAGTTCCTCGTGGGTTCGCTCGACGATCGCGGCTGGGTCGTGACGCCCATGGAGGAGATCGTCGAGTCGCTGGGGGTGCCCGCCGACGACATCGAGAAGGTCCTGCGCGTGGTGCAGGCGCTCGAGCCGGCCGGCGTGGGTGCGCGCGACCTGCGCGAGTGCCTGCTCATCCAGCTCGAGGCGCGTGGCGACCGCGACACGCTGGCGTGGCGCATGATCCACGACACGTTCGACCACCTCGTGAACCGGCGCTTCCCCGACATCGCGCGCGCGCTCAAGGTGACCGTGCAGGAGGTGCAGGCCGCGGCCGACTCCATCGCGACGCTCAACCCGCGCCCCGGCACCGCGGTCTCGGCCGAGGACCCCAAGTACGTCACGCCCGACCTGCTCGTGGAGCGTGTGGACGAGGAGTACGTGGTCATGCTGAACGACCGCAACGTGCCCCGTCTGCGCATCTCGTCGGCCTACGAGAGCGTCATGGCCTCGGCCAGGAAGCGCTCCGAGGCGACCGCCGAGCAGAAGGAGACCCGCGACTACATCCAGGGCAAGCTCGCCTCCGCGAAGTGGCTCATCCAGACCATCGAGCAGCGCCGCCGCACCATGATCAAGGTCATGAACTGCATCGTGCGCGAGCAGCGCGAGTTCTTCGACCGCGGCATCGCGTTCCTGCGTCCGCTCACGCTGGCGGCCGTGGCGCGCCAGATCGACATGCACGAGTCCACCGTGAGCCGTGTGTGCAGTGGCAAGTACGTGCAGACCCCGCGCGGTGTGTTCGAGCTCAAGTTCTTCTTCTCGAGCGGCCTCGCCACCGACGACGGCGAGGACGTCTCGGCGCGCACCGCGAAGGACATCATCAAGGGGCTGATCGACGAGGAGGACAAGACGGACCCGCTCTCGGACCAGCGCATCGCCGAACTGCTGCACGAGAAGGGGCTCCAGATCGCCCGTCGCACCGTGGCCAAGTACCGCGAACAGCTGCAGATCCTGCCCGCGCGGCTCCGTCGCCGCGTGGCCTGACCCCCGACCCCGAGCGTGCCGCCCGCGTGCGGCGCGTGGGAGAGACCCGTGCAGATCAACGTCACCGCCCGGCAGTGCGAGATCGGTCCCGAGTTGCGCGCCTTCGCCCAGACCCGCCTCGAGAAGCTGGCCAAGTACGATGCGGGCATCCACGAGATCCGCGTCATCGTGTCGCACGAGCGCAAGCTGCACACGGTCGAGCTCACGCTGCACGCGCACCATCACGACACCGTCATCACGGAGTCGCACCTCGAGCCCGGCGCGGCGCTGGAACTCGCCGCCGATCGCCTCGAGGAGGCCGTGCGTCGCAGCAAGGACAAGCGCGTGAACGGTCCGCGCCGCGAAGGCCGCGGCGAACCGGCCGCGCCCACGGAAGGGGAGTGACCCCGTGAAGTCCCTCAGCATCGCCCGGTTGTTCGAGGACCAGCGCGAGGACCTGCAGCTCGAGCTGCTGTCGGAGTCGCTGGCGTCGCGTTGCGAGATCCTCGTGAGCGACATCAATCGCCCGGGCATGGCGCTGATGGGCTTCGTCGAGAACTTCCTGCCCGAGCGCATCCAGATCCTCGCGCAGACCGAGCTCACCTACCTCGCCACGCTGTCCCCGGCCGACGTGCGCGCCGCCATCGACCGCCTGTTCCAGTTCACGATGCCACTCATCGTGGTCTGCAAGGGGCTCGAGGTGCCGCCGTACCTGGTGAAGCGCGCGAGCGAGTGCGAGGTGCCGCTGCTGCGCACGCCGCTCAGCACGACGCCGTTCATCCACTCGCTCACGGCCTACCTCGACCACATGTTCGCGCCGACCACCAACGTGCACGGCTCGCTCGTGGACGTGTACGGTTGCGGGCTGCTGTTCACGGGGCGCAGCGCGATCGGCAAGTCCGAGACCGCGCTCGACCTCGTGGAGCGTGGCCACCGGCTGGTGGCCGACGACGTGGTCACCATCACCCGCCGCCACGGCGACCTGCTCATCGGTACGGGCAACCAGCTCCTGCGGCACCACATGGAGATCCGGGGGCTCGGCATCATCGACATCCAGACCGTGTTCGGGATCCGCTCGATCCGCCTGCAGAAGCGCGTCGAGGTCGAGGTCAACCTGCGCGAGTGGTCCGACAACGACGACTACGAGCGCGTGGGGCTGGACGAGAAGAGGACCAGCATCCTCGGGGTCGAGGTGCCGCTCGTACAGGTGCCCATCACGCCCGGCAAGAACATCACCGTGATCGCCGAGGTCATCGCGCTCAACTACCTCGTCAAGGTGTACGGTGGCTTCTCGCCGGCCGAGCGCCTCAACCAGCACATGCTCGAGGTCATGAAGCGCAAGAGCGCGGCCAAGGCGTGGGTGCGCGAGGACACCGAGTGAGCGCGTCCGAGCAGGGTTCGGTGCGCGTCCCGGCGCTCGTCGTCATGCACGCCGACCTCGCGCAGGCGTTGGTCCGCGCCGCCGAGAAGGTGGCCGGTGCGGTCGAGGACGTGACGCTGCTCTCGAACGAGGGCCTGTCGCGCGCCGACCTGCAACTCGCGATCGAGGAGCGCGTGCGCGACTGGCCGCACGGGGGCTTGCTGTTCACCGACTTCTGGGGCGGCTCGTGCCACACCTCGGGCGCGGCCGCCGCGCGCCGCTGCGGCGACGTGCTGATCGTGACCGGCGTGAACCTGCCGCTGCTGCTCGACTACCTGCACAATCGCGAGCGCATGGGCGCGGCCGAACTCGCCGAGCGCCTGCAGCAGAAGGGTCGCGACAGCATCCGCGTGCAGCGCTGCGAGCCCGCATGAGCTGGGTGCTGCAGCGCATCGACGATCGCCTCATCCACGGTCAGGTGCTCATCGCGTGGGGCAGCCGTCTGGCCCCCGCCCGCATCTGGGTGGTGGACGACGGCGTGGCCGCGACGCCGTGGGAGCGCGACCTGTTCCGCGAGGCCGCGCCCGGGATCGAGGTGCGCGTCACCACCGTGGCCGAAGCCGCGGCCGCGCACGCCGCCGAGGCCGCCGCCGCCGGGGCCGCGTTCCTGCTCGTGCGCGACCTCGCCACCGCCCGTCGCCTCGTCGAGGCGGGGGCCGCCCCGGGCGACTGGAACGTGGGCGGGCTGCACTACGCGCCGGGCAAGGACAAGGTGAACGACTACGTGTACCTCGATGCCGCCGACCGCGCCGAGGCGCGCGCACTGACCGCGGCGGGGGCCACGCTCGTGGTGCAGGACGTCCCGTCCACGCGCCCGCAGACGCTCGCGGCGCTCGACCCCACGACCGCACCGTGAAGCCCGAACTGCTCGGCACCCTGCTCGTGGGTGGGCTGGCGGCCGTCGAGGCGACGCCGGTCGCACAGACGCTCGCCTCGCAGCCGCTCGTGACCGCGACCGTGCTCGGGCTGCTGTATGGCGACTGGCCGACCGCCGTGGCGGTGGGCACCGTGCTGCAGATCCTCGCCGCGAGCACGCTGCCGGTGGGCGCGCGCGTCCCCGAGGACTACGCGGTGGGCGGTGTGGTCGGCGCGGGGGTCGCGCTCACGCTCGCCGCGCAGGCCCCGTTCGAGCACGTGCGTCAGGCGGCGTCGCTGGTCGGTGTGCTCGCCGGGCTCGCGACCGCGATCGTCGGCGACCCCATCGTGCGTCGTCAGCGCCGCTGGAACGAGGGGCTCGCGCGCTGGTGCGAGGCCGAGGTCCGCGCCGGGCGCGAGGGTGCGCTCGGGCGCGCCAACCTCGCGGCCATCGCGCTCGCCTTCGGCTTGGGGCTGGCCCTCACCGGCGTGGCGCTGGCCGCCGCGCATCTGGGCACGGTGTGGGTCGGACGTGAGTCGCTGCGGCTCGCGCAGGCGTGGACGCTGCTGCAGCCGATCTGGCTGGGCTTCGGGTTCGCGCAGTTGCTGCACGCGTTCGTGCAGCGCCGTCTCGAGCGCGCGGGCGTCTTCGCCATCGCGCTCGTGGGCGCGTGGCTCGTCATCGTGGCGGGGGCGCCGTGAGCGGCCTGCCCCAGCGCGTCCGTCGCGCCGTCGCGATGCGCGCCCACCTGCTGCAGGCGGTCTGGAACTTCGAGCGCCAGCAGGGGATCGGGTGGGCCTATGCGTTCGAGCCCGTGCTGCGCCGCCTCTACCCGCGGCGCGAGGAGCGGCTCGCGCGTCTGGCCGAGCACACCGCGTACTTCAACACGCAGCCGTCGCTGGCCTCGGTCGCGCTCGGCGCGGCCGCGCGCGTCGAGGAGGACCTGGCCGCGGGCCAGGGCGACCCGGCCTCGATGCCGCGGCTCAAGGCCGCGCTCGGCTCCACGCTGGCCGCCCTCGGCGACCGGCTGTTCTGGCTCACGCTGCGCCCCCTGGCCGCCACGCTCGGCGTGCTGGTGGCCATGGCGCGGCCCGAACCCGGGGCCGGGGCGCTCGCGCTGTGGCTGGTGTACGCCGTGCCGCACCTGGCGATCCGCCACCTCGGCGTGGGCTGGGGCTACGAGGCCGGCCCGGCCGTGCTCTCGGGCGGGCTGCGCGACCGGCTCGAGCGGGCGGTGCGCTGGCTCGGGGTCGCGGGCTGCGCCCTGCTCGGCGTGGCGTTCGCGTGGTCGCTCGCCCCGGCGGGCGAGCCCCGGCCAATCGGGGTACAGTTCGCGCTCGCCGCGGGCCTGGGGCTGGGGCTGGTGACCGCCTCGCGCGCGCGGCCCTCGCCCACGCGGTGGGCGCTCGTCATCGGTCTCGTGGGGCTGTTCCTGGCCCTGCGGTCCAACGGTTAGACCTTCGGAGGACGGTGTGGCGGAGATCCAGTTGCTCATCCGGAACCAGCTCGGGCTGCATGCCCGCGCTTGCGCCTTGTTCGTCAAGACGTCGTCGAGGTTCAAGTCCGAGGTGTTCGTGTCGCGGGACGACCTCGAGGTGAACGGGAAGAGCATCATGGGCGTGATGATGTTGGCGGCCGAGGAGGGCTCCACCATCACCGTGCGCGCCACCGGGGACGACGAGAGCGCGGCCATCGAGGCCCTGCGCGACCTCGTGGACGGCAAGTTCGGGGGAGAGCCGTGAGGTTGGACGGCATCGCCGCCTCGCCGGGGATCGCGATCGGGCCCGTGCTGCGCATCGAGCCCGAGGTGCTGTCCGTGCGCGAGACCGAGGTCGCGCCCGCCGACCAGGACGCCGAGCTCGCGGCGTTCCGGCTCGCGCTCGAGGAGTCGCGCGGCGAGCTCGCCAGCATCCGCGACTCGATCGCGGCCGAACTGGGCGAGCAGGAGGCCGCGATCTACGACGCGCACCTCATGCTGCTCGACGACCCCGAGATGATCGCGGCGGTCGAGCGCGGCGTGCGCGCGGGCCGCAACGCGGCGTGGGTGTTCCAGGGCGTCATGGCGATGGTCGCGGCGCGGTTCGAGAAGGTGGACGACGAGTACCTGCGCGAGCGCCGCGCCGACATCCTCGACTGCGAGCGGCGCGTGCTGCGGCACCTGCTCGGCGCCGACCGGCGCGTGCTGCTGCAACTCGACGAACCCGCGGTGGTGGTGGCGCACGACCTCGGACCCAGCGAGGTCGCGCAGTTGCCGCGCGGGCGCGTGCTGGCGTTCGTGCTCGAGGTCGGTGGCCGCACCTCGCACGGCGCGATCGTGGCGCGCGGGCGCGGCATCCCCGCGGTGGTGAGCGTGAAGGGTGCGCTGCAGGCCATGCCGGCCGGTTCGCGCGCCGCGGTGGACGGGTTCCGGGGCGTGGTCGAGCCCGACCCCGACGCCGCCCGCACCGCCCACTACGAGTCGCGGCGCGAGCGCCTGCGCGCGCAGTCGAGCGCGCTCGAGGCCATGCGCAGCGAGCCTGCGGTGACGCTCGACGGCCGCCGCATCGACCTCGGTGCCAACCTCGAGTTGCCGGGCGACGCGCCGCTGGCACTCGAGTCGGGCGCCGACGGCATCGGGCTGTTCCGCACCGAGTTCTTCTACCTGAACCGGTTCGAGAAGCCGACCGAGGACGAGCAGTACCGCACCTATCGCGGCGTCATCGAGCGCATGGCGGGGCGGCCCGTGATCTTCCGCACCATGGACCTGGGTGGTGACAAGGTCGCGTCGTACCTCGGCGTGACGCACGAGACCAACCCGTTCCTCGGGCTGCGCGGCATCCGGCTGGCGCTCGCCAGCCCCGACATGTTCCGCACCCAGATCCGCGCGCTCTACCGCGCGGCCGCCCACGCGCCGGGCCGGGTGCGCATGATGTTCCCCATGGTCTCGAGCGTGGACGAGCTGCTGCGCTCGCTCGAGTTGTGCGCCGAGGTGCGCGCCGACCTGGCGCGCGAGGACGTGGCCCACGACCCGGGCGTCGAGGTCGGCATCATGATCGAGACCCCGAGTGCGGTCTGGATGGCCGACGCGCTCGCGCGCCACGCCGCGTTCTTCTCGATCGGCTCCAACGACCTCGTGCAGTACACGCTCGCCATGGACCGCGACAACGAGCGGCTCGCGGGGCTCTACGAGCCGCTCGACCCGGCGGTGCTGCGCAGCATCGAGCACACCGTGCGCGCCGCGCACGCCGCGGGCCGTTGGGTGGGGGTGTGCGGCGAGATGGCCGGCGACCCGCACACCGCCGTGCTGCTGCTCGGGCTCGGCGTGGACGAGCTCTCGATGAGTTGCTACGACCTGCCGCGCGTCAAGGCCGCGGTGCGGGCGGTGCGTCTGGCCGACGCGCGCGCCATCGCCGAACAGGCCGTGCGCTGCGATTCCGCGGGGCCGGTGCGCGTGCTGGTGCGCGAGCGCGTGGACGCGCTGCTACCCGGCTACCTCGCCCTCGAGAACAACGGTGGCGCCCACGGCGCACCGAACCCGGAGCCGGCATGAGCGCCCCCGCACTCGAACCCCCGTACGGCGACCGCGACCCGCGCGACATGGCGGGGCTGGTGGACGCACTGCCCGACCACGTCGAGCAGGCGCTCGCGCGCGTGGCCGAGACCCCGTGGCGCTCGCCGGTCGCCTCGCCCAGCCTGCTCGCGCTGGGCGGCATGGGCGGCTCGGCGATCGCGGGCGAGCTCACCGCGGCTGCGTTCGCCGACACCGCACCGCGCCCGCTGCTCGTCGTACGCGACTACCGCTGGCCGGCCTGCGTGGGCCGCGACGCGCTCGCGGTGCTGAGCAGCAACAGCGGCAACACCGAGGAGACGCTGGCGCTCGCGCGCGCGACCGCCGAGCGCGGCGTGCCCGCCGTCGCCATGGCGAGCGGCGGTGCGCTCGCGGGCATGGCCGCCGAGCACGGTTGGGTGCTGCACCGACTGCCGGGGGGGATGCCGCCGCGCGCGGCCCTGTTCCACGGCTGGGTGCCGCTCACCACGCTGGTCGCGGGGCTGGGCTGGGCGCCCGACCCGGTGCCCGCGTGGCGCGAGGCCACGGCGGTGCTGCGCGAGCGTCGTGGCGAGTGGGGCTCCGCGGTGCCCGAGTCGGCGAACCCGGTGAAGCGCCTGGCGCGCGCCGTGGCGGGCCGGCCCCTGTTCGTGTACTCGGGGCCCGGACCGGTGGCCGCGGTGGCCACCCGCTGGAGGCACCAACTCAACGAAAATGCTAAGGTGCTCGCCCATTCCGCGGTGGTCCCGGAGCACAACCACAACGAGATCGTGGGCTGGCAGGGCAGCGAGCCGGCCGAGCGGCGCATCGTGGTGGTGCTGCTGCGGGACGTCGAGGACGCGCCCGAGGTGACCACCCGGCTCGACCTCACCGCGGAGTACGCCGAGCGGCGCGGGGCGGAGGTGCACACCGTCCGCTCCGTGGGCGGGAGCCGTCTCGCACGGCTCGCGTCGCTGGTGCAGTACGGAGACCATCTGAGCGTCTATCTCGCGCTGCTCGGCGGGGCCGACCCCACCGACATCGCGAGCATCAACGAGTTCAAGCGTCGTCTGTCGGAGCGCGCGAGCGCCCGCTGACGGTTCCCCCGCGGTCCGTGCGCGTGCACGGCCGCCCAGACCAGGAGAGGACATGGCCGCGCGTCACCTGTTCACCTCGGAGTCCGTCACCGAAGGCCACCCGGACAAGATCGCGGACCAGATCTCGGACGCCGTGCTCGACGCCATGCTCGCGCAGGACCGCGCCAGCCGCGTCGCGTGCGAGACCATGGTGACCACCGGCCTCGCCGTCGTGGCGGGCGAGATCACGACCAAGGCGTACGTCGAGATCCCGCAGCTCGTGCGCGAGGTCATCCGCGACATCGGCTACGACGACGCGACCTACGGCTTCGACTGCAAGACCTGCGCGGTCGTGACCACCATCGACCGCCAGTCGCCCGACATCGCGATGGGCGTGGACACCGGCGGCGCCGGCGACCAGGGCCTCATGTTCGGCTACGCCTGCAACGAGACGCCCGAGCTCATGCCGCTGCCCATCATGCTGGCGCACAAGCTCGCGCTGCGCCTCTCGAAGGTGCGCAAGGCCGGTCTCGTGGACTACCTGCGCCCCGACGGCAAGACGCAGGTGACGGTGGAGTACGAGGGGTCGCGCCCGGTGCGCATCGACACGGTCGTGGTGAGCACGCAGCACGCCGACACCGTGACCGCCAAGCGCATCAAGGCCGACATGCTCAAGCACGTCATCATGCCGCTGCTGCCCAAGCGCCTGCTCACCGGCAAGCCGGTGAAGGTGCACGTCAACCCGACCGGCAAGTTCGTGATCGGCGGCCCGATGGGCGACTGCGGCCTGACCGGGCGCAAGATCATCGTGGACACCTACGGCGGCATGGGGCGTCACGGCGGCGGCGCGTTCTCGGGCAAGGACCCGAGCAAGGTCGACCGTTCGGCGTGCTACGCGGCGCGCCACGTGGCCAAGAACCTCGTCGCCTCGGGGCTGTGCGAGCGCTGCGAGGTGCAGGTGGCCTACGCGATCGGCGTCGCCGAGCCGGTGAGCATCATGGTGGACACGTTCGGCACGGGGAAGGTCAGCGACGACCGGCTCACCTCGCTGGTCCGCAAGCACTTCGACCTCACGCCGAAGGGCATCATCGAGTCGCTCAAGCTGCGTCGGCCCATCTACCGCAAGACGGCGGCCTACGGGCACTTCGGCCGCTCGGACTTCGCGTGGGAGCGGACCGACCACGCCAAGCTGCTCGCGCGCAGCGTCTGACGCGGCACGCGGAACGTCACGGGACCCGGTGGGCAACGCGCCCACCGGGTCCTCGTGCATGAGGAGGGTGGGAGGGGAGGTACGTGCGCGGCCCTCGTGCGAACCGCAGGGCGCCGCCGCTCGCGCGCGCCTGGCGTCGAGTCCGTGCGCGGCCCCGTTGAGCGGTCGGGCGTGCGGTCCTATACTGGCGTGGTCCGCGCCGTCATCCCCCCGTCCCGGTTCGAGGCCCGCCATGTCGTCCGATCCCGAGCGCACCTTCCTGCACGACCTGGCCAGCCCGGTCACCGCGCTGCAGATCACGCTCGCGGCCCTGGTCGAGGACCTCGGCGAGG
>JBJTRI010000128.1:0-5044 GCA_046076045.1 bacterium
CAGGAGCGTTTGCGCCAACGCCATGCCACCCGATGTTGGCTGCGATTGGTTGACATTGCCTGACAGGATTGCATCGACCCCAAGAACCTTGGCGATCTCGTCCTTGGGGTAGAAGGAAAGGCTGTCGAGGTCGATTCCCGCTCGCTGCAGGAGTGCGTTCGTCTGGTCCGCATCCTGAAATGCAATAGTGTATTTCTCAGCCTCGGACTTTTGAAGAAGGCGGATGTAAAGCTGCTTTTGGAACATCAACCCTTCGTCGCTCTCATCCTTCTGGATCATCTCTAGCGAGACATTCTTAAGGCGCTTCGTGTCGATCTTAACCTTGAACGGCAAGATGGCGATGAGCTTATGCTCGCTTGCGAATTCCTTGAATCGCGGATGGGTATAGCGCTGCGCACCAGCCCATGAGGAACCCGCAACGGCGAACGAGAGAATCGCAAAGCACGCCCAGCCTGTAATGGCTTTCATTCTTGCGTCCATGCAGTTAATTGACGCCCCACTAGCATTTTCTATGGCTTGCGACCATCTTAGCTTACTATTTTCTCGCGTCGATGTCATGACTAGCGGGCACACTAGCGGCACATGATTCGGCGCGCCCCGCGGGTGTCGCACTCCCACCACAGCGTGCCCTCGCGATCGGTGCGCGCGACGGCCGTGCCGGCCCCAGCGAGGCGCGCCGACACGCGCGGGTCGGGATGGCCGTACGGGTTGTGCGCCCCGCACGAGACGACCGCGGTCGCCGCCCGGAGTCGCGCCACGAAGCGTGCGCCGCTCGAGGACGCGGACCCGTGGTGCCCGGCCTTGAGCAGCGCGACGCCCGGGCGCACCGCGATCGCCTCCTCGACCAGGCTGTCGGCGTCGGCCACGAGCAGTGCGCGCCCCGCCCCCGTACCGAGTTCGAGCACCAGCGAGGCGGCGTTGTCGCCTCGGTCCGCGAGTGCCCCGCTGTCCCCACCCGGTGCGGGTGGCCACAACACGCGCGCGCCCGGGGCGAGCGCGAGCGAGTCCCCACGTGCGAGCCCTTGCGCCTCGAACCGCTCGGACGGACCGGGCACGGCGGGCCTCGGGACCGCGGCGTACCAGCGCCGCACCGGGACGCCGCGCCGCACCGCGAGCGCACCCCCGGTGTGGTCCCCGTCGTCGTGCGTGAGCACCACGCCCTCGAGCCGGCGCACGCCCGCCCAGCGCAGGAACGGCAGCACCACCCACTCGCCCGCATCGCGGCGCGCGCTCCGCGGCCCCGCGTCCACCAACCACCACCCGTCGTCGCCGGCGATCGCGAGCGCATCACCCTGCCCCACGTCGAGCGCCACGAACCACCAGGTCCCGCGCGGTGGTCGCAACGGCGGCGCGACCAGCACGTGCACCAGCACCGCGAGCGAGGCGGTGAGCGCGACCACGCGTCCCATGCGCCGCACGGGACCCACGCGACCGCGATCGTCGAGTGCGCGTGGCGGTCCCGCACAGGCGCACGCGCACACCGCGGCGATCGTCGCGAGGGCGACCGGCAGCGGCGAGTGCCCCGCAGGAAGCAGCGCCCCCGGGAACCCACCGAGCGCGGCCGTGAGCGCGCGCAGCGCCCCGCCGGTGCCCTCGGCGGCCGAGAGCCAGACGCGCCCGGAACCGGGCAGCACGGCCTCGCACGCCGCCCCGATCGAGGCCGCGGCGAGCAGCCCCTCGGAGAGCGGCACCGCCACGAGGTTGCCCGCGAGCGAGGTCCAGGGCAGCGCGTGGAAGCGCGCGAGCAGCAGGGGCAGCGCCACGCACTGCGCCCCGAGCGTCGGGGCGGTCCACTCGAGCAAGCGCCCCACGACCGCACGCACGACTCGTGAGAAGCGCCCGCCCCCACCCCGTCCGCGCCATCCCACGGCCCAGTTGGCGAGCGGTCCGCCGACCGCCACCAACCCCGCGGTGGCCGCGCACGAGAGTTGGAACCCGAGGTCGCCGGCCCACGCGGGCCGCCACGCGAGCAGCGCGAACGCCGCGAGCGCGAGCGCCTGCATGGCGTCGAGTGGTCGCCCGCGTGCGAGGGCGAGCGCCATGACCGCCTCGGCCGCGACCGCGCGCGCGAGTGACGGGATGGGACCGGCGAGGACCAGGTAGGCGGCCGCGGCGAGCGCGCCCGCCCATGTGCGAGCCGCGAGCCCGGCGCCCGTCCACGACGCCACCACGCGCACCGCACCCGCCAACCACGTGACGTGCAACCCCGAGAGCGCGAGCAGGTGCACGAGCCCCGAGGCCCGCAGCGTCGCGTCGGTGTCGGGGTCCATGCCGCCGCGGTCGCCGAACAGCAGCGGTTCGGCGAGCGCGCGCGTCGCGGGCGTGAGCCCGGCCAGTCCACCCTCGAGGGCGCGGCGCGCGCGCATCGCGAGCCGCTCCCCCCACGCGCCGCCACGCGCCGGGCGCACCCGCACCACGAGCGCCCGCCCACTCGCCGAACGCGCCTGCGCACGGCCGGCCGCGCGCGCGTCGGGACCACCGGGCACGGTGCGCGCGGGTAAGGCCGCGAGCAGCGTCAGCACCTCGAGCGTGTCCCCCCACTCGGCCGTGCAGCCGACGGGCAGGCGCAGCGTTACGCGCGCGCCGCGCGGCCAGCGCGGGCTCGCAGCGTGCACGCACAGCGTCACCACCGGCACCTCACCCGCGCGCCGCGGCGGCTCGTCCACCACACCCTCGAGCCGCACGAGCGCGGGCAGCACCGGACGCGCCGCCTCGATCGCTCGCCAGTGCGCTCCGTCCACCGCCGCACGCGCAGCGCCGAGCGCGAGGCATGCGCACGCGACGAGCACCGCGCGCACGCCCGCGCGCGCGGTGGCCCCCAACCCGACGAGCGCGAGCAGCACGCACGCGAGCGCACCCCACACGAGCGCACCCCACGCGAACGAGCCCCATGCGAACGCCGAGCCGCTCCCGTCCGCCAGCACGAGCCCGAGCCAGAACGCCGACGCCGGCACGATCGCGGTGCGCGCCCCCATGTGCTCGCCTCATGCGATGCGCGTGCCAACCGCGACCCGCGCGCGGGCGCGGGCCGCACGCGGGCGATGCCTCCCGGAGCTGTCCACCAAAGCGACGGCCCCGTCCATGGCGTGGACGGGGCCGGGTCGGTGCGGGGCGAGCGGATCGCCCGCGATGCTCAGCGTCCCGAACGCTGCATCTCGGTGTGGAACTCGTCGCCCTGTCGGGTCGCGGCGCTCAGGTACCAGACGGTGCGCGTCTTGGGGTCGAGCAACTCGGCGGGGAACACGGTCGCGAGCATGACCCCACCCGCACCCGCGGTGACCGTCATGGGGATGCGGCGCCACAGGCCCTCGGGGCCGCGCACGTGCAGGAACGCCTCGCGCAGGTCGCGCACCTCGAGTCCGTCGAGCGCGGCGGTGATCGTGGTGACCTTGCCCGCGGGCAGCGTTGCGTAGCGGCCCATGAGACGCAGTCTGGGCAGGTCGCTGTCGAGCCCGAACTGGAACGTCGCGAAGCGGCGGTTGCCGCCCGGCAGGTCGATGACCTGGACCGGTGCGGTCTCGCCGCGCCAGACCGCGTGCAGACTGTGCGGGCCACGCGGCAGGTCGAGCTTGAGCGGCGTGGTGCCGCGCAACTCCCCGTCCACGTACACGCTGACGCCCTTCATGGGCGAGGCCCCGGTGTCGTCGTTCATCATGGCCTGCACCTCGAGCACGCCGGTCGCGGACGTCATCATGGGCTGGGCGACGAGCGTCTTGAGGCGGCGGATGGGCACGCTCACGGTCTGCGCCCACGGCTGCATGTTGGGACCGCTGAACTGCAGGGTGTGCAGCCCCGGCGGTAGCTTGGCGACGTGCACGGGCAGGAAACCCTGCGCCTGACCGTCGAGCGAGACGCGCACGGGGATCGAGGCGTCCACCGCGAGCACGTCGAGCGAACCGTGCAGCGACTCGTCGAGCGTGAGGCGTTCGCCGCGCTTGCCCGTCACCGTGACCTCGTGCGCGCCCAACTCGGGCAGCGACAGCGAGAGCCTGTGCGGACCGGGCGCGAGCTCGACCGTGGCCGGGGTGCGCCGGGCGAGGTCGCGACCGTCCACGGCGATCCACGCGCCGGGCGGGTCGCTGTCCACGCGCACCTGGAAGCGTGCGCCGCCCAGACCGATCGCGCGCAGCGCACGCGACACGGGCGTGGCGTCCACCTCGTCGCTGGGCGCCTGCGAGTGGCCGACGAACCAGCCCACACCGAACAGCGCCAGCACGAACACCGCGATCATCCACGGACGACGCCACAGCGGCGTCTCGGGCAGGTCGGGGTCCTCGCCGGGCACCGGCCACGACGCCACGCGCGGACGCGTGCGCACGGGCGGATCGTCGTCCTCGGCCGTGCGCAACACCGGACGGGTGCGCGCGGGCGGGGCCACGACGGGCTCGGGTTCGGGCGCGGGCGTCGCGGCCGAATCGACGACGGTCGCCTGCGCGCTCGCCGACGACTCCTCGATCGCGACGGGCTCCGTCACGCTCGCCGACACGACCGGTTCGATCGTCTCGGGTTCGCTCACCACCTCGGGCTCGACGCTCGACTCCACGACCATCGTCTCGGGCTCGATCACCACCGCGGCCTTGACGCTCGAGGCCACGGCCGTCGGGTCGGGCTCGCTCACCGAATCGGGCTCGGCGACCGACTCCTCGACCGTCGGCACGCTCGCGACCTCGGGCTCCGGTCGCACGACGGGCGCGGGCACGCTCGGCGCGGGTTCGCGCGGAGTGAACGGCGCGATGCCGAACGTGTCGTGCGCTCCCACCGGCTCGTGCTCGATCGTGACCGGATGGTCGAGGCGATCGGTGGGCGGGGTCACCTGGAGCACCGGGTGCGCTGCCTCGCTCGCGTGGGTCCGGGAGGCAGCCGTGGACACGGAATCGTCTGTGGGCGCGGTCGCGGGCGTGGACTCACTCGCGAGCGCGGACTCGCTCGCGGGCGCGCTCGCGGGCGCGCTCGCGGGGCGTGCGCCCGCACGCCGCGCGCCCAGGATCTCGGCGATGCCGACCGGTACGAGCCGACCGCTGCGCACGGGTGATGCGACCGCGGG
>JBJTRI010000129.1:0-3048 GCA_046076045.1 bacterium
CTGCGCGAGGCGCGTGAGGCCCGCGGCCTCACCGACACCGCGCTCGTGCGTGTGGAGCAGTTGTACCCGTTCCCGGCCACCGAACTCGCGGCCGTGCTCGCGGCCTACCCCGCGGCGCGCGAGGTGGTGTGGGTGCAGGAGGAGCCCGCCAACATGGGGGCGTGGCGTGCGCTGCGTCCCCGCTTCGAGGCGGTGGTGCCGTCCGCGCTCTCGCTGCGCTTCGTCGCGCGTAGCAGCGCGGCCTCGCCGGCCACCGGGTTCTACGCCACGCACCAGCAGCAGGAGGCCGCGCTCATCGAGGCGGCGCTCGGGGACGGCAGCGCACTGCCGTCCGGTCCGCAGGGCGTGCTCGTGACGCACGCCGAGATCCGCAGGGAGGCCCGTTCGTGACGGTCGAGGTGAAGGTCCCGCGCCTGGCGGAGTCCATCTCCGAGGCGACGCTGGTGGAGTGGTTGAAGGCCGACGGCGCGAGTGTGCGCGCCGACGAACCGATCGCGAGCCTCGAGACCGACAAGGCCACGGTGGACATCGTGGCCGACGCCTCGGGGGTGCTTACGCACACGCACAAGGTCGGGGACGTGGTGAAGGTGGGCGACGTGCTGGGTCGCATCGCGCCGGGGGCGACGCCCGTGGCGCCGGCCGCCGAACCCGCTCCGACGCCTGCTGCGGCGCCGTCCGCGCCCGCCGCGGCCGCAGCCGCCGCCCCACCTGCGCCTGCTCCCGTGCTCTCGCCCGCGGTGCGCCGCGTGGTCGAGGAGCGTGGGCTCGACCCGGCCGCCATCTTGGGCACCGGGCCGCATGGGCGCATCCTCAAGGACGACGCGCTGCGCGCGCCGGCTGTGGCCGCCCCCGCGCCCATCGCACCTGAGCCCGCACCCGTCACCTCGGCCCCGGCCCCCGGCCCATCGGCCGACGAGGGCGACGACGTCACCGTGGTGCCCATGAACCGCATCCGGCAGCGCATCGCCGAGCGTCTCGTGCAGGCGCAGCACACCGCCGCCATCCTCACCACATTCAACGAGATCGACATGTCGCGGGTCATGGACCTGCGTGCGCGCCACAAGGACGCGTTCGAGAAGCAACACGGCGTGAAGCTCGGGTTCATGAGCTTCTTCGCGCGCGCCTGCGTGCTCGCGCTCGCCGACGTGCCGGCGGTGAACGCCGAGATCCGCGGCACCGACATGGTCTTCCACCGCCGCGTTCACCTCGGCATCGCCGCCAGCACCGGCCGCGGACTCGTGGTACCCGTGGTGCGCGACGCCGATCGCATGGACCTCGCCGGCCTCGAGCGCGAGATCGGTCGCATGGCGCAGCGTGCACGTGACGGTCAGCTCACCCCGCAGGAGTTGTCGGGGGGCACGTTCACCATCACCAACGGGGGTGTGTTCGGCTCGCTGCTCTCGACACCCATCCTGAACCCGCCGCAGAGCGGCATCCTCGGGATGCACAAGATCGAGAAGCGCCCGGTCGTGCTTGACGACGACCGCATCGTGGCGCGCCCCATGATGTACGTGGCGCTCTCGTACGACCACCGCATCATCGACGGTCAGCAGGCGGTCACGTTCCTCGTGCGCGTGAAGGAGCGCCTCGAGGACCCCGAGCGCATGCTGCTCCGCATCTAGGAGGGCACGATGGCCACGGAGACGTTCGACCTGGTGGTGATCGGCGCCGGCCCCGGCGGATACGTCGCGGCGATCCGCGCGGCACAGCTCGGGATGCGCGTGGCGTGCGTGGAGCGGCATGCCACGCTCGGGGGCACCTGCCTCAACGTGGGCTGCATCCCCAGCAAGGCGCTGCTCGACTCGAGCGAGCACTTCGAGCACGCCCGCCACGGTCTCGCGGTCCACGGCGTGCGCGTCGAGGGTGTGGCGCTCGACCTGCCCGCCATGATGGCGCGCAAGGACAAGGTGGTGCGCGAGCTCACGCGCGGCGTCGAGGGGCTGTTCCGCAAGAACCGCATCGAGCGCGTCACTGGCACCGCCCGGCTCGTCTCGGCCGGTGAGGTCGAGGTCACGGGCGGCGAGGCCCCGCGCCGCCTCGCCGCGACGCGCATCCTCATCGCCACCGGCAGCAAGCCCGCCTCGCTGCCGGGCATCTCGTTCGACGGGCGCCGCATCGTGCACAGCACCGACGCGCTCGCGCTGCCCGAGGTGCCCAAGCGACTGCTCGTGGTGGGAGCCGGGGCCATCGGGCTCGAACTGGGTTCGGTGTGGCGCCGGCTCGGGGCCGAGGTCACCGTGCTCGAGTACCTCGATCGCATCGTGCCGGGCGCGGACGCGGGCACCGCGCTGGTGCTGCAGCGCGCCCTCGAGCGCCAGGGGATGGTGTTCCGGTTCGGGGTCTCGGCGCGCGCCGCGCGCGTCGTCGGCGACGGGGTCGAGGTCGAGGTCGCGCCCGCCGCGGGCGGCGACGCGATGGTGGAGACCGCGGACGTCCTGCTGGTGGCGGTCGGTCGTCGGCCGTACACCGAGGGGCTCGGGGCGCGCGAACTGGGTGTGGCGTTCGACGAGCGCAACCGCATCGTGACCGACGCGCACTTCGAGACGAACGTGAAGGGCGTGTACGCGATCGGCGATGTGGTGGCGGGCCCGATGCTGGCGCACAAGGCCGAGGAGGAGGGGGTCGCGTGCGTGGAGCGCATGGCCGGTGTCGCCGGTCACGTCAACCGCGACTGCATCCCCAACGTCGTGTACACGTGGCCCGAGCTGGCCTCGGTCGGGCTTTCCGAGGAGGACGCCCGGGCGCGCGGCCTCGAGGTGCGGGTCGGGACGTTCCCGTTCCTCGCCAATGGTCGGGCCAAGGCCATGGGGGAGAAGGACGGTCAGGTGAAGGTCCTCGCCGACGCCGCGACCGACCGCATCGTGGGGGCGCACGTGGTGGGGCCGCGTGCGAGCGACCTCATCGCCGAGCTCGTGGTGGCCATGGAGATGGGCGCGAGCGCCGAGGATGTGGCGCGCTCGGTGCATGCCCACCCGACGCTGCCCGAGGCGGTCAAGGAGGCCGCGCTCGCGGTGGCGGGGCGCGCCCTGCACAGCTGACCGCGGTCGT
>JBJTRI010000130.1:0-3761 GCA_046076045.1 bacterium
CTCACCCAGCACCGGCGCGCCGTGCGAGTCGGTGAGCCGGCCCTCGGGATCGAGCTGCAGCGAACCGCCGCGCGTGAGGCGCTCACCCTGCGGCGTCGAGACGACGAGGAAGCCATCGCCCTCGAGCGCCAGGTCGAGCGGCCGACCGGTCGAACGGAACGTGCCCTGACGCAGGTCGGTGTGCATGACGACCTGCGGGAACGGCGCGCCGTCCAGCTGGCGCGACGTGACGCGATCCACCTTGAACGCATCGCTGTTGGCGTTGGCCAGGTTGTTGGCCGTCACCTCCTGCGCGCGCAGCCAGTAGCCGAGCGATCGCGCCGTGTTCACGATGCCTGGGATCGGCATGCCGTCCTCCGGTTGCGGGACGTTCCGCCGACATGACGGGGTCCCCCACGACACCCCTACCGCAAGCCGTGTGCCACCGACCCCGCACTCGCAAGCTCTCACCGGGAGCCCTGCGACATCGCACGAGGGCATCGCTGCAATCCGTTGCCCCCAGTCATGTTGCGGATGCACTTCAAGTCGAACGCGAAGGGCTCACGCGCGCGCGACCGACGCCTCGTGACGGAGTGCGAGGATGTCGCGGGACGGGAGTGCGCGTCGGACCGGAAAGGTCGTCCGGTGCTCGGCAGCGGTTGCCGGACGAGGACCACCGGATCGGTCCCGCACCGGGAGGGGCCGACACGAGACGAGCGGTGGCATGCGTCCACCGGCGAGCGCGACACCGGGCCGAGCGGCCCGGGACGGTGGCTCAGCGACGGTGGTCGGGCGCGTGCAGCATGGCCCGCACGGCGTCCCGCGGCAGGCCGGCGGCGCGCGCGATCCGACGCTGCTCCACGCCACGCTCGGCGAGCGTGAGCACGCGCAGCGCGGCGTCGAGCCCGTGACGGCGGCGACGGAGCGCGACGAGGCGCGGGGCGAGCGAGCGCCCCACGAACACCAGCAGGGCGACGAGGACCGCCCCCAGCACCAGCCACGCTACCGTGCCCCCGAGCGCGACACGACGCGCGAGCGCGAGTGGAGCGGCGGTGGTTGCGAGCGGCACCACGACCGGCGTCACCACGGGACGCGCCGACGTGGGACGGCCGAGGCCCAACCCCCGCACCGCGAACCACGGCCACGACGGGGCGAGCGCTGCGGGCTGGACCGCGCTGCGCGCGTGACGGAGCGCGAACCACGGCCACGACGGCGGCGCGAGCCAGGCGAGCGACGGATCCGCCTCACGCACCGTGCCGTGGGCCACCGGTGCCGGTGCGGACGTGGAATGCGGCAGCAGCCCGCCGACCAGCAGCAGGGCCACCACCACGGCCACCGTCCCCCACAGCATCCGGCGCGGCATGCGTCAGTCCTGCATCGAAGCGCGCAGTCGCTGGATGGCGCGCCCATGGAGCTGCGAGACGCGCGACTCGGAGACGTGCAGCACCTCGCCGATCTCGCGCAACGTGAGGTTCTCGAAGTAGTACAGCGACAGCACGAGCCGGTCCTTGCCCGGCAGCGCACCGATCGCCTCGCGCAACTGGTCGAGCTGCTCCTCCTGCATGAGCTCGTCGCCCGGCGCCGGGGCGCGGTCGTCGGGGATGACCTCGTGCAGCGCCTCGTCCTCGACCCCGCGCGGTGCGTGGTCGAGCGCGACCATGCTGCGCCCCTCGCTCTCGCCCACCCACTTGTGGTACGTCGGCATGTCCACACCCATGCGCTCGGCGACCTGCGCCTCCGTGGGCGGGCCGCCCAGCGTCTGCTGCAGCTCGGAACGCGTCTGCGCGAGCAGTCGGCGACGCACGCGGATGGTGCGCGGCGACCAGTCCTGGGCGTGGATCTCGTCGAGCATCGCGCCGCGGATACGCGGCATGGCGTAGGTGCTGAACGCCAGCCCGCGGTTCGCATCGAAGCCCTCGAGCGCCTGCACCAGTCCCACGGTGCCGGCCCCGACCAGGTCCTCGAGGTCGGGTGCGCCCGGGCGGTGACGCCGCAACTCGTGCGCGGCGTGGTGCACGAGCCCGAGGTAACTGTCGAGCAGCTGAGCCCGCGCCTTGAGGTCGCCCCCCTCGCGGTACTGCCGCCACAGCACTGCATTGAGACGGCTCACGAGTGGGACCTCCCCGCGGCGAGCGGTTCGGGGAACGAGGCGATGAGGCGCTCGACGAGCGGTGCCGCGAGCGCGTGGTGGGCGGTCAGCCCCTCGGACTTGCGCACGGCGCGTGCCAAGGCCGTGTCCTCGGGCAGGGCGCCGAGCCGGCCGAGCGTGCGACCGAGGAAGCGATCCGCAGCGCCCTCGAGGCGGGCCCACGAGGCCTCGGCCTCGTGCGCGTCGAAGGTGCGGTTCACGACCACGTCCACGGGCACCGACGGCGCCTCGAGCGACAGGATCTTGATGAGCGCGTAGGTGTCGGCGAGCGCGGCGGGCTCGGGCGTGGCGACCGCCACCACCCGCGTGGCGCGCGCGTGCACCGAGCGCAGCACGCTCTCGATGCCCGTGCCGGCGTCCACCACCGTGACGTCGTAGTCGTCCATGAGCGCGGCCAGCCGCACGTGCAGGCGGGCGCGGTCCATGGCGGTCAACTGGTGCAGGTCCTCGGCACCGGACTCGGCCGGCAGCAACCACAGGCGGTCCGAGACGGGAACGACGATCTCCTCGGGCGCGGCGTCGCCCGCGACGACCGATCCGAGCGTGAGGCGCGGGGCGTGGCCCAGCAGGACGTGCAGGTTCCCCTGGTTGAAGCTGGCGTCCATGAGGAGCACGCGGCGCCCCGAGGCCGCGAGCCCCGACGCCAGCAGCGTCGCGAGCACCGAGACGCCCACCCCGCCCTTGCCCCCACCCACCACCAGGGCGGGCGATTCGGCAGGGACTTCCGGCAATTCCGTCCGCACCGGACGATCGCGCAGCGCAGCAGCCTGGTCCTTCACATGACCTCCTGCGGGAGCGCAGCGGCGGCCGACGCGAGGTCGGCGGGCACCTCCTGCCCCGTGGTCATCCAGCGCATCGGCAGACCGGTCTCGGTCGCGAGCGCGCGAACGACGGTGTCCCCCGGGAACTCGTCCACCTTGGTCGCGACGACGTGCGTCACGCCGAGCACGCGGTGCTGGGCGAGGATCGCGCGGGCGCGACGGGCATCGAGCCCCGCGGGCAGCGTGAGATGCACCTCGACGGGCGCGAGCGTCTGCAACAGCTCGCGCGTCTCGCGCAGATCTCCGGGGCGCGACGGCGCGCGTCCGGCGGTGTCCACCAGCACGACGTCGCGGTCGCGCAGGCGCTGCATGACGCGCGCGAGGTCGCGCGGTTCGTAGGCGACCTCGAGCGGCAGGCGCGACAGCTCGGCGTAGGCGCGCGCCTGTTCGACCGCGCCCACACGGTACGTGTCGAGGCAGACGAAGCCCACGCGGTCGCGGCCGAACACCTCGTCGTGGTTGGCGAGCTTGGCCAGTGTGGTGGTCTTGCCGCTACCCGTGGGCCCCACGAGCGCGATCACGCGCGGGCCGCGGCGCTCGCGCCGGGCCTGCTCGAGCCCCTCGGGACGCATGGGCTCGAGGCGGGGTCCACGCGCGGCGCGCCCCTCCTCGGCCACCATCTCGAAGCCGCCGTAGGCGGCGCGGCGCACCGTGAGTACGCGCGCGTCGTCCCCGAGCATCGTGCGCGCGCGCTCGAGCAGCGACGGGATGTCGGCTCCGTGGAGGATCTCATGCGGCATCGGGCAACTCCCAGGTCGCGAGGTTCTGGATGGGCGTCTGCGGCGGGAGCTCGGCGAGCGAGACCACGACGA
>JBJTRI010000131.1:0-3732 GCA_046076045.1 bacterium
GATCCCGATCGCCCCCATCATGAAAGCGCGTCGCCGTGGCCTGACCGAGCAGCAGGGCGTGGATCAGCGGGCGAGCGACTCCGCCACCGCCTCCGCTGCGCGCCGGCCGCTCGAGAGCGCTCCCTGCAGTGAGCCCGAGTCGCGGCAGTCGCCGCACACGAAGAGATTTGGGCGCACGCGCACCGAACGTTCGACCGGATCCAACGACTCGGGGCGCTGGTCGGGGAGTGCGTGGGCGATCCGGTACGTGCGCAGGTGACGCCAGCCCTCGACCTCACGTCCGAACCAAGACCCGAGTTGCACGCGCACCATCCGTTCCAGCTCCTCGTCGCTCGAGGCCGGCAGACCGAGCACGCTCGCCGAGACGAGCGACTTCCCTGCCGGTGCGTACTCGGGCGCGACCGCGCTCGGTACGCACAGGTTGTTCACGGGGCCCGAGCCCTCTCCGTCGAGGACCAGGATCGGTTCTCGTAGCGGCGCGCGATCGGTCGCGAAGTAGAGGCAGGTCACCCCCCGTCCCGCGAGCGGGGGCGGATCGCCGATGAGTCGCGCGGCCTCGGGGCCTTCCACCGCGATCACCGTCACCGGCGCGTGCACGCGCTCTCCGGCCGCGAGCGTGACCACCCCGTCGTTCACGGCTTCCACGCGCGCCCCGTAGCGCACCGCATCGGGCGGGAGTCGGTCGGCGAGCGCTGTGGCCAGACTCCCCATGCCTCCCGCGGGAAGCGCGGCCGGCCCTTCGGCGAACATGCGGAACACGAACTCGAACATGCGACTCGACGTGACGAGTTCGCGTTCGAGGAAGATGCCGCCCAGGAACGGGCGGAAGAACCGATCCAGGAGCGACCCCGAGATCCCCGCTTCGCGCAGGTGCTCCAGCGTGGTGCGTGCCGGCCGCTCGCGAAGCTCGGCCAGCGAGCCCCGCCTCGCCCGGTCGCGAAGCGCGAGGACGCGCAGTTTCTCCGCGACCGAGCCCACCGGCGAGAACAGCGTGGCCGCCGCCTGCAAGGGGCGGCGCCAAGGGTCGGTCACGCGGTGGAACCGGCCGTCGGCGAAGACCAGGGCCCCCGGCGAAAAGCTCCGCAGGCGGAGCGCCTCGTAGTCGAAGCACTGCCGCGCCTCGGGATACGCGGTGAGGAGCACCTGGAAGCCGCGATCGAGCCGGTACCCGTCCATCGCATCGGTGCGCACTCGCCCACCCGGCCCGTCCGAAGACTCGAGGACGAGCGGCCGCAGTCCCCGCTCCTGCAGACGAAGCGCGCACGAGAGCCCAGCCATGCCCGCTCCCACCACGACCACGTCATGCCCCGTCGATGTGTGCATGGCCTACCCCCTCGAGCGCAGCGTGCCGAGCCCGCCGTCGACGCCGATGACCTGCCCGGTCACCCAGTCGTTCGCGGGATCGAGGAGCCACACGATGAGCGACGCCACGTCCGACGGCTCGCCGATCCGGCCGAGCGGGTGCATGGCGGTGGACGCCTTGAGCGCAGCCTCGCTTGCGGTGACCCGCTCGGACAGGCGCGTCCGCACGAGCCCCGGCGCCACCGCGTTGACGCGGATGCGCCGGTGGGCGTACGACGCGGCGGCGGAGAGCGCGAGCGCCTGCACTCCCCCCTTCGCCGCGGCGATCGCCTCGTGGTTGGCGAGCCCGATGCGCGCAGCGGCGGACGACATCAGCACGATGGAGCCGCCCTCCTTCGTCATCGCCCGCGTTCCCGCCCGCACCGCGGCGAACGCGGATCCGAGGTTCACCTCGAGCGTCTCCTGCCACTCGGCATCGCTGGTCAGGTGCGCTGGCTTGAGCAGCAGCGTGCCGAAGCAGTTCACGAGCCCGTCGAGGCGGCCGTGGAGTTCGACGGCGCGCGAGACCACCGCCTCGACCTGGGCCGGGTCACGCGCCTCGACCACCACCGCGGTCGCGCCGAGCGACTGGGCGAGGGGCTCGAGCCGCGCGGGATCACGCGCCCCGAGGACGAGCCGCCATCCGCCAGCGGCGAGGCGACGGGCGGTCTCTTCGCCGATGCCGCCGGTGGCCCCCAGCACCACGCCCACGGGGGATCGCATGTCACTCACAGACAGCCTCCGATTCCTGAGGTTGCTCCACAGCGCGTCCTTCTGGGTGACTCTGGCACTTCAGAGTACCGGTGCCGGGTTCCCCGCTCCACAGGCGCCCTCGTCTCGCAGACCGGAAAGCACCTCGGCATCAGGTGCCTTCCTCGGTGGGCGAGTCGCGCGGATCGAGCCGCTGGCCTTCAGCGAGCCCTCGTCGCACCCACTCGAACGTGCTGGCGTCGTGGCGCTGTTTGGCGGGCGGCCGTCTTCGTGCCGAGGCCAGAGGCAGCTTCATGCGCTGCAGATCCCCCAGCGTGACCGCGTGGCGGCTCAGGAAGGCCCAGTACAGGGGTGTGATCGGGCAGGTCGAGCGTGGATCGAACGCACAGCCCTTGCAGTAGTCGCTCATGCGGTCGATGTAGCCTGCCCCCGATACGTACGGCTTGGTCGTGAACAGATCGCCCAGCGCGAAGGATGCCATCCCGAGCACGTTCGGCTCGACGACCCAGTCGTAGGCATCGGTGTAGGCCGACCAGAACCAGTCGGTGAGCTCGCGCGGCGACACGTCGAGCAGGGTGGCGAGATTGCCGAGCACCATCAGTCGCGTGATGTGGTGGCTATACCCCTCGTCCCACACGGACCGCACGACCTCGTCGAGACAGCGTAGACCGGACTCGCGTCCCCACCAGGCGGCGGGCAGGGGCGCATGGGCGTCAAGGTGAGAGGGCCCAGCGCCGCCGTCGTCGGCCGATCCGCCCGTGTCCGTGTCCGCGCTCCGCCACGCCTCGCCGGAAGCCCTCCCCCAGCCGCCGTCTCCCGCAGTCGATAAGACATCCGGGCGAGCGCCTCCGGGCGGTGACCGGAATCCGTCGGTCGCCTCGTGCACGTGGTGCATGAACTCCCGCCATCCCAGCACCTGGCGGATGAAGCCCTCCTGGCTGCGGAGCTCCACCTGCGAGCCTGCCACGTCCCGAACGACCTCGCGTGGCAGGAGCCGGTGCAGGTTGAGCAGTGGCGAGATACGCGTGTGGAAGAGCCCGCGCGAGTGCTGGGACATGGCGTCCTCGAACGGACCGAAGTGCGGCAGACACTCGCGAAGCGCCCAGGACCACAGCATGCTCGCGTCTGCCGCCGACGTGGGCAGCGAGGATCCGTCGAGCTGTCCGGGGTGGCGCGCGAACCGGGTCTCCACCAGTTCCAGAACCTCGGTCTTCACCGGATCATCCGCGAAGCGGGGCGGCTCGGGTACGGCCGGCTGTCCGTCCCAGCGCTCGCGGTTCTCGGCGTCGAAGCTGAACTTCCCCCCGCTCGGCTTGCCGTCTCGGGTCATCAGCACGCCGCTCTCGCGTCGCGCCAACCGGTAGAAGGCGTCCATGCGCCACGGGGGTCCCTTGGGCGCGCTTCGGGCGAAGAGCTCGGCGCTTGTGAGCCAACCTTCGTGCGGCAGGACTTCCACCGCGCCCGCGCGAACCAGGGGCGCGATCTCCGAGCGCAACTCGCGTTCAGCGGGCCGCATCACTCGGAGCGAGCCCAGCTCTGCTGCGAGCGAGCCGAGCGCGTCGCCGAATCCAGCGGGCGCCACGACGTGCCGTACCGCGACTCCTCGTTCCGCCTGTTCGAGCGCGAACCGGCGCTGGTTGGCGAGGACGAGCGCGAGCTTCTGCTTGTGGTAGGGACGGC
>JBJTRI010000132.1:0-2614 GCA_046076045.1 bacterium
GCTCGAACCTCGGTTCGGGCTGCCCGGCGGCGACGCCGACCCGCAACGCGACGTGGGGCTCGGTGAAGTCGCTGTACCGGTAACCCCTCGTTTCAAGCGGTTCCCGAAGGGGAGAGTGCTCACGCACTCGCCCCTTCGACCATTGTGGTCCCGGGGTTGTGCTTAGGTTGTGCTTCGAAGATTGTGGGCGCGATCGGCGAGTACCCGCTCGCCGGGGGCTCCTTCGTTCACTCAGAGCGCCAGTCGGGCGGTGAACCTGCGTTCCCTGCGAATCCGCGCCGTTCGCACCTCGCCGTCGTGGTAGACGGCGTACTCACGCGGCAGCCTCACATGTAAAGGGAAGAGACGCTGTCGCAACAGCTCTCGCACCGTGAACGCCCGATCCGCACTCCCTGCGCGCTGGGCGGGTGTCCCGCCACCGTGGCGCTCCGAGTACGGCTTGACCAGGTTGAGCCAGGCGATCAGCCACGCGGCGCGCTCCACGACCGACTGGTGACGCTTAGAGAACGCGATCGTCTCGCGCTTGTGGTTGGCGCTGCTGTGTCGCAGTAGCAGGTCGAGCCGGTTGACCGGGAACAGGGGATTCCCCGCGGTTCGGGCCTCACGGCTGCTCGTGCGCTCGTGAACGATGCGGTAGCCGTGCAGCCTTCGAAGGGCACGCGGGTAGGCCTGGTGCTCGTCGGTCCTCACCACGAGGGGCTGAGGCTCCCGAGCCGCCAGTTCCAGGGCGCGGTGGGTGCCCAGTTCGATCGCGCGCGGGTCGGGCCGACCGTCCTCGGCCTCGATCGCGGCCCGCCGCCTGCGCTGCCCGGTCGTCATCCGGCCCTTGCGGCGCAGCGGCGAGTGCGTGAACGCGTACACGAGGTGGCTGTCCGCGCCCACGACGAGGTTCAGGTAGAGCGGGTGGTACTGGCTGTAGGCGAACGACTCGAACCCGTCCACCACGAGCGGCTCGCGCACGGGACCGCGCGGGCGGTGACGCTCGAGCAGGAGCAGTGCGTGCCGGCCGAGCCGCCGGACCTGCCCGAGCACCGTGATGGGGGAGCATCCGAGGGAGCGGGCGAGCTGCCGGTAGCCACCGCAGGCGAGGACGCCGTTGGCGATGGGCTCGAGGAGATCGGGACGTTTGAGCCAGTAGGTGGGAGAGAAGCTCTGCGCACTGAAGGTGTGTCCGCAGTGCCGGCAGCGGTAACGCGGGACGGACGCGGGCGTCGAACGGCGGACGTACGAGCCGTGGCGGATCCAACGCCAGCCAGGGCGGCAACGGTGGTATTCGCAGTCGGTTCGCGGACAGTGAGGGGGCACGAAGGAGGTGTTGGCTCCATGCATGCCGACACCTCATTGCAGAATGCATTCCCGCAACAATCTTCGAAGCACAACCAGCGCAATTCCTTGCGTGTCGTCGCCCATCCAGCGATAGCATCGAAGAGTCACGGCACTCCCCCTGACCCTCGCAACACCGCGAGGTTCACGACCGTGCAGGACCCCACTCCCTGTCCTCTCCTCTTGCAGAGGTCCCCGAAGGAGCTCTCCCCATGAAGCGTTTCTACCTGATCCTCGGTGCACTCCTCACCTTCGCGGCCACGACGGCCGATGCGGCCGGTCTCAACCTGCGTTGGTCGAGCTGCATGGCCGATGGTGGTCCGCAGAACCGCACCTCCTCTTGCACGAACAACGTCGGCAGCAACGTGCTCGTCGCCTCGTTCGTTCTGCCGAGCGCGGGCGTGCTCCAGGCCTCGGGCATCGAGCTCCTGCTCGACATCGCCACCGCTGGTGCCTCGCTCCCGTCGTGGTGGACCACCTCGTGCCGTACGGGGTTCATCACCTGCAACCCGACCATCTCGACATCGGCCGTGAACTGCTTCGACTGGGCCGAAGGCGCTGCGGCGGGTGGTCTGGCCGCCTACAATCAGGGCACGCTCTACGGACCGTCGTCGGCGCGTCTGCTGGCCGGGTACGCCGTGGCGTCGAACAACCGCAAGGACGTGCTCGGCGACGTCGAGTACTTCGCGTTCAACACGGTGATCTCGAACACCAAGACCACGGGTACGGGCTCCTGCGCCGGCTGCACCACGCCGGCCTGCATCGCGTTCACGAACCTCAAGATGGCGGCGGGCACGGTGACGGGTGCGGTGGTCAACACCCCGACCGTCTCGGCCAGCAACTACGCCCTCTGGCAGGGTGGCGCGGGTGTCTCCACGAGCCTCGGCTCGGGCTGCCCCAACGCGACGCCGACCCGCAACACCTCGTGGGGGTCGATCAAGTCGCTGTACCGATAAGCCATCACGTATCCCTCGAACGATGGGGCGAGCGCGAACGCGCTCGCCCCGTTCGTTTCTCGGGGCGCCCCCGCAGGACCGATCGCCTCTAAGGACCGGGTGTCATGCTCCGCCCGGAGCACGGCGCCCGGTCCCAATTCTGACGCAATTCGCACTTTTCCCTGACGCATTCCGCCCGCTCCGCCGATACCCTGCGCGCGGGAGTCGCATCGCCCTGATCCCACCCCAATTTGCATCCGCGCCGCGACGCGCTAATCTCCCGCCGTCACCAGAGCCGCCGAGCATGAGGTCGGCGCGCTCGAGTCCACGGATGGGCACGACCTCGTTCATGTCCC
>JBJTRI010000133.1:0-38717 GCA_046076045.1 bacterium
GGGTTATGGGCTGTCCCTGGGGCGACCCGGCGCCTGGGGAAATGCTTTTGGGGGGGGGCGGGGGGGGCGCCAACCCTCTCCCCCCCACGACCTCCGAGCCCCATCCCCAAACCCCGCAGGGGCTTCGGCCGCCACCGGCGCCCAGCCCCGGCGCTCCGCGGTTGACGCGCCGTTCCGCCGACCGCTATCCTCCGGCCCGCATTTCCCTCTCAGTTGTTCTCTGGGCCAGCAGCTTTCACCCCGTCCACCCTCGGTGGCCGGTCCGTGACGGAATCCCCGTTCGTTGGTGGGGCGTGGCCAAGCGGTAAGGCACGGGACTTTGGCTCCCGCATCCGGAGGTTCGAATCCTCCCGCCCCAGCCACCCTTGGCCCAGGGGTTGGGTGGAGTCGGCTCCCGGTGACTGCTTTTCCCAAGACATCGGTCGAGCCGGACTCCCCCGCGGGTCCGCTCCTTCATAGCGTCGCACCGTTCCCGGCGTCCCCATGACGCCCGGGCACGGCTCGTTCCCGTCCGCTCTTCCCGCTCGGAGGTCGGCTTGGATCCCTGTCGCATCTTCTCCGGAAACGCCAGCCAGCGTCTCACGCAGGCCATCTGCGAGCGCCTCAAGGTGCCCGTGGGCGACGTCGTCGTCTCGCGGTTCGAGGACGGTGAGGTCTCGGTCCGTTTCAACGAGAACATCCGCGGCAGCGACGTGTTCATCATCCAGTCCACCAACGCCCCGGCCGACCACCTCATGGAACTGCTGGTCATGCTCGACGCCGCCAAGCGCGCGTCGGCCCGGCGCGTCACCGCGGTGCTGCCGTACTTCGGCTACGCCCGGCAGGACCGCAAGGACCAGCCGCGCGCGCCCATCACCGCCAAGATGGTGGCGAACCTCATCACCGTGGCGGGCGCCGATCGCGCGCTCACCATGGACCTGCACAGCGCGCAGATCCAGGGCTTCTTCGACATCCCGCTCGACCATCTGTACTCGGCGCCCGTGCTGATCGAGCACTTCACCAAGCTGCAGATCCCGAACCTCGTCGTCGTCGCGCCGGACATCGGCAGCGTCAAGATGGCGCGCGCCTACGCGAAGCGCCTCAACGCCGACCTCGCGCTCGTGGACAAGCGCCGGCCCAAGGCCGACTCGGTCGAGGTCATGAACATCATCGGCGACGTCGAGGGCAAGAACGCGGTCATGTTCGACGACGTCGTGACCACCGCGCGCACGCTGTGCCAGGCCGCGGCGGCCATCCGCGCTCGCGGCGCGCGCGACATCTACGCCGGCGTCACTCACGGCGTGTTCTGCCCGGGGGCGTTCGAGCGCATCGCCGAGTCGCCCATCAAGGAGGTCGTGGTCACCGACACGCTCAACCACGAGCCGGGTTCGCTGCACCCCAAGGTGCGCGAGCTCTCGGTCGCCGGGTTGCTCGGTGAGGCCGTGATGCGCATCCACGAGGAGCGTTCGCTGAGTTCGTTGTTCGTCTGATCCACCCGCGGGCGCGCCGCGTGGCGCCGCCCGGGGAGCCGTCTTCCATCACGCAGGTCGCAAGGTCACCAGGAGGTCGTCATGGCAGTCATCGAGTTGAAGGGTTCGGCCCGTGAGGATCTGGGCAAGGGTGGGGCGCGCAAGGCGCGGGCCGCCGGCCAGATCCCGGGTGTCATCTACGGTCGTGGCGCGCAGCCCATGGCGATCGCCGTGGACGGCCGCGAGTTCGAGACCGCGCTGCGCAGCCACAAGGGCGGCAACGCCATCGTGAGCCTGAACGTGGCGGGGGCCGACCACACGGCGCTCATCCGCGACGTGCAGTACGACCCGCTCACGCGCGGCATCATGCACCTCGACTTCCAGCACATCTCGCTCACCGAGCAGATCGAGGTCGAGGTCGCCGTGCACTTCGTCGGCACGCCGATCGGCGTGAAGGACGGCGGCGGCATCCTCGAGCACCTCGTTCGCGAGCTCGAGGTGCGCTGCCTCCCGACCGCGATCCCGCCGCGCATCGACGTGGACGTCACCGCGCTCAACATCGGTGACAACCTGCACGTGCGCGACCTGAAGGTCGAGGGCTTCACGATCGTCACCGACGAGGACGTCACCGTCGCGGCCGTCGTGGCGCCGGCCGCCGAGGAGGCCACCAAGGCCGTCGAGGGTGCCGCCGAGCCCGAGGTCGTGGGTCAGAAGGGCAAGAAGGACGCCGAGGGCGGCGAGTCGAAGGACGCGAAGAAGAAGTAACCGGTCGTGTATCTGGTCGTGGGACTGGGCAATCCGGGCGAGCGCTACACGCGCACGCGACACAACGTCGCGTGGTGGGTGCTCGACGCACTGGCGGCGCGGCATGCCGCCACGGAGGGCCCCTCGGACCCGACCTACCGCGTGCGGCACTGCCGCATCGCGGGTCACGAGCTGGCGCTGCTGCAACCGCTCACGTTCATGAACCGGAGCGGGGAGGCGCTGGCCGCGTGGCGGGCACGGCAGGGCATGGAGCAAGGGTTGCTGGTGCTGTCGGACGACGTCTACCTGCCGCTGGGCGCGATGCGCGTCCGGGAGAGCGGGTCGAGCGGCGGGCACCGGGGACTCGAGAGCATCGAGACGGCGTTCGGGGGGCGTGAGTACGCGCGGCTCCGGATCGGCGTCGGCGCGGCGGAGAGTGCGGCCGCGCTCAAGCAGCACGTGTTGGAGGAGTTCGCGCCGGAGGAGATGCCGGCGCTCGAGGACGTGGTCCGCCGGTCGGCGGATTGCATCGAAGTGTGGGTGGCCGAGGGCGCACTCGGCGCCATGAACCGCTTCAATCGCAGGGTGCGCCAGAAGGAGACGGAGACGTGACCAAGTACGAGACGGTCTACATCCTCGAGCCGAACTACGACGAGGTGAAGGCCCAGGAGTTCGCGGACAAGGTGTCCGGTTGGCTCAAGGATCTGGGCGCCGAGGTGGTCGAGGTCCAGAAGTGGGGCAAGCGTCGCCTCGCCTACGAGGTGCGCAAGCGCCGCGACGGCGTCTACACGATGATCGTGTGGAACGGCGGTGGTGCCATGGTGAAGGACGTCGAGCGTCGTCTCTCCCTCGAGGAGGACGTCATGCGCACCCTCACCACGCTCCACGTTCCGCCGGAGCTGTGGCAGGGCGTGCCCGAGGCCGAGGCCGCGGCGGGCGAGGATTCCGACCGCGACTGACGAGGTACCTGAGTCCCCGGGAGGTCCTCCCATGACCAGCTTCAGGCTTCCGGAGATCAACCGGGTCGTCCTGTCGGGACGGCTCACCCGGGACCCGGACCGGCGGTACGCGGCGGATGGCACGGCGGTGACGTCGATGCCCCTCGCGTTCAACCGGCGGTATCGCACCCGCGAGGGGGCGATGGCGGAGCACACGGGGTACGTGACGGTGATGTGCTACCAGCGGTTGGCCGAGGTCTGCGCGCAGTACCTCAAGCTCGGCAGCCCGGTGGTGGTGGAAGGTCGATTGCAGATGCGGGAGTGGACGACGACACGGGGCGAGAAGCGCCAGGCGCTCGAGGTCCGTGCCGAGTCGGTCCACTTCCTCGAGAAGGCCGCGGATGCCGGGGCCCCCGGCGGTTCCGCGTCCACCGAGGATCCAACCTCATAGAAGGAGTCGTTCGCGATGGCGAAGGACCGTGAGAGCAAGGGCGTCAAGAAGAAGTATTGCAAGCTGTGCCTCGAGAAGGTCGCGTTCGTGGACTACAAGGACGAGAAGCGTCTCGGCCGGTTCGTGACGGACCGCGGCAAGATCGTGCCGCGCCGCGTCTCGGGTTCGTGCGCGATGCACCAGAAGCAGCTCACCACCGCGATCAAGCGTGCGCGCGTGCTGGCGCTGGTCCCGTTCACCAGTGACCTCTACCGCTAGGTCCACCTTCGTGGAGACGCCGCGGCACGGTTCGGCCGTCGAGGCCATCCGTGGTGCGTTGCTCCTGCTCGGGCTGTCGCTCGGAGCGCTCATCACCCCGTGGCCGTGGGCGGCCGCGTGGTTGGTGGTGCCCGTGCTGACGGCCTCCGCCCTGTTACTCGCGTGGCGTTACGGCCCCGCGGCGTGGGTCCTCACGGTCGCACTCGCACTCGGTGCGGGGGCGGTCTGCGTGTGGCCGGTGGGCGGGCTCGCACCCTGGCACGTGATGTGGCTGCCGCTCGTCGCGGCGGTCGGCACGTGGATGGGGCTGCGCGAGGAGGGGGGCGGTCCCACGATCGGTGACCGGGCGTGGATGCACGTGCCGCTGCTCGCGGGGGCGTGCCTGCTCCCGCTGCTGCCGGGGTTCCACGACTCGCTCGTGCGCGCCGACGCGCGCGCCCGCGACCAGGAGCGCCAGCTGCTCGCCACCCAGAAGACCCCGGCCGAGCCGGGCTCGTTCGGTTACCTGCTCCAGGAGCACGCCAAGCTCCCGGCCGAGGACCGCGTGCGCATGATCACCTACTCCCTGCCGAACCTCGCGTTCTCGGGACTGGTGCTGCTCATCGCCGCGGGCCGCGTGCTCGCGGCCCGCATCGCCGCGCGCCGCACGTGGCCGGCGCTGTCGCGCGCCCCGCTCCTCGGCTGGCGCCTGCCGGACGCCGCGCTCGTGCCGTTGCTCGTCGGGCTCGCCGTCGTCCTGCTCGCCCCCGTGTCGTGGTGGCCGGTCGGCGCGGTCCTGCTCGTCCAGTCCGTCCTCGGGTACGTCGTCCAGGGTTTCGCGGTCGTGTGGTCGGTGATCGGCTCGCGCGTTCCGCCGTTGGTCGTCGTGCTCGTCTCGATGTTCCTGCTCGTCTTCACCCTGCCGGTCCTGCTCGTGTCGCTGGCCCTCATCGGGCTGTCCGACGTGTGGTTGGATCACCGGCGACTCGAGCCGTCCCCGAACGGGGAGGCCTAGGAGGAGTCCCATGGAAGTCATCCTGCTCGACGATCTGAAGGGCGTGGGCCAGAAGGGCGCCACGGTCAACGTGAAGCCCGGCTTCGCGCGCAACTTCCTGCTGCCCCGCCGTCTCGCCATCCCGACCGGCACGAAGGCCGCGAACCTCTACCAGGAGCTCGCTCGCCAGAAGGCCGTGCAGTCCGAGAAGCTCGTGGCCGCCGCCAAGGTCGAGGCCGCGCGCATCGACGGTCTGCAGGTGAACATCGCGGTGCAGGCGAACGAGGAGGACACCCTCTTCGGCTCGATCACCAACGCCGACGTGGCCGACGCGCTCAAGGCCGCCGGGCACGAGGTGGAGCGTCGTCGCATCGAGGTCCCCGAGCACATCAAGCAGCTCGGCACCTACGACGTCGCGGTGCGCTTCTACGGCGGCGTCACGGCCACCGTGAAGGTCTGGGTGGTGCGCGCATGATGCGGGCCGGCCTCCTCGCGTGCGTGTTCCTGGCCGCGCTGGCGGCCGGAGCGGTCGCGGCCCCGGCGAAGAAGCCGGCCGCGACCCGTAAGCCCGCGCCTGTCGCGCCGGTCAACGATTCCGACCGCGTGCTGGTGCGCATCGGCTCCGAGACGATCACGCCGCGCATGCTGGCGGCGCGACTCCTCGAGCTGCCCGAGCAGTACCGTGCGCAGTACTCGACGCCCGAGGGTCGCCAGCAGCTGCTCGATCGCATGATCGAGGAGCGCGCCTGGGTGCGGGACGCCGAGGCGAATGGCGTCACGAAGCGCCCGGACCTCATCCGTCAGATCGAGGCCCAGCGCCGCGACCTCATCATCCGCACCTGGGTGAACGAGGTCATGCAGTCGAACCCCGCGCCCTCCGACTCCGAGACGGTCGCCTACTACGAGTCGCACCTCGACGAGTGGAAGACGCCCGCCAACGTCACCCTGCGGCACATCCAGCTCAAGACCGAGGCGGACGCCCGCCGCGTGCTGGGCTTCGCCCGTGCCAAGGGACAGGACTGGGACAAGCTGGCCCGCACCTGGTCCACCGACACGCTCACGCGCAACGTCGGCGGCGCGCTCGGCACGGCCACGCGCGAGGGCGGCTTCGCCAGCATCGGGGCGCAGCCGGCACTCGCCGAGTCCGCGATGGCGCTCGGGACCGGGGCGATCGGTGGCCCGTACCGCACCGACCGCGGCTGGCACGTGATCAAGGTCGAGAACGTGCGCGAGGAGTCGGTCCGTGACCTCGAGCAGGTGCGCAGCTTCATCGTGCGCCAGCTCCAGCAGGAGCGTACGCAGCGCTTCTACCAGGACCAGCTCGCGCGCATCAAGACCGAGTACCGCGTCACGCCGGATTCCGCGGCGGTCGAGCGCTGGCTCTCGGCGCGCAAGAGCGCGCGTGAGCTGTTCCAGGAGGCGCAGGGGCTCATCGCCCCGCTCGAGCGCGTCGAGATGTACCGCCGCATCGTGGACGAGTACCCCGACGCCGAGGTCACGCCGCAGGCGCTCTTCATGGTGGGCTTCATCCATTCCGAGGAGCTGCGCGACTACGACACCGCGGAGCGCGTGTTCCGCGAACTGCTCCAGCGCTACCCCAAGTCGGAGTTGGCGACCTCGGCGCAGTGGATGATCGAGCACATGCGCACCGATGCGGTGCCGGACTCGATCCGGAACGAGGGCTCCGCCACGCCCGCCCCCGAAGGCGGCCACTGACCGTGAAGGTCGTCGAGGTCCGCATCCACGGACTGGGCACCGAGCCGAAGACGCAGCAGCACGTGGTGGTCCTGCGCGAGGTGGACGGCACCCGCGTGCTGCCCATCTTCGTGGGCCCGTTCGAGGCGCAGGCCATCGCGCGCATGCTCAAGCACGAGGCGTTCCCGCGTCCGCTCACGCACGACCTGCTCGCGCTCATCGTCGAGGGACTCAAGGCGCGCGTCACGCGCGTCGTGATCGCCGAGTTGCGCGAGGGCACCTACTACGCCTCGCTCGTGCTCGAGCGCGGCTCCGAGGTGGTCTCGATCGACGCGCGCCCGAGCGACTCCATCGCGGTCGCGCTGCGCACGCAGGCGCCGTTCTTCGTGAACGAGGACCTGCTGCAGTCGCCACCCGAGCAGGGCGCCGAGAGCGAGGGGCCGCCGCCTTCGGCCGGACCCTCGGGGGCCGCGCCCCCGGGCGGTGAGGCGAAGGACGCCGAGCAGTTGCGGCGCTTCCTCGAGAACCTCGACCCCGAGGACTTCGGCAAGTTCAGCCACTGACGATCCCGCCCCCGGCACCCGCGAGGTCCCGGGGGCGGGGCGTCGTTGCGCCTCAGTAGAGCGTGAACGCGATGCGGAACGCCGCCCACACCGTGGTCGCGCGCTCGTCCACCCGATAGGGGCGATAGCGACACGCCAGCGCGGCGCGCGCGGCGGCGGCTTCGAGCAGCGGCTCGCGCGTGCCACCCACGATCTGGACCTGACGCACGGCGCCCGTCGTGTCCACGAGCGCCAGGAGTTCGACCACGCCCTCGATGCCGCGGTCGCGGGCCTCGTCGGGGTACTCGGGGCGCACGAGGCGGTCGATCACCAGTTCCTGCGAGCGCACCACGGGGTTCTCGAGCGCCAGCATGCGGGCACGCGCGAGCAGGTCGCGCTCGGCGTCGCCCTCGCCGACCTCGCGGGTCTGGCGTGGCGCGGCGTTGGGGTGGGACGAGCGCTCGCGCGGGCGTTCGCCGCCCTTGCGCGCCTCGGCGGTCAGGTAGGTGATCGTGAACTCGCCCGGCGCGTCCTGGCGGGCGCGGTCCTCGAGGCGGATGCGTTCGACCCACTGGCGCGGGCCCTCGAAACCGAACCGGCTCGGGTCCTCGCTTGCGGTGCGTGCGGCGCGGCGCGCGGTGAGCGCGAACACGCTGCCGAACGCCACCGACACGGCGAGCAGGCACAGGGCGAGGCGGCGGCGGTGGGCCGCCGTCTCCACCAGCCAGTCGACGATGCCGTGCCGGAGCGGATGGTCCACGGTGGGAAGCCCGGGGCGCCGGGCGCGGCCATGGGGCGAGGGGCGGGGACTTCGGCGCTGCGAGTCTAGCAGACGCCCCGCGTGCCGCCGCGCATCAGCGCGGGACGCGCAGCACGCGGCCGCGCTCGTCCTCGCGCAGCACGGCGCGCAGCGGTGCGCGTGCGTCCTCGACCACGACCTCGAGCGGACCCGGCTCGCTGCGCGCGAACCGCACCCAACCGTCGGGGCCGGTCGCCAGCACGAGTCCACCGCCCAGACGAACGGCCGCCCCCGCGACCGGGCGGTCGTCCGCGTCCCGCACACCCAGCGAGTCGAGCGGCCACGTCGTGCCCGTGGGTGCGAGCTCGAGGGCCAGCGCCACGAACATGGCGTACGCCCCGGCGCGCAGGCGGCCGGGCGCGAGCAGCGCCTGCTCGCTGCTGTCCACGCGCGCGGGCACGGCGTGCAGTCCGACCGCACTCACCTGAGCGATCGTGTACTGCGCCGACTCGACGACGCGCAGCGGCGGTAGCCCGAGCGAGTCGTGCACCGCGGCGAGGCGCTGGCCCCAGCGCCGGCCCGCTCCGCTCGAGAAGTAGTGGCCCGCGGTCGCACCGCCGTTCGCGTGCCCGATGCGTAGGTAGTGGCTCGCACCGAAGCCCTCGGCGACCTGCACGCGTTGCAGCTCGCTCATGGTCTGCTCGGTCTCGCGCGTGAGCCGCACCTCGGCGCCCGCGGCCGCGAGCATGCCGGCGAGGGCGCGTGCGGTCTCGAGGTTGAGCGCCGAGCCGCGCGTGCCGCCCGGCCCCAGCCCCGCGGCGTCGTCGCCACCGCCCTCGGGGTCGAGCACGATGCGGCGGCCGTGCAGCGCGCCGTTCGCGATCGCGACCACGCGCGGCGGCCACAGCGTGTCGGCGTCGTGGTGACGGAAGCCGGCGGGCAGCGGCGCGGTCGTGGGTTCGCCGGCCCGTACCGGCAGCGCCACGAAGCCGTTGCGGTCGAGCCACGCGGGCCGGCGCGTGTCGGGAAGCGCGAGCGCGGTGTCGTGCGGCATGGCTCGTACGAACGCCGTGCGCGTCTCGGCACGCAGGTCGGCGAGCGGCAGGCGTGCCGCGGCCACGCCGCTCGCGGGCACCAGCCGTGCGACGAGCGAGGCGTGCGCGGCGAGTCGCGCGCTCACGTTGCGGGCGCGACGCAGGTAGGCGAGCGCGCGGCCGTCCACGGCATGCACCGTGGTCTCGGCGGGTACGAACGCGCCGCGCGGCTCGCTGCTCACGCGCACGCGGAACGAGTCGGGGGCCGGCAGGCGATCGGCGTCGAGCACGCGCACCTCGGCCGCGACCACGGTGCGGTCGTGCGCGAGCGGCGAGCCGCGCAGCGTGGCCTCGAGGTGCGCGGGTGCCTTGGTGAGTCGGAACCGCAGCCGCCGCGTGCGCGCCGCCCCCTCGGTGGCGAGTCGCGCCGTGAGCGTGGCCTCGTGCGTTCCGCCGGCGAGCGGGCCCGGGGTGGCCTCGTCCACGCCGCCGCGCGTCACCACCGGCACCACGACCCCGTTCACGCGCACGCGGACCTCGTCGAACGCACCCTCGACGCGTGCGACCAGTCGCGGGACCGCGCGGAACGCGGTGTCGGCGCGGCCGGCGTCGTCGAGCGCCTCGAACGCGGTCAGGCGCGGGGCGCGGCGCATGAACGTGCGCGCGATGCCCAGGTAGATCGCCTCGGCCTCGAGGCGCTGCGCGGCCGGTTCGCGCAGGCGCGCCTCGGTGGGCGGGTAGGTGAGGTAGCTGCCCTCGGTGAGCAGCGCGGGCGCGTCCGAGGTGCGGATGACGTAGAAGTTGCCCGGGATGAGGCGGGCCGGGGTGATGCCGAGGTTGCGCGTGAACGAGCGGTGCACGTCCTGCCCGAGGTCGTAGGCCACGCCGTCGTCGCCGACGGGGAAGTAGGTCTGGACCTCGTTCACGTCGTTGCGGCCGCGCGCGTCGGCGTTGTGGTGGATGCTCACGAACAGGTCGGGGCCCCAGTCGCGGTTGAGGCGCGCGCGCTCGGCGAGGTCGGCACGCAGCGAGGAGTCGGCGGGGGTGAGGAAGTCGCGGTCCGTGTCGCGCGTCAGGCGCACCTCGGCCCCGGCGGCGACCAGCAGGTCGCGCAGCGCGAGCGCCACCCCGAGGTTGACCTCCTTCTCGGTGAGCCCGTTCACCCCGCGCGTGCCGGGGAAGTACCCGCCGTGGCCGGGGTCGAGCATGATCCGGCGGCCACGCAACACGCCGGGGTCCACCGAGTCGAGCGAGTCGCGCCGGCCGTCGTAGCCGGCCGGCGGCATGGGCTTGGCCGGAGGGGCGGGCGGGGGCACCGGCGGGGGAGTCGGGGGCGCGCACGAGGCGACCGCGAGCGTCAGGCCGAGCAGGGCGGCGAGACGGTGGCGGGGGCGTGCGGTCCGGCGCGTCCGTGCGTCGGTGGGGGCCATGCGGGGGACGCTAGCACCCGCTCCGCGACCGCGTCCACCGCGAGCGGCTGAGGTTGCGGGGGGCTGGGGGGCGTGCTAACTCTCCACCGCTCACGCGTTCGCGCCATCCACCGTCCGCGCCCCGGAACGCTCCCGGACCCCCGTCCACGAGCCCCCCGACCCTGTGGCGCACCTCACCCGAGAGGGGATCCCATGAAGCTCCGCCACGGTCTGCTGGTCACCGTCGCCTCGGTCGTCGCGTTCCTCGCCGTCGGATGTGTCGCCTCGGTCGTCGCGTTCCTCGCCGTCGGATGTGGCAAGGGCAAGTCCGGTGCCGACGAACTCCGCATCGGTGTGTACGGCTCGCTCACGGGCAGCGATGCGACGTTCGGCGAGTCCACGCGCGACGGCGTCGAGCTGGCGCTCGCCGAGCTGGTCGCGTCCGAGGGTGGCAAGATCGGCGGACTTCCGGTGCGCACCGTGGTCGAGGACGACCAGGGTAAGGCCGAGGAGGCCGTGACCGTGGTGCAGAAGCTCGTGAACCAGGACCAGGTCATCGCCGTGATCGGCGAGGTCGCCTCGTCGCGCTCCATCGCGGCCGCCCCGGTCTGCCAGAGCGCGGGCGTGCCCATGATCTCGCCCTCGTCCACGAACCCCAAGGTCACCGAGACCGGCGACTTCATCTCGCGCATGTGCTTCATCGACCCGTTCCAGGGCACGGTGATGGCCAAGTTCGCGGCCCACAACCTCGGGCTCAAGCGCGTCGCCGTGCTCAAGGACGTGAAGAGCGACTACTCGGTCGGCCTCACGCAGTTCTTCTCCGAGGCGTTCACCGGGCTGGGCGGCACCATCGTGGTCGAGCAGGCCTACACGGCGGGCGACCAGGACTTCAGCGCCCAGCTCACCGCCATCAAGGCCGCGAACCCCGACGCCATCTTCGCCCCCGGCTACTACACCGAGGTCGGCCTCATCGCCCGCAAGGCGCGCGAGCTCGGGCTCACCTGCCCGTTGCTCGGCGGTGACGGCTGGGAGAGCGACCAGCTCATCGCGATCGGCGGCGAGGCCATGAACGGCAGCTACTACTCGAACCACTTCGCGGCCGACAACCCCGACCCGATGCTGCAGGGCTTCCTCAAGAGCTATCAGGACAAGTTCGGCAAGCAGCCCGACGCCATCGGCGGGCTCGCCTACGACGCCGCCAAGGTGCTGTTCGCGCACCTCAAGACGCTCGCCGAGCAGGATCCGGCGACGTTCGCCGCGCTGGGCTCGTCGAAGGCCGGTACGCCCGAGCGCAAGGCGGCGACCGCCAAGCTCCGCGACCTCATCAACGGCACGAAGGACTTCCCCGGCGTCACCGGCGTGATCACGCTCGATGCCCAGCGCAACGCGAGCAAGCCGGCCATGGTGCTCGAGATCAAGGGCGGCCAGAAGGTCTTCAACACCGCCATCAACCCGTAGCCAGAACGGGGGCCCGACGGGCCGTGGGTTCCGCACCCGCGGCCCGTCGCCACTCATGAGCGAGTTCCTCCAACAGCTGGTGAACGGCATCACGTGGGGCAGCGTGTACGCACTCATCGCGCTCGGCTACACGATGGTGTACGGCATCCTGCGGCTCATCAACTTCGCGCACGGCGACGTGTACATGCTCGGGGCGTTCATGGGCCTGTTCGCGTCGCGCTGGTTCCACGCGGCCGAGGATCCGAGCCCGATCAAGGCCATGCTGGTGCTGCTCACCAGCATGTTCCTGTGCGCGATCATCGGCATGGTGATCGAGCGCCTCGCCTACAAGCCGGTGCGCAAGTCGCCCCGTCTGTCCGCGCTCATCACCGCGATCGGCGTCTCGCTGCTGATCGAGAACGGCGGCGTGCTGCTGTTCGGGGCCAGCCCGCGGTTCTTCCCGCAGATCGTCGAGGCCCGCAACATCTCGCTCGGCATGGGCGTGGTGCTCTCGAACCAGCAGCTCATCGTGCTGGTCGTGTCGTTCGGCCTAATGTTCGCGCTGCGGTGGCTGGTGCTGTTCACCAAGGTGGGCAAGGCCATGCAGGCGGTGTCGCACAACCACATGGCCGCCTCGCTCATGGGCATCTCGGTGGACCGCATCATCACCTTCACGTTCATGATCGGCTCCGCGCTCGCGGCCGCCGCCGGCGTGCTGGTCGCCCTGCAGTCGCCCAAGATCGAGCCCTACATGGGCATCCTGCCCGGCCTCAAGGCGTTCGTGGCCGCGGTGCTGGGCGGCATCGGCAACATCCCCGGTGCCGTCGTGGGCGGGCTGGTGATGGGCGTGGCCGAGGTGCTGGTCACCGGCTACCTGTCGCCGACCTACCGCGACGCCATCGCGTTCGTGCTGCTCATCGTCATCCTGCTCGTGCGGCCCGCCGGCATCTTCGGCAAGGCCGTCGCGGAGAAGGTCTGACATGAAGCGACTGCTCGGTCCGTTGCTGGCCATCGTCGCGCTCGTGGCGCTGCACTCCACGCTGCCGCAGCTCATGAACCCGTACCACTTCCAGGTCCTCACGCTCATCGGCATCAACATCGTGCTGGCGGTGTCGCTCAACCTCGTGAACGGCTTCACCGGCCAGTTCTCGATCGGGCATGCCGGGTTCATGGCGGTGGGCGCCTACGCCTCGGCGGTGTTCTCCATGCAACTCGGGCCGCGCCTGCTGCCGTCCCTGGCCATGCTGCCGGTGCCCGTCGCGCAGGGCGTCGTGTTGCTGTTCGCGCTGGTCGCGGGCGGCCTCATGGCGGCCGGAGCGGGCTGGCTGGTGGGTCTGCCCAGCCTGCGCCTGCGCGGCGACTACCTGGCCATCGTCACGCTCGGCTTCGGTGAGATCATCCGCGTCGTCATCCTCAACCTCGAGTCCGTGGGCGGGGCTCGCGGTCTGTCGGGCATCCCGACCTACGCCAACTTCTTCTGGGTGTTCGGCACCGTGATCGTGGTCATCGCGCTCGCCGCCAACCTGGCGCGCAGCACGCACGGGCGGGCGCTGTTCGCCATCCGCGACGACGAGGTCGCCGCCGAGGCGCTGGGGGTGGACACCACCCAGTACAAGGTCGTCGCGTTCGTGCTCGGCGCGTTCTTCGCCGGCGTCGCGGGCGGGTTGTTCGCGCACTTCCTCAGCTACCTCAACCCGAGCTCGTTCACGTTCCTCAAGAGCATCGAGGTCATCGCCATGGTGGTGCTGGGCGGCATGGGCTCCATCACGGGTTCGGTGCTCGCGGCGATCGTGCTCACGCTGCTGCCCGAGGTTCTGCGCCCCGTGAAGGACTGGCGCATGGTGATCTACGCCCTCATGCTCATCGTCCTCATGATCACGCGGCCGCAGGGTCTCATGGGCACCCGCGAGCTCGCCCTGCGCTGGCCGTTCGGCCGGCGCGCGCCGGGGAAGGCGTCATGAGCGCGCCGCTGCTGCACCTCGACCGCATCACCATGCAGTTCGGTGGCCTCAAGGCCGTCTCCGACGTCGAGCTGCGCGTGAGCGAGGGCGAGCTCGTGGGCCTGATCGGCCCCAACGGCGCGGGCAAGACCACGGTGTTCAACTGCATCACGGGCGTGTACACGCCCACGCAGGGCCGCGTCGTGTTCGAGGGCCGCACCATCAGCGGGCTCAAGGCCAACCGCATCGCGTGCGGCGGCATCACGCGCACGTTCCAGAACATCCGGCTGTTCTCGCGCCTGAGCTGTCTCGACAACGTCTGCGTGGCCACGCATCCGCAGCGCAAGGCCGGGCTCGCCTCGGCCGTGCTGCGCACGCCCGGGTTCGAACGCGACGAGGCGCGTCTCAAGGCGCACGCCATGGAGATGCTCGACGTGCTGGGGCTCGCCGCATACGCGCACGAGCCGGCCACGAGCCTCGCCTACGGGCAGCAGCGCCGCCTCGAGATCGCGCGCGCGCTCGCCGGCAACCCGCGCCTGCTCCTGCTCGACGAGCCCGCCGCCGGGCTCAACCCGCAGGAGAGCGAGGATCTCATGCACCTCATCCTCGACTTGCGGCGGCGCTTCAATCTCACCCTGCTGCTCATCGAGCACGATATGAAGGTCGTCATGGGCATCTGCGAGCGCATCGCGGTGCTCGACTACGGCGTGCGGATCGCCGAGGGCACCCCGGCCGAGATCCGGGCGAACCCCAAGGTGATCGAGGCCTATCTGGGCGAGGAGATGCCGGCGTGAGCCACCAGCTCGTCGTGGAGGGGCTCGAGGTGTTCTACGGCGCGGTGCATGCGCTCAAGAACGTCTCGGTCGCGGTCGGGCAGGGCGAGATCGTCACGCTCATCGGTGCGAACGGCGCGGGCAAGACCACGCTGCTGCGCACCATCTCGGGCCTCGTGCCCGCGCGCTCGGGCCGCATCGTGTTCGAGGGCCGCGACATCTCGCGCGTGCCCCCGCACGAGATCGTGGCGCTCGGGCTGTCGCAGAGCCCCGAGGGGCGCATGGTGTTCGCGAACCTCTCGGTCGAGGACAACCTCGAGCTGGGCGCCTATCGCCGCAAGGACGGCGACGGCATCCGGCGCGACCGCGACGAGGTCTTCCGCCTGTTCCCGCGCCTCCTCGAGCGCCGCCGGCAGCTCTCGGGCACGCTCTCGGGCGGTGAGCAGCAGATGCTCGCGATCGGACGGGCGCTCATGAGCCGGCCGCGCATGCTGCTGCTCGACGAGCCTTCGCTCGGCATCGCGCCCCTGCTCGTGCGCGACATCTTCCGCACCATCGTCGAGATCAACCAGCGCGGCGTCACCGTGGTGCTGGTCGAGCAGAACGCGCACATGGCGCTCGGCATCGCGAAGCGCGGCTACGTGCTCGAGACCGGCCGTGTCGTGCTCGAGGACGAGGCGGCGCGCCTGGCCGCCAACGACGAGGTGCGCGCCGCCTACCTCGGCGGCTGACGCCTGCGCAGGTCCGCGCCGTCACGAGGGGGCGCTCGGTACTCCGAGCGCCCCCCTCGCACCTCCCGGCGGTCGTGGACGGCGTTTCACCCGGTCGCGGTGCTCTGCTAGCGTGCCCGCCATGGCCAAGCCCGCGCTGCGCACCCTGCCCTCGGTCGAGCGTCTGCTCGCGCACCCGAGCCTCGAGGCGCTTGCCGCCGAGGTCCCGCGCTCCCTGCGCGTGGCCGCTGTGCGTGACACGCTCGACGAGGTCCGGGAGTCGCTGCGCCGCGAGGGCGCGGCGGCCCCCGAACTCGACGCGCTCGCCCGCGTGGCCGCGATGCGCGCCCGCACCGCCTCGCTGCCCGCGCTGCGCCGCGTGCTCAACGCCACCGGGGTGGTCCTGCACACGAACCTCGGTCGCGCCCCGCTCGCCGAGCGGGCGCGCCGCGCGGTCGCCGAGGTGGCGTCGGGCTACTGCTCGCTCGAGTACGACCTCGAGGCGGGGAAGCGCGGCGACCGCGGAGTGGGACCCGAGCGCTGGCTCACCCGGCTCACGGGGGCCCCGTCGGCGCTCGTCGTCAACAACGGCGCGGGCGCGATCCTGCTGGCGCTCGCCGGGCTCGCGGCCGGGCGGCGCGTGCTGGTGTCGCGCGGCGAGCTGGTCGAGATCGGGGGCTCGTTCCGCGTCCCCGAGATCATGGAGCTCTCGGGTTGCACGCTCACCGAGGTCGGGGCCACCAACCGCACCCACCTGCGCGACTACGAGAAGGCCTTCGACCGCCACGGCCGCGAGGTCGCCGCCATCCTGCGGGTGCACCGCAGCAACTTCCGCATCCAGGGCTTCGCGGGCCAGCCCGACGCCGCCGAACTGGCCGCACTCGCTCGCCGCCGCCGGGTCCCGCTCATCGAGGACCTCGGCAGCGGCGCGCTCACCGACCTCGCCGAGTACGGCCTCGAGCACGAGCCCACGGTCGGCGAGAGCCTCGCGGCCGGGGCCACGGTCGTGACCTGCTCCGGGGACAAGCTGCTCGGCGGTTCGCAGGCCGGGTTGGTGCTGGGCGAGTCGGTCGCGGTGGATCGCATCCGCCGCCACCCGCTGGCCCGCGCCCTGCGGGTGGACAAGCTGGCGCTGGCCGCCCTCGAGGCCACGCTCGCGCTGCATGCCGAACCGGCGCGCGCGCGGGTCGAGGTGCCCACGCTGGCCATGCTCGGCGCTTCCGAGGACGCCCTGCGCGAGCGGGCCGAGCGGCTGGCGGACGAGCTGCGCGACCGCGTCCCGGGGCTGTCGTGCACGCTGGTCGCGGGCGCCGGCGAGGTGGGGGGCGGGGCCCTGCCGCTCCAGAAGCTCCCCGGGCCCGTGGTGGTGGTGAGCCACCCCTCCCACTCGGCGGCCGAGTTGGAGCGCCGGGCGCGCGCCGCCGACCCGCCGGTCATCGGGACCGTGCGATCGGGTCGGTTCCGGCTCGACCCCCGCACGCTGGCCGAGACCGAGGTGGCGATGGCGGCCACCGCGCTGGCCTCGGTGTGGCGCTGAACGGGCCCCGGACGGTTCGCTAGGAGATTGTCGGGACGGCGGTTGCGCGTCATCGGGCGCGCTTTGGCCGTTGACCCGGCGCCCTCGGAACCCCTATTGTCCGCAGCGGTTCACCCACCCCCCGACGCATCCCGCCCGCGTGGTGCCACACGCAGGGGCCGCCCGGCCCCGGCACTCGCGACCCGGCTCGTCAGGCCCCCGGTGAGCCCTTCGAGACAGCGCTCACGCAGCCAGGATTGACACCCGAGGTCTCGCCTCGGACATCGGAACGCGGGTCGACTCCCCGCGAGCGGTGTTCCGGGAGTGGTCCAGCCGTGGACGGACCGACCCTGCACAGGCTCGCGCCTGTGCGGTCGCGTCGCACCGTTCGCGCGGCCGGATCGCTCCCCGGGCCACCCGTGGAGTGCAAGGATGTTCCTCTACAAGCTGGAGATCCAGGGCTTCAAGTCGTTCTGTGACCGCACCGAACTGCTGTTCGGCGACGGCATCACCGGCGTCATCGGCCCGAACGGCTGCGGCAAGACCAACGTCTCCGACGCGATCCGCTGGGTGCTCGGCGAGCAGTCCGCCAAGCAGCTGCGCGGCGACTCGATGGAGGACGTGATCTTCAACGGCTGCCCGACGCGCAAGCCGCTCGGTATGGCCGAGGTCCACCTCACGTTCAAGAACGACGCCGGCATCCTGCCGACCGAGTTCTCCGAGGTCACGATCTCCCGCCGCGTGTTCCGCTCCGGCGCCAGCGAGTACTCGATCAACAAGACGCCGTGCCGCCTGCGCGACATCCGCGACCTGTTCTTCGACACCGGCATGGGCAGCCACGCCTACTCGGTGATCGAGCGCCAGATGGTGGACAACATCCTCTCGGACAACACCGGCCATCGCCGGTTCATGTTCGAGGAGGCGTCGGGCATCACGAAGTACAAGCAGCGCAAGAAGGAGGCGCTCAACAAGCTCGACGCGACCGAGGGCGACCTCACGCGCCTCAACGACATCGTGTTCGAGATCGAGCGCGAGCTGCGCTCGCTCGCCCGGCAGGTCGGCAAGGCCCGCCGCTACCAGCGTCTGCGCGACGAGGTCCGCGACCTCGACCTCGCGCTCACCGGTAGCACGCTCGAGGCGCTCAAGGTGCGCGAGGCCAAGGCGCACGAGGATTGGCAGGAGGAGGCGGTGCGGCGCGAGGGGTTGAGCGCGCAGTTCGACCAACTCGAGGCCCAGCTCACCGACCAGAAGCTGGCGCTGCTCGAGGTCGAGCGCGAGCTGCTCACCGCGCAGGGTGGCCTCAAGGATCGCGAGGAGGCCCGCGTCGCGGCCGAGCACGGGATCGTGCTGCTGCGCGAGCGCGCCTCGGGGCTGCGTCGTCGCGCCGAGGAGGCCGAGGCCGAGTCGCAGCGCATGCGCGAACGCCTCGAGGAGACGCAGGCGCGCGAGCAGGAGGTCCAGCTCACGCTGCAGGCCACCCGCGAGCGGCGCGAGACCGCGCACCTCGAGTCCGAGGAGGCCGAGGCGCTGCTCGACAAGGTCGAGATGGAGCTGCGCAGCGGCCGGTCCAAGGCGGCCGAGGCCAAGCAGCTGTCGCTCGACCTGTTCTCGGTCGAGGCCGACAAGAAGGGGACCTGCGATCGTCTGCGCAACCGCCTGACCGCGCTCGACGAGCGCCGCGTGGCGGCCGAGACGCGGCGGGCCGAGCTGCTCGAGCGCGTCGCCGACCTCGAGCGCGCGGCCGCCGAGGGCGAGGTGCGCCGGGGCGAGCTCGACGAGTCGCTCAACACGGCGCGCGCCGAGCTCACGGCCAGCGAGGACGCCATCCGCGCCGTCGAGGCCCGCATCGCCGACGCGCAGGGCCGGCTCTCGGCGCTGCGTCAGCAGTCGGCGGGTGCGCAGTCCCGCCTCGACACGCTGCTCGAGCTCAAGGCCAACTTCGAAGGCGTCTCCGAGGGCGTGAAGGCGCTGCTCTCCGAGCGCGAGTCGCTGCCCGGGCTCCTCGGCGTCGTCGCCGACGTGCTCGAGGTCCCGGCCGACTACCTCGACGCGCTCGAGGCCTCGTTGGGCGAGGCCGCGTCGTTCGTGCTGGTCGAGGATCGGGCCGCGATCGAACCCTCGATCGAGCGCCTGCGTCGTCCCGAGGGCGGTCGCGCCACGCTGCTCGACCTGTCCGCGCTCAGCGCACGTGCGCTGCCCGAGGTGCCCGCGGTCGAGGGCGTCGTGGGGCGTGCGTCGGACCTCGTGAACTGCGCGGACCGGTTCCGCCCGGTCGCCGAGCGCCTGCTGGGGTCGGTCGTGGTCGTGGACACGCGCGAGCGCGCGGCCACGCTCGCGCACAAGTCGCCCGCCGGGTTGCGCTTCGTGAGCATGGACGGTGAGGTGTGGGAGCGCGGCCGCGTGCGCGCCGGTTCGGCCCGCAACACGGGCGGCCTGCTGCACCGCGAGGCCGAGATCCGCGACCTGTCGGCACGCCTCGGCGAGCTCGTCGCGGCGGTGGACACGCTGCAGTCGCAGCTCGACGACGAGACGCGCGCGCGCGAGCGGGCGATCGAGCAGCGCGACCAGGCCCGCTGGATGCTGGATGAGACGCGCACCGCGCTCGAGTCGCAGGTCCGCGAGTTGGCCGGGCTCGATCGCGAGCGCATGTTCGCGGCCAAGGAGGCCGACGACCGCGTGCGCGAGATGGAGGGCTTCGTCGCCGAAGCCGGCCATCTCCGCGCCCAGCTCACCGAGGCCGAGGCCGAGCTGTCGCAGTTCCAGGGCGAGCTCGACGTGGTTCGCGGCCAGCTCGCCGAGAGCGACGGCGCGGTGCGTGCGCTCGAGGAGCGCCGCGACGAGGCTTCGCAGCGCGCGCAGGCCGCCCGCGAGCAGCTGCTCCAGTTGTCGCGCTCGGCGGGTGAGCTCGAGGCCCAGTGGGCGCGTCTCGAGCAGACCGTGCAGGAGCTCGGGACCGGCATCACCGCGCGCGCCTCGGAGGCCGAGGCGCACCGGGGCGGGATCGCGGGCATCGAGGCTCAGGTCACGGGTCTCGAGTCGGGCCTCACCGGCCTGCTCGAGTCCGAGGGCACGCAGCGCGACCGCGTGGTCGAGCTGCAGGTGCGCTTCAACGCGCTCAAGGAGACCGCGCACACGCTCGAGACGCAGACGCGCGACCTCCGCTTCCAGGTCACCGAGCTGGGCGAGCGGCTGCACATGCTCGAACTCGACCGCGTGCAGGCCCGCGCCGAACTCGACCGCACGTTCGAGCGCCTGCGCACCGAGTACGAGATCGAGCCCGAGACGTTCGAGCCGCGCTCGCTGCCCGAGGGCATCACCGCCGAGGAGGCGCCCAAGCGTCTCGAGGCCTCGCGTGCCACGCTGCGCGGGCTGGGCCCGGTGAACCTGCTGGCGCTCGAGGAGTACAGCCGCAAGAAGGAGCGCTTCACGTTCCTCACCCAGCAGCGCGAGGACGTGCTGCAGGCCAAGGCCCAGCTGCTCGAGGCGATCGAGAAGATCAACGTCACCGCCGCCGAGCTGTTCAGCGAGACGTTCACGAAGGTCCACAAGAACTTCAAGGACATCTTCCAGACGCTGTTCGAGGGCGGGGACTGCGAGCTGCGCTTGCTCGGCGAGGATCCCATGGAGGCCGAGATCGAGATCGCGGCCAAGCCGCGCGGCAAGCACCTGCAGAGCATCTCGCTCATGTCGTCCGGCGAGCGTGCGCTCACCGCGATCGCGCTCCTGTTCGCGGTCTACCTGGTGAAGCCGTCGCCCTTCTGCCTCCTCGACGAGGTCGACGCCCCGCTCGACGACGCGAACGTGGACCGGTTCCTCAACATGCTGAAGCGGTTCGGTGACCGGACGCAGTTCGTGGTCATCACGCACAACAAGAAGACCATGGAGTCGGCGGGCTGCATCTACGGCGTCACCATGCAGGAGCTCGGCGTCTCGAAGCTCGTGTCGGTGAACCTCGACGGCGTGGACGTGAGCCACGCCTCGCGCCGCGAGCCCGTCCCGGCGGTCACCGTCTGACCTCGGGTGGTCGTCGTCCCATGTCGTACATTCGCGCGCCCGGTCCCGGCCTCACGGTCGGGCCGCGCGTCGTCGTGAGCGGCGCATGAGTCTCTGGGATCGCTTCCGGCGCGGTCTCGAGCGCACGCGCGAGGCGCTGGTCGGGGTCGTCGGCGCCGCGCTGGGTCGGCGCACCGTGGATGCCGCCACCGTCGAGGCGCTCGAGGAGGCCCTGCTCGCCGCCGACGTCGGCCCCGCGACCACCGACCGCCTCATCGCCGACGCGCGCCGTCGTCTGCAGCAGGACGACTCGCTCGACCTGCGTGGCGCGCTCGAGCGCTCCGCGGCCGAGGTGCTGTCCGCCACGCGCGCCACGTTCGCGCCCGGCACCGAGCGCCCGTGGGTCGTGCTTTTGGTGGGCGTGAACGGCGTGGGCAAGACCACGTTCGCGGGCAAGCTCGCCGCGACCTGGGCGCGCGAGGGGCGGCGCGTGGTCATGGTGGCCGCCGACACGTTCCGCGCCGCCGCCGCCGAGCAGCTCGATGTCTGGGCCGGTCGCGCGGGCGTCGAGATCGTGCGCCCGGGGCAGGACGGTGCCGACCCCGCGGCGGTGGTGCACGACGGGCTCGCCGCTGCGCGCGCCCGCGGGGCCGACATCGTGCTGGTGGACACCGCCGGCCGCCTGCACACCAAGCAGAACCTCATGGCCGAGCTCGACAAGGTGGCGCGCGTCTGCGGCCGTCAGGTGCCCGGCGCGCCGCACCACGTGCTGCTCGTGCTCGACGGTACGCAGGGACTCAATGGCCTCGCCCAGGCGCGCGAGTTCACGCGCTGCGTCCCGGTCACGAGCCTCGCGGTCACCAAGCTCGACGGCACCTCGCGCGGCGGGGTGGTGCTGGCCATCGCGGGTGAGCTCAAGTTGCCCGTGAGCCTCGTGGGGTTAGGCGAGGGCGTGGACGACTGGCAGCCGTTCGACGCCGAGGCCTACGCGCGCGGCCTGTTCGAGTGACGACGCCCTCGTGAAACGAAGCCCCGGCACGCGCGGCGTGCCGGGGCTTCGTGCTTCGTGTCTCGGGTCAGCGCTGGGCGGGCGTGGCGGGCTTGCGCGTCGCGGCCTTGGCGCGTGCGGCGGCGGCCTTCTGCTCCGCGATCGTGCTCTGGTAGCGCTTGGGCACGAACACCGGCTCGAGCCCGCCGGACCCGAAGGCGATCAAACGGGCCGAGCCGTTGCCGCGGTCGCGCGTCGTGAGCTCCGTGGCATCGCCCGAACGCCCGATCATCCACGCCTTGCGCGAGGCGACCAACTCGATCTCCTCCTTCACGAGGTGTGTGATGGGGATGGCGAGGTGGTAGTGGCTCACGCGGTCCTCGCGCAGCTCCTGGTAGATGGTGCTGTCGCCGACCGCCTGCGTGGCACCGGTGCCCTGCTTGAGCAGCACCTTCGTGGAACGGAAGTCGCCAGCCGGCGTGATGCACGTGTCCACGCCCACCGTGTCGCGCGTCCAGCGCACCGGGTTCCGCACCTCGCGCCGGGCCTTGAGGATGCTCGCCGACGGCTTGTTGATGTCGATGCGCGGCGTACCGTCGTCGCCGAGCAGGCTGATGACCTGCCGCGTGTAGATCTGCAGGCGCTGCGTGGCGGTGCTGTCCTTGAAGATGTCGTACGAGATGAGCGAGGCGATGACCTCGGGCGGACGGCCCGGCTCCTCGCGCCAGGTCTCGATCCAGAACCCCTTGTCGCCCCACAGCTCGCGCTCACCCGCGAGCAGCAGCACGACGTCGTACTCCTCGACCACACCCAGCTCGCTGCGGCTCGACATGCGGTAGCGGACCCAGTCGCCCACCTTGAAGTCGGGCTTGCGCGTGTAGTCCACCAGACCGATGCCGTTGAACGTCGTCGCGGTCGCCGCCACGGCGGGGGCGGAGGGCAGGAGGAACAGGGAGAGCGCGAGGAGGGGCAGGATGGCGATGGCACGACGCATGCAGTCGGTCTCCGGTGGCCGACACCTCGGGTGCGGCCGGATGGTTCGGGGGCTGCCAGCGGACCCCATGGGGTGGGTCCGGGCCCTCCATTATAGGCGGCGACCCGCCCACCCGAGAAACCCCCGGGTGGGACCGTCCCCGACTGCCGCTGGCCCGCCCCCGCGGGAGCACCACCCATGGAAACACCCTCTCCGGCCGGCCCCGTGCCGCTCCGTCTCGAGGTCGTGCCCACCCTGGTTCCGGCCGAACACGAGTCGGAGACCGCCCCAGGCGCCGACCTGCTCGCCCGCGTGGCGGGCCGCGGTGAGGGGGAGGCCGCGGAACGCCGCCTCGCCCGCCGTCTCGCCCGTGCGACCGCCGGGTGGCACGCGGCCGAACTCGCGCGCTGGCCCGCGTCGCGCTGGGGCGAGGTCGCGGGGCTCACCCCCGGCGCCGCCCGTGCGTTGGTGGCGGCGTTCGAGCTCGGGCGGCGGGCCCACGAGCCCCCGCCGGCCCGCAGCCCCATCCGGGGGCCCGAGGACGTGCTCGCCCACGTCCGCGACCTGCCGCGCGCCCGTCGCGAGCACTTCGTGGTGCTACTGCTCAACGCCCGCCACGAGATGCAGCGGCGCGAGACCGTGAGCATCGGTTCGCTCAACGCCTCGATCGTCCACCCGCGCGAGGTGTTCCTGCCCGCCATCCTGCACTCGGCGGCGAGCCTCGTGCTCGTGCACAACCATCCCAGTGGCGACCCCGAGCCGAGCGACGAGGACCTCGACATCACCCGGCGCCTGCTCGAGGTCGGCGACCTCGTCGGGATCGGGGTGCTCGACCACGTCATCGTGGCCGCGCGCGGCATGGTGAGCTTCCGCGCCCGTCAGCTCATGTGACGCGGGGCGGACGCGCGCGACGCGGGGGCAACGGTACGAACGGGCTGGTGCGGGCGGCGTACTCCGCCCAGCCCGGACGGTCCCGCATGCCGGCCTCGAGCATCGGCACCCCCGAGACCCCCGCGAGCAGCACGGTCATGACCACGGGCCCCGCGAGCGTCCACGGCGGCCCCCCGGCCGCGACCCCGAACAGGCCGAACGCCCACCACACGCAGGCGTCGCCGAAGTAGTTCGGGTGGCGCGTCCACGCCCACAGGCCGCGGTCCATGATGCGCCCGCGGTTCGTGGGGTCGCGCCGGAACGCCGCCAACTGCGCGTCGCCCACGGTCTCGAACGCGAACCCGACGGCCCACACCGCGACCGCGAGCGCGTCGATCGCCCCGAGGGGCGCGGCATGCGCCGCGCTTGCCCACAGCGGCAGCGCCACCACCCACTGCAGGGCGGCCTGCAGGCCGAACACCGTGACGAGGCTGGTCCACGCGAACGTGCGTGGTGAGCGGCCGCGCATGGCAGCGTAGCGCCGATCCTCGCCGTGGCCGCGATTGCGCAGGTGCAGGTGCCAGCCCAGGCGGAGTCCCCACAGCGACGCCAGCGTCGCGACCACGACCGTTCGCGGGCCCGCGACCCCGCACGCGGCGACGTACACCCAGGCCAGCAGCGCGAAGCCGGGGCCCCAGAACCGGTCCACGAGGCTCACGTCGCGCGGGCGCAGGCTCGCAACCCACACCGCGGTGAAGGCCGCACCCGCCACCGCGGCGCCGAGCGCGAGCGGGGGGAGGGCGGTCATGTGCGCGGCACGAGCCGGGCGTGCGAGACGAACCAGTCCTCGCCGCCGTTCAGCCCGAACAGGTCGGCGCACGCGAGGTGGAACACCCGCCAACGTCGGAACCAGCGCGCCGCATCGGCCGCCCCGTAGGTCGCTGCCATGACCGGCATGAGCGCGTCGCGCGCGGCATCCTGGTTGGCGAGCCACGCGAGGCTGGTGCGCTCGTAGTGCGTGCCGTTCACGCGCCAGCGGCCGTCGAGCCGGTAGCCGGTGGCGCAGCGCTCGAGCAGGCCCTCGGCGGGCATGAGGCCGCCCGTGAAGAAGTGCCGTGCCAGCCAGTCGCTGCGTCCGTCCACCTCGTAGAAGTAGGTGGCGTCGCGCAGGCAGAACACGTGCACGAACAGCGCCCCCTCGGGGGTGAGCCAGCCGCGGATGCGCTCGAGCAGCGCCTCCCAGTTGCGCATGTGCTCGAACATCTCGACCGACACCACGCGATCGAAGCGCGTGCCCTCGGGGGGCGCGAACGCATTCATGTCGGCGGTCACCACCTCGACGTTCGTGAGCCCGCGCCGGGCGGCGCGCTCCAGGATGAACGCGCGCTGCGTGGCGGAGTTCGAGACCGCGAGGATGCGCGCGTCGGGGAAGTGCTCGGCCATCCACAGCGTGAGCGATCCCCAGCCGCAACCCAGCTCCAGGATGCGCTGGCCGTCGGCGAGCACGGCGCGCTCGGCGGTGAGCGCGAGCATGGCCTCCTCGGCCTCGGCCAGCGTGCGCGCCCCGTCCCACAGCGCCGACGAGTACTTGAGGCGCGGCCCGAGCACGCGCTCGTAGTAGGCGGCGGGCACCTCGTAGTGCTGCACGTTGGCCTCGCGCGTGTGGAGCGCGATCGGGGCGGCGCGCATCGCGGCGCGCACCGCCTCGTCGCGGCGCGCCATGGCGGCGGGGCCGCCCGACCGCACGGCCGCGAGCTTGCGTTCGCACAGCCGGCGGATGCCCGCGCGCACGAGTGCGTCGGGCACGACGCCGCGCTCGACCAGCTCCATGACCGGGTCCATCACGCCCCCCCCCGTGCGGGCGAGGTCACCCCGGCCCCGGCGCGCGGGCCCGCCAGCACCAGCTGCAGCAGGCCGATCGTGCGCTCGAGGAACCCGGCCTCGCAGTAGCAGAAGTACCAGCGCCACAGCCGCTGGAACGTCTCGTCGAACCCCATCCCCTCGATCGCGGCGCGCTCGGCCTCGAACCGCGTCCGCCACTCGCGCAGGGTACGGGCGTAGTGTGGGGCGAGGTCCTCGAGGTCGTCGATCCGCAACGGCGTGGCCGAGATCGCGGCGCTCATGGCGCGCAGCGACGGCAGCGCACTGCCGGGGAAGATGTGCTTCTGGATGAAGTCCACGTTGCGCCGGTACTCGGTCTCGTCGCGGTCGGGGATGGTGATGGCCTGCACCAGCGCCAGTCCCTCGGGCGCGAGCATGCGGCCGATCACCGTGAAGTACTCGTCGAGGTGGTCGTAGCCCACGGCCTCGATCATCTCGATGCTCACCACGCGGTCGAACGTCCGCCCGAGCGCCGGCAGGTCGCGGTAGTCCTGCTCGAGCAGCGTGATGCGGTCGGCGAGTCCGGCGGCCGCGAACGCCTCGCGTGCGTGGCGCGCCTGTTCACGGCTGATGGTGGTGGTCGTCACCTGCGCACCGCGACGTGCGGCGTGTAGGGCGAAGCCGCCCCAGCCGGTGCCGATCTCGAGCACGGTGTGGCCCTCGCGCAGGCCCAGCTTGTCGCAGACCACGTCGAGCTTGTGCGCGGCAGCCTCGTCGAGCGTGGCCTCCGGATGCGGCCACAACGCGCACGAGTACATGCGCGTGCGGTCGAGGAAGCGTGCGAAGAAGTCGTTGCCGAGGTCGTAGTGCGCGGCGATGTTGCGCTGGCTGCCGCGCCGCGAGTTGCCGTGCAGTGCGTGCAGGGCGCGCAGCGCGGGGGTGCGCAGCCGTGCGAGCCCGCGCTCGAGACCGGCGAGCGCGGCGCGGTCGCGCGCCAGCACGCGGATCGTGGTGGTGAGGTCGTCGCTGTCCCACTCGCCGCGCGCGTACGACTCGGCCGCGCCGAGCGCGCCCCCGGTCGCGACCTCGACCCAGAAGCGCGGGTCGTGCACGACGACCGCGGCCGCGAGGTCGGTGGGGCGGCCGAGCGTCGTGGTGACGCCGGCCTCGGTGACGCGCAGCGTGCCGCCGGTCACACCCGCGAGGCGCTCACGCACGCCCGCGCGCGCGAGGCGCTCGGGCAGGTTGCCGCCCGTCATGGGCGGAGGGGACTCGGTGAGCACGGACGGGGTCATGGGGGCCTCCGGGGGACGGGAGCATAGCCCGCGCGGCGGCGCGCGGGAACCCTCAGCGGGCGGGGCGCTGGGCGTCGTCGGGGTGGGAGTGGTAGGGCACGCGTTTGAGCCACAGCGCGAGCGCGTGGCCGTAGATGCCCGCGAGCACCGCGACGGTCATGAACGGATGGCGGGCGATCGCGGCGAGCAGTGTGTGGGCGCGCAGTTCACGGCGTTCCAGCGCGAGCCCCGCGGTGAACCCCGCGCCGTCCGGGCCCGTGTTCTCCACGCCCACGCCCAGACGCTCGCCGGGCACGCCGAAGCGGAACACGTGCGTGAGCCGCATGCCGAGGAACGGCGAGATGTGGAACTCCTTGGGGACCTCGAACGCGGTGCGGCCGTCGCGCAGGTCGAACGCGTAGCAGTGCCGCTGGTTCCAGGGCGTGTTGTGGATCTCGGCGACCACCGCTTCGAGGCGTTCGCCGTCGGCCGCGAAGCAGTAGAAGAAGCTCACCGGGTTGAACGCCACGCCGAACGTGCGTGGGTGGGTGAGGACGCGGACCGGGCCCGCGGGCGTGAAGCCGAGTCGCTCCGTGACGAGCGCGCGCACCGCGTCGGCCAGCGGCACGCGCCGGTCCCCGAGGTGGTCGGCGCGGCGGAACCACAGCAGGGCGGGGCGCGTCGAGAACAAAGGCCACGGTGCGCTCGCGCGCGGCAGCTCGTCGAGGTCGAGGTACAGCATGTAGAGCGACTGGCGCAGGACGTGTTCGACCGGGCGGCGGCGCGCGTGGCGCACCTGACCCACGTAGAGGGCGCTCCTCATGCGCGCCCCGCGTCGAGGGCCAGGATGCGAGCGGCCACCGTCTCGCCGCTCGCGAAGCCGTCCTCGTGGAAGCCGTTGCGCCAGTAGGCCCCGCAGAAGTGCACGCGCTGGGTGCCGTCCACCTCGGCGTGACGCGCCTGCATGGCGATCGAGGCGCGCGTGAACGCCGGGTGCGCGAACACCAGGCGCTCGAGCACGCGGCCGGGGGCCACTCGGCCGCCGTCGTTGAGCGTGAGCAGCAGCGGGCCCGGCGTGGCGAGGTGCTGCAGCCGCGCGAGGTCGTAGGTCACCATGACCGGGGCGCCGCGTTCGGCGGGCACGTGGTAGTTCCAACTCGCCCACGCCGCGCGGGCGCGCGGGAGCAGTGCGGTGTCGGTGTGCAGGACCGCGTCGTTCGTGCGGTACGGGAACGCGCCCAGCGCTTCGCGCTCGAGCGGCGTGGCGTCGGCGAGCACGGCGAGCGCCTGGTCGGCGTGCAGCGCGAGCACCACACGGTCGAAGGTCCCGGTGCCGGCGTCGGTGGTCACCGCCACGCCGTCCGCGGTGCGCGCCACGCGCCGCACGGGGCAGCCCGTGCGTGCGCGGTCGGCGAACGGTCGCGCCAGTGCCGCGACGTAGTGACGCGAGCCGCCGGTCACCACGCGCCAGCGGAACTGCCGCGAGGGCGGTTCGAGCATGCCGTGGTTGGCGAGGAAGCGCACGAAGAACGCCGCCGGGAACGCGTCCATGTCGCGCTCGCTCGCCGACCAGATCGCGGCCCCCATGGGGATGAGGTAGTGGTCGCGGAACGCGCGCGGCAGGCGTTCGCGTTCGAGCAGCTCACCCAGCGTCGCGTCGGCGTGCGGGCCCGCCACCCAGTCCCGCGCATGACGGTTGAAGCGCAGGATGGCGGCGATCATCGTCAGGAACGACGGGCGCAGGAGGTTGCGGCGCTGCGCGAACAAGCCGTTCAGCGTCTCGCCCGCGTACTCGAGCCCGCTCCGTGCGTCGCGCACCGAGAATCCCATCGAGGTCTCGGCCGTCGCGGTGCCGAGACGCTCGAACAGCGCGGAGAGTCCGGGGTAGGTGTGCCGGTTCCACACCATGAACCCGAGGTCGGCCGCGTGCTCGGTGGGGCGCGCACCGGTGCGCGCGTCTTGCCCGCGCCGCCCGAGGCCGTCGGGCTCGGCGAGCGAAGCGACGAGCGCGGAGTCGTGCACGAGTCGCGTGAGCGCGTGCCCGCCGAGGTGCGACTCGGCCTCGTACACGGTGATGTCGTGGTGCGGGTGCAGGCGTGCCGCGGCCGCGAGGCCTGCGACGCCCGCGCCGATGACGGCGATCCTCATGGGGGTCTCCGGGGACACCCCATCTTGCGCTCCGCGGCGTCCGGCGTCCACGCGGATGACCTCGAGCGCCGGGCGTGGCACACTCGCTGCCCCGCCGGAGCGAGGCGGCGTCCTCACCCCCGAGACCCGGAACCGGACCGATGACCGACCCGACCCCGCCCGCCGCGCTGACCGCGATCCTCGACACGCTGCATGCCCCCAACCACGCGTGGATGGCAGCGCACCCCGGCGACCCGCCGCGCCGCCAGCCGGTGCACGTGGTGTACGGCGGAGGGCACCTGTTCCGCGCCGACACCGCCGCCAAGCTGGGCGAGGTCGCGCGCCGCGCGCTCGCCGAGTACGCCGCCACGCCGGCCGACCTCGATGCGGCGCTCGGACTGGGTGCGCTCGCCGAGGCCGTGCACGCGCGCGTGACCGAGAAGCTGGCGCGCGAGCCGGTCGAGGACTTCCGCATCGACTTCGAGGACGGCTACGGCACGCGACCCGACGCCGAGGAGGACCGTGACGTGGCGGCCGCGGCACGCGAGGTGGCGAAGGGCCTCGCGGCCGGCACGCTGCCCGGTGCGCTCGGCCTGCGCGTGAAGCCGCTCACCGAGGAGCTGCGCGCGCGCAGCCTGCGCACGCTCCGGCTGTTCCTCGGCACGGTGGTCGCCGAGGCCGGACGACTGCCCGAGGGCTTCGTGCTCACGCTCCCCAAGATCACGGTGCTCGAGCAGGTGAGCGTGTTCGCCGCGCTGCTCGCCGAACTCGAGCGCGAGTTCGGGCTCGCCGCGGGCACGCTGCGCTTCGAGGCCATGATCGAGACCCCGCAGAACGTGCTCGAGCACGACGGTCGCAGCATGATGCCGCGGATCGTCGAGGCCGCCGCCGGGCGGCTGCAGGCCGCGCACTTCGGGACCTACGACTACACCGCCTCGCTCGGCATCACCGCCGCGCACCAGCGCATGCGCCATCCGGCGTGCGACCACGCCAAGCACGTCATGCAGGTGTCGTTCGCGGGCACGGGCGTGTGGCTGTCGGACGGCTCGACCGCCATCCTGCCGGTCCCCGTGCACTCGGGGCGCGATGGCACCCCGCTCACCGACCGTCAGCGCGCCGAGAACCGGGCCGGTGTGCACGCGGCGTGGCGACTGCACGCCGACGACGTGCGGCACTCGCTCGCGGGCGGGTTCTACCAGGGCTGGGACCTGCACCCCGCGCAGCTCGTGTCGCGCTACGCCGCGGTGTTCGAGTTCTTCCTCGCGGGCGTGGGTCCGGCCAGCGAGCGTCTGCAGAACTTCGTCTCGAAGGCCGCGCAGGCCACGCTCGTGGGCGACGTGTTCGACGACGCCGCGACGGGGCAGGGGTTGCTCAACTACTTCCTGCGCGGCGTCCAGTCGGGTGCGGTCACCGAGGACGAGGCCGTGCGGCTGTCGGGGCTCACCGTGGACGAGATCCGCGGGCGGTCTTTCGTGCGCATCCTCAAGGCGCGCGGTCGCGCCTAGCGCTCGCGCGTCACGAGCCGCGGTAGGTCGAGTAGCCGAACGGCGACAGCAGCAGCGGCACGTGGTGGTGGCGCGGATCGGTCACGTCGAAGGTGATCGCGACCTCGGGGTGGAAGCAGGCGGTGCCGTGCGCGGCGAACCAGGCCCCGGTCGCGAATGTGAGCCGGAACCGGCCCGTCGCGGCGAGCGGCGGGAACGCGTCGCGCACGCGACCGTCGGCGTCGGTCACCGCCTCGCCGACGGCGTGCCATGCACCGTCGTCCAGGTGCTCGAGGCGCACCGCGACACCCGCGGCCGGGCGGCCGGTGGTGAGGTCGAGCACGTGGGTCGTGATGGCGGTCATGGGTCCTCCGGGGTGCCGGTCGTCAGGGGCGCGGGTCGGCGACCAGCTTCTCGAGGCGCAGGCGCGTGATGCGCCACAGTTCGTGCGCGGTCACCTCGAGCTCGGTCGCGGGATCGTGGGCGAGGCGCGTCTGCAGCGCCTCGAGCATGCGCTCGGCGCTCAGGCCGCTCGCGCACAGGATGAACGTGTGGCCGAAGCGTTCCTCGTAGTGGCGATTGCCCTCGGCGAGCGCGGCGCGCACCGCGTCGTCGGCCGCGTGCGTGCCGGACTGCTCGCCCGCCGACCACGCGCTCGCCCGTGCGCTCACCTCGGCGGCCGCGCGCGACTCGCCGAGGCGCGGGTGGTGCGCCACGGCCTGCGCGCGCTGTGCCGGCGAGAGGGCCAGCCATGCACGCTCGGCGGCGGCCAGCAGGGCGTCGGTGCTCGCCCACGGCCGACTCGCGGCGGTCGCGCGCACCCATTCGGGCGCGCCACAGCAGGCCGTGAGCGCCTCGTGCAGCGTGGCCTCGGGCAGCGCCGAGAGCTCGGCGACGGTCACGCGACGGGTCCGTGCACGGTGCCCAGCACGCGCAGGCGCGCCACACCGCCGTCGGGGAAGATGTTGAGGCGCACGTGCGAGGCCACGGGACGGTGCTCGAGGTCCCACGCGTGGCGCGCATGCGGCTGCAGCGGGGTCTCGGCCACGAGCGGACGCCACACCGAACCGGTCGCGAGGTCGTCGCCCGAGGCCCCGGGCGCGTCGCACCACTCGAGCGTGCAACGGCCCGGCGCGTTGCCCTTGAAGTGGTCGGTGTCGAGCTCGATGCGCTCGATCCCGCCGCGCGCGGCGAGACGCACGATCGTCCAGTCGTGACCGGGGCCGCGCCGCCGCCGCGTCTCCCAACCGTCACCCATGTGCGTGGAACGGCCCGGCAGGATGAGGTTCTGGCGGTGGCCGAAGAACATGTCGCTGCACCGGAGCACGTAGCCGCCGTTCTCCATCGCGGCCAGGTCCACGACGCGACCCTCGGCCATGCGCGCGGGGTCGGGGCGGGCCTCGCCGTGCACGCGCAGGCGAGCGACGCCGCCGTCGGGGAGGATGCGGAAGCGCAGGTGCGTGAGGCGGTCGGGGCAGGTCACCGGGAACGCGTTGCGCGAGTCGCCCGCGAGCGGGGCGCGCGGCACCAGCGTGTGCCAGCGCACGGTGGGGTCGGTGTCGAGCGCGACCGGGTCGGGCACGCCGGCGACCGCGCAGCCCTCGAGGACGCACGACTCGGGGTAGTTGCCGCGGAAGAACGCGGTGTCCACCACCACGCCGCGCACCACGCCGGGCAGGCCGAGTCGGATCAGGCACCAGTCGTCCCCCGGCGTGCGGCGGCGGCGCGTCTCCCAGCCGTCCATCCACTTGCCGCGGTCGGTGTACTCGTGCTCGCGCCACTCGGGGGCGGCCGCCCGCAGCAGCGCCTCCTTGGGCGCGAAGAACTCGTCGTTGGCCCACAGCACGGCGCCGCCCAGTCGTTCGGCGGCGAGGTCCACGAGGTCGGTGAAGTCGGTCGGGTTCATGCGGGGCGGTTCCCGGGTTCGAGGAGGGTCCCGTGCGGTCCGGCGATGTCGGAGCCGCGGGTGAGCAGGCGCGTGCCGCGCAGCCACACGCGCTCGACCACACCATACAGGCGGCGACCGGCGTACGGCGTGAGCGGGTGACGTTGCAGCAGCGTCGCGGGGTCGAGCGTGAACGACGACTCGGGCGACCACGCGACGAGGTCGGCATCGTGACCCGCGACGATCGCGCCCTTGCGGTCCGCGAGTCCCAGGAGCCGCGCGGGCGCGGCCGACATCCAGCGTGCGAGGGCCGCGAACGGCACGCCGCGCTCGCGGGCCGCGGTCCACGTGACCGGCAGGCCCGACTGCAGTGACGCGATCCCGCCCCAGGCCGCGATGAAGTCGCCGGTCGCGCGCGCCTTGTGGTCGGGCGGGCAGGGCGAGTGGTCGCTCACCACCTGCATGAGCGTGCCGTCGGCGAGCGCCGCCCACAGTGCCTCGCGGTCGGCCGCGGTACGCAGGGGCGGCGCGCACTTGAACTCGGTCGCGCCGTCGGGCACCTCGTCGCCGGTGAGCGCGAGGTAGTGCGGGCAGGTCTCGGCGCTCATCGCGACGCCTGCGGCGCGCGCCTCGGCCACCGCACGGCAACCCGCGGCGCTCGAGACGTGCACCACGTGCACGCGTGCGCGGTGACGGCCCGCGAGACGCGCGAGGCCTGCGATCGCCTCGGCCTCGGCCGCCGGGGGGCGGCTCGCGGCCCACTCGGCGTGGCGGCGGGTCGCGGGCGGGGTGGCCTGCAGCGCGCTCGGCCACTCGGCGTGCGCCATGAGCGTGGCCCCGAGTGGCGCCAGCGTGGCGAGTGCCGCGTCGAGGTCGGACTCGCTCACGGCCGCGAACTCGTCCACGCCCGAGGGCACCATGAAGCACTTGAAGCCCAGCACCCCGGCAGCCGCTAGCGCGCGCAAGGCGTCGGTCCCGCCGGGCACCGCGCCCCCGAGGAAGCCCACGTCGACGTGCACCTGGCCGCGGGCCGCGGCACGCTTGGCTTCGAGGGCCGCGACGGTGGTGGTGGCGGGCACGCTGTTGAGCGGCATGTCGGCGATCGTGGTCACGCCGCCCGCCGCGGCCGCCCGCGTCGCGGTGGCGAAGCCCTCCCACTCGGTGCGGCCGGGCTCGTTCACGTGCACGTGCGAGTCCACGAGCCCCGGCATGAGCACGAGGTCGCCCAACTCCTCGACCGGTACGCCCGCGGGGCGAGCGTCGTGGGCGTGCAGCGCGGCGATGCGTCCGTCGCGCACCTCGAGCACCGCGGCGCGCACCCCGTCGGGCGCGACCACGCGCGTGGAGCGCAGAGCGAACCCGCTCATCGCGCGGCCTCGGCGACGAACGGCATCAGCGCGTGGCCTCCACGAACTCGCGCACGAGGTTCGCGGCCACCGTGCGGCGGTAGTCCGCCGTCGAGCGCACGTCGTCGATGGGCGCGATCTCGCGCGCCAACTCGGCGAGCGCGGTGTCGAGTCCGCGACCCTCGGCGAGCGCGGCCTCGGTGCGTGGCAGGCGCACGACCGTGGGCGCGACGCTGCCGAGCGCCAGCCGCGGGCGCGGGCCGGCGAGCCCGGCCAGCACGACCTTCGAGATCGCCTGTGCGGCGCGGGTGCCCACCTTGCGGAACCACTGGCGGCCCTCGAGCGGGCCGACCTCGACCGCCACGATGAGTTCGTCGGGGCGCCGCGCGGTGGTCCGGTAGCCGGTGTGGAACCCGGTGTACGGCACGCGTCGCTCGCCGTCGGGCCCGGCCAGGACCACCGTGGCCTCGGCGACCGCGAACACGGGCAGCGAGTCGCCCGCCGGCGAGGCGTTGGCGAGGTTGCCGCCCACCGTGCCGCGGTTCTGGATCTGCACCCCGCCGATGCTGCGCGCGGACTCGACCAGCATGGGCAGGCGGCGACGCACGTGGAGCGAGCGCTGCACGTCGGTCCAGGTCGCGAGCGCGCCGATGGAGAGCGTGTCGCCGTTGAGCGCGATGCGCCGCAGGGCGCGCAGGGGCGACAGGTCGAGGTAGCGCGTCCCGGGCGTGGCCCCGAACTCGAGCGCCACGAACACGTCGGTGCAGCCGGCCAGCGGTACCGTGCCGGGTTCGTCGCGCAGCCAACGCAGCGCGCCCTCGAGCGTGCGTGCGCGGCGCACCGCGAAGCCGCTCGTGACCGTCCTCATGACGAGTGCCTCTCGGCGTGCGCGGCGATCACCGCGCGATGGATGGCCTCGTAGCCGGTGCAGCGGCACAGGTTGCCCGCCAGTCGCTCGCGGATGCGCTCCAGCGTGGGGCGCTTGGGCGACTCGACCAGGTCGAGCGCGGCCAGCACCACGCCGGGCGTGCAGATGCCGCACTGCGATCCGATCTCGCGCATGAGTGCGCGCTGCAGCGGGTGGTCACCGCTCAGGCCCTCGACGGTCACGATGGTCGCGCCCTCGGCCTGCACCGCGGGCACGAGGCACGAGCACACGGGCTCGCCGTCGATGAGCACGGTGCACGCACCGCACTCGCCCTCGCCGCAGCCCTCCTTGGTGCCGGTGAGACCGCAGTCCTCGCGCAGCACGTCGAGCAGCCGCCGCATGGGATGGCTCTCGACGGTGCGCTCCTCGCCGTTCACGTTGAGCTTCATGCGCCCTCCGGCGTCCTGGGGGGGAGGCGTGTCGCGCGCGCGAGCGCCTCGGGGGTGGCCGGGATGTCGCGCACGTCGAGCCCGGCGTGCCGCAGCGCGTTCACGACCGCGGGGGCGGGGCCGTCCATGGGTAACTCGCCCAGGCCCTTCGCTCCGAAGGGGCCGCCCTCGTAGTGGTTCTCGAGCATCACCACGTCCATGGGCGGGGTGTCGAGCGTGGTGGGGATGACGTAGTTGGTGAGCTGCGCGTTGGCCATGCGGCCGTCGCGCATCACGACCTGCTCGAGCAGCGCCCACCCGAGCCCCTGCGCCGAACCGCCCTCGATCTGGCCGCGCGCCATGGCGGGGTGGATGGGGCGCCCGAACTCCTGCACGGCGGTGAAGCGCGTCACGCGCGCCTCGTGCGTGACCGGGTCGAGCTCGACCTCGGCGACGTCGCAGCCCCACGCGTAGGTGGCGTAGGCGTCGCCGCGATAGGTGGCGTCGTCCCAGCGACGGCCGTCGGGCGGTTCGTAGCCCTTCTCGACGTGCAGTCGGCCATGGCGGGCGTGGTGCTCGGCGGGTGAGAGCCCCGCGAGTCGCTCGCGCATCTCGGCCGCGCAGCGGGTCAGGATGCCGCCCACCACCATGCAGGTGCGCGACGCCACGGTGGGCCCCGAGTCGGGGACCTGCGACGTGTCGGCGTCGGCGACCTCGACCTGCTCGTACGGCACGCCGACGCCGTCGGCGACGATCTGCGCCAGCATGGTGCGCGTGCCCTGTCCGATCTCGGTGTTCGCCACCAGCACGCGCACGCCGGTGGGCGTGGTCTCGAGCCCGGCGCGCGAGGCGAGCCGCACCTCACCGCTGCCCGTGAAGCCGGCCCCGTGCAGGAACAACGACAGTCCGATGCCGCGGCCCGTGCCCGCGAGCTTCGCGCGCTTGCGCTTGAAGCCGCTGCGGCGCACCGCCTCGCGCAGCACCTCGCGTGCGCTCGAGTCGGGCCCCAGCTTCTGTCCGGTGGCGGTGGTGTCGCCCGGGCGCAGGGCGTTGCGCATGCGCAGCGTGACCGGGTCGATCCCCAAGGCCTCGGCGATGCGGTCCATGTGGACCTCGACCGCGAACAGCGTCTGCGGGGCCCCGAAGCCCCGGAACGCGCCGTTGGGCGGGGTGTTCGTGCGCACGGCGCGCGCCGCGATGCGGGTGTTCGCGCACCGGTACGCGCCGGCCGCGTGGATGGCGCCACGCGACAGCACGACCGGCGACAGCGTGCAGTACGCACCGCCGTCCATGAGCACCTCGACATCCATGGCGGTGATGCGACCGTCGCGCGTCACGCCCGTGCGGTGGCGCACGATCGAGGGGTGGCGCTTGGTGGTCGCCGTCATGTCCTCGACGCGGTCGTACACCAGCTTCACCGGGCGTCCGCTCTTGTGCGCGAGCAGGCAGGCGTGCGCGGCGATCACCGAGGGGTAGTCCTCCTTGCCGCCGAACCCGCCGCCCGTCTCGGTCTGCACCACGCGCACGTCGGGCACCGCTTCGCCCAGCAGCTCGCGCAGCGCCTTGAGTACGTAGTAGGGGCACTGGAGCGAGCCGTACAGCGTCATGCGGCCGCCGGGCTCGGGGACCGCGATGACCCCGTTCGTCTCGATGTAGACGTGCTCCTGCGCCCCGGTCGAGTAGGTGCCCTCGACCACGACCTCGGCGCGCTCGAAGCCGCGGTCGAGCTTGCCCTTCTCGATGAGGATGCGCTTGAAGGCGTGGTCCGAGAGGGTGGGGTCGTAGATGGGCTCGGCGGTCTCGTACGACACGGTGACGCGCGCGCGTGAGAGCGTGTCGCGGTCCTCGTGCGCGAGCAGCAGGATGGGCTCCTCGCGGTGGTGGACCTGCTCGACCACGAGGCACGGCTGGTCGGGCTCGATGAGCGCGATCACGTTGCGGCCCGGGATGTCGCGATGGTCCACCACCGTGAACCCGGTGGTGTCGAAGTCGAGCGTGACGCCCGTGACGCGACCGCGAGCGATGCTCGAGCGGATGGTGCGCCCGTGCAGCATGCCGGGGAATCGCAGGTCGTCCACGTAACGAGCCGCACCCGTGACGCGGGCGGGACCTTCCTTGCGCGGGGTGTTGCGTCCGACGGAGTCCATCCGCGCACTATAGCGCGGCCGGGGCGTTGCGTGACACGACGGTCGACCAACGGGTGGTTTCCCGGCCCGGGCGCATGCGGTACCTTGAGTCCGACGGCCGGGGGGCCGCCGCAGCACCGAACCCCTCTGAGGAGTCGCACATGACCACGAACGTCGGTATCGTGGACCGCATCATCCGGTTGATCCTCGGCGTGGGCCTCATCGCGTGGGGCGTGATGAACGGGTCGTGGTGGGGCGCGCTCGGTGTGGTGCCGCTGCTCACCGCCACGATCGGCTGGTGCCCGGCGTACCTGCCGTTCGGTCTCTCGACCTGCGGCGTGAAGACCAAGAAGGCCTGACCCCACGGGTCCGATTGACAGGCGGGTGCGCGGCGGCGAGCCTCATCGGCCGTGACCCGCCCGTTCCCGTATCCCTCGGGGATGTGCCCAACCACCCATCCCCCAGGAGTACGTCATGGACAAGGCCGCATTCGCGCCCGTCTGGGACATGATCCGCCAGCGCCACGGCATCGGCATCCGCTGCATCGAGGCGGTGCCCGCCGACCGCATCGACGAGACGCCCGTGAAGGGCATGCGCAGCACGCGCGAGATCTTCGTGCACATGTGCTCGTTCCTGCGCTCGGCCGCCGAGAGCGTGCCGGTGGGCAAGCTCACCTACGACGAGAAGGCCGTGCTCGAGCGGGTGCGCACGAAGGAGCAGTTGCTCGCCTACGCTGGGGAGTGCTGGCAGGCGGCCGACGCCGCGTTCGCGCGCACCAGCGACGCGAACCTGAACGGCATGGTGACGACGCCGTGGGGCTCCTCGATGCCGGGCTTTGTGATCCTGTCCGCGGTCGTCGACGAGTACGTGCACCACCGCGGGCAGCTGTACGCGTTCCTGCGGCAGATGGGGCTGGAGCCTCCGGAGGTCTGGGACTTCGCGCACAACGCCGCGGAGTACGCGCCGCGCCCCCGCGGCTGATCGCACTCGCGGCCCAGGGCATGCGAAAGGGCGGACCGGTCACCCGGTCCGCCCTTCGTGCTGCGGTGGAGTCGCGTCAGCGCGCGGACGTGAACTGCCGCGAGGCCGAGAACGCGCTCGAGCCGGCCGCGTTCGAAGCGCTCACACGCCAGTAGTAGCGGACTCGGCTACCGAGGCCGCTCAGCGTGACCGTGTTCGAGGTCAGCGCCGCGTTGTCGTAGGCGAGCGCCGTGAACGCCGTGTTGGTCGAGATCTGGAGGCGGTAGGCCGTGGCCCCGGCCGGAGCGCTCCAGCTGAACACCGCTGCGGTGCGCGACACGTTGGTGGCGTTCGCCGCGGGCGAGATCAGCGACGGGGTGGCCGGGGGCGCCGGCGGCGGGGGCGGCGGGACCGCGCCCTGCGTGGTGAAGAGCAGGCGGTTCGGGGTGCCCGTCGGCGCGCCCGTGATGCGGTTCGGCGTCGCCGCCGCGATGAGCGCGGTCGCGACCGCGGCCGGCGTAGCGAGCGGGTTGGCCTCGAGGTAGAGGGCCGCGGCGCCCGCGACGTGCGGCGAAGCCATCGAGGTGCCCGAGATGGTGTTGGTGGCCGCGTCGGTGGTCATCCACGCCGAGGTGATGTTCACGCCCGGGGCGATGATGTCCACGCGGGTGCCCCAGTTCGAGAACGTCGCGAACGCGTCGTTGCTGCCCGAGGCCGCCACGGTGAGCGCCTCGACGACGGCCGCAGGCGACTGCGTGGAGGCGTCCACGGCCGAGTTGCCGGCCGCGACCGCGTACGTGATGCCGTCGGCGATCGAGTTGCGGACCGCCGCGTCGAGCGTGGCCGAGAGGCCGCCGCCGAGCGACATGTTCGCGACCGCCGGGGCGGTGGTGTGGTGCGCGGTGACCCAGTCCACGCCCGAGATGACGCCGGCCGTGGTGCCCGAGCCCGCGTTGTCGAGCACGCG
>JBJTRI010000134.1:0-5158 GCA_046076045.1 bacterium
CACGACCCCTCGAACGACTCCTACCAGATCTTCACGCAGTCCGAGATGCAGAAGGCCGGCTCCGTGCTGGCGCCGCGCATCTTCTCGACCGGCACCATCCTCTACGGCGCCAAGGGCGACTTCCACGCCGACGTGGACAGCCTCGGCGACGCGCTCATGCACCTGCGCCGCATGCAGGCCTATGGCGCGCAGAGCGTGAAGAGCTACAACCAGCCGCGACGCGACCAGCGTCAGCAGGTGCTCGAGGCGGCCCGCCAGCTGCACATGAACGTGGTGCCCGAGGGTGGCGCGCTGTTCCCGCACAACATGACCATGGTGATCGACGGCCACACCGGCGTGGAGCACGCGCTGCCCGTGGCACGCGTGTACGACGACGTCGTGCAGTTGTGGGGGGCGACGAGGGTCGGCTACACGCCCACCTTCAACGTGGCCTACGGCGGGCTCGACGGCGAGCACTACTGGTACGCCAAGACGCAGGTATGGGCCGACCCGCGCCTGCAGCGGTTCGTGCCGCGGCGCGCGCTCGATGCCCGCGCCCGGCGCCCGCAGATCGCGCCCGACGGCGAGTGGAACCACATCGCCGTCGCCGAGGAGGCGACCAAGTTGCACCGCGCCGGGGTCGGGGTGCAGATCGGGGCACACGGCCAGCGCGAGGGGCTGGGCTCGCACTGGGAGATCTGGTCGCTCGTGCTCGGCGGCATGACGCCCCACGAGGCCCTGCGGTGCGCCACCGTGGGTGGGGCGCAGTACCTCGGCTACGACCGCGACCTCGGCACGATCGAGAAGGGCAAGCTCGCCGACCTGCTGCTGTTCGACGCCGACCCGCTCACCGACATCCGCCGCACCGAGAGCCTGTCGTACGTCATGCTGAACGGTCGCCTGCACGACGCGTGGACACTCGACGAGGTCGCCCCACGCAAGCGCACACGCGGCCCGTTCTGGTGGGAGGCCGCTCAGCGCGAGGAGCGCGCCGCGACCGGCCGCTGAAGCCCGGTCACGACGAGGCCCTGGATGCCATGCGCGTCCAGGGCCTCTGTGCGCTCCCCCGAAGCCGGGCGTTCGTCAGCGATCGGCGCGGGGCCCCGGGTGCGCAGGCACGCCCCACGCCTCGAGCACCTCCACGGGGACATGGTGCCGCACGGCCCGCTCGTGGGCCCACGGGAGCGCTCCGCGTGCGGCATCGGTGGCGAGCCGATCGGGATCGGGCGTGATCCCGACGCGCCCGAGGTCGAGCCGGTCCGCGTCCCAGCACACCTGCAGCGTGGGGTCCGAGACCGGATACGACTCGGTGTGCGCACGGCAGGCCTCGAACAGCACCTCGAACCGCGCCTCCTCGAGGTGGACGAGGCGACCCCGGAGCGTGCGGGCGAACTCCCCGCCCCGCCGCCCGTGATCCGGGTCGTCGTGCTCGTTGACGCGGCGCGAGTCGTGGAAGAGCGCGAACAGCGTCACCACCTCGCGGTCCGCCCCCACCGCGTCCGCCAACCGCAGCCCGTTCTCCAGCACACGGGCCCAGTGCAGCACCCCGTGGTCGCCCCGCACGTGCAGCACGTACTCGCGCAGGATCTCGCGCGTGATCGCCGGCAGGTCATGCATGGCCGCGTCGCGCTCCCGGAGGCCTCCGCTCAGGCCACTCGTGCAGGGACTCCATGGTCGGGGGGTGGCTCATCGCGCGCGCGACGCGCTCCCGCCCAGGAACATGGCTGCTCCGATGAAGTAGCCGAGGTCGTATCCGAACCCCGAGTTCGGGTATGCGTAGATGCGCGCGTCCGAGAAGATGTTGGCGATCAAACCGAACAGGATCGTGAAGCCGTGCCAGAGGCCCGAGAAGAACCCGGGCGGATGGTACGCATAGGACTCGGGCTGGGTGGCACAGCCGGCCGCTGCGGACGCCACGACCAGGACGAGGATCCACACCCCGCGCTCGCACCTCACACCTTGCATGTCGCACCTCCCCATGGATTCACGAGTCCGCCGGTTCGTGCCGGGGCCCGAGCGGATCGGCGCCGCCGCCGCGGACGGGACCCCGAAGACCGGGGTCAGGATACCCCAATGTGGATTCCCGACGGCACGGTAGTCATGCCGACCCTCTATTCCCATCCTCGGGCCGAGGGCGCCCCATGCATGACGGCCCGGCGCTCCGCGAGGAGGGCCGGGCCGCATGTCGGGAGGGGTGACGGGCCGGGGCCCGCTCCCCCACCTACCTCTTGACCAGGTTGCGCAGCACCGTCTGCAGGATGCCGCCGTTCTTGTAGTAGTCCACGTCCACCGGCGTATCCAAACGCGCGATGGCGGTGAACTCGAGCACCGAACCGTCCTCACGCGTGGCCCGCACCTTCACCTTCTGTCGCGGCGCCAGCGTGCCCGACAGGCCCGCGACGTCGAACGTCTCGCGACCGGTCAGGCCCAGCGACTCCGCGGTCTGACCCACCTCGTACACGAGCGGCAGCACACCCATGCCGACCAGGTTGCTGCGGTGGATGCGCTCGAAGCTCTCGGCGATGACCGCGCGCACGCCCAGCATGAGCGTGCCCTTGGCCGCCCAGTCGCGCGAGCTGCCGGTGCCGTACTCCTTGCCCGCCAGCACCACGAGCGGCGTGCCCGCGGCGCGGTAGCGCTCACTGGCGTCGTGGATCGGCATCGTCTCGTTCGTGGGCAGGTGCGTGGTGACGTTGCCCTCGCTGCCGGGCACGAGCAGGTTCTTGAGCCGGATGTTCGCGAACGTCCCGCGCACCATCACCTGGTCATGCCCGCGACGCGAGCCGTAGCTGTTGAAGTCGCGCTTCTCGACGCCACGCTCACCCAGCCACTTACCCGCCGGACTCGCCAACGCGATATCCCCGGCCGGCGAGATGTGGTCGGTGGTGACCGAGTCGCTCACCATGACCAGACAGCGCGCGGCCTTGATATCGGCGAGCGGCTTGGGCTCGGGCTCGAGGCCCTGGAAGAACGGCGGCTCGTGGATGTACGTGCTCTTGCCATCCCACTGGTAGAGCTCGCCACCCGCCACCGGGATGTCGTTCCAGCGCGGGTTGCCGTCGAACACGTTGCCATAGCTCGACGCGAACATCTTCGGCAGCACGCTGCCGCTGATCGTGTCGGCGATCTCCTTCTGCGTCGGCCAGATGTCGCGCAGGTAGACCGGCTTGCCATCCTTACCATTGCCGAGTGCGTCCTTCTCGAAGTCGAAGTCGACGCTGCCGGCGAGCGCATACGCCACCACGAGTGGCGGCGACGCCAGATAGTTGGCGCGCGTGAGCGGGTTCACGCGGCCTTCGAAGTTGCGGTTGCCCGACAGCACGGCGGCCGCGACCAGCTTGCCCTCGTCGATCGCCTTGCCCACGACCTCGGGCAACGGACCGGAGTTGCCGATGCAGTTGTGAACGCAGACACCGCCGGCCACGAACGCGTGAATCCCCTCGACCGTGAGGTCATAGACCTTCCGAGGACCGGCAGCTCGGCGGTCGATCACGGCAAGCGTGAGCGTTGGCAGGCTCGAAGCGTCCTTCTCAACGCAGTAGCGCTTGTCCTCGACCACAGGATCACGCCCCTCCAGCTTCGAGAACCAGTCACGGGCGCCGATCTCCGTCATCATCTGAACCGGCGAGGGGAAGCCCGCAGAGTCTCGATGCAGCGGCTTGAACGAACGGCCATCACCCTTCGGCAGCCGGTCGAAGCGGTCCATTCCCCGCAGCAGAGAATAGTGTGGGTGGATCGCAGGCTCGAGCTCCAGCAACGCCGTGGCTGCGCGGTCACGAGCCTGACGGAACGTCAGTTCGGGCTCCTGCTCGTGCAAGCGCTCCAAGGTGTTCGCGACCGTCACCCGCTGACGACCGATGCCCTGCACCGTCCGCCAGTAGACCGCGGCCGCACTGGCCCGCATCATCTTGTCGACGCAATAGCGATAGCCGACATGCTCGATGAACGAGAGACCGTCCTTGAGGACGAGTCTCAGCTCCCAACGCGGTTCACCATCTTGAGCCTCGGCATAGGTGGTTGCGGAGCGGCGCGTCGGGTACTCATAGATGCTGGCCCCTTCCACATCGACACCGCAGCGACCAAGCAAGCTGAGGGTCTGGTGGAAGACGCCGCGTAGCGATTCCAGGTGCTCTTCGACTGCGGTCCGGGAGAACGCCGGCGCACCAAAGCACGCCTGGTCGGGATCGTCGCCCATGCGCTTCAAGAGCGGCGAATGGCCATCGGCACCGAACATGCCGCCGAGGAACTCACGTACCAGCGCCACAGGGCACTCCGGGGCAACCACGAAGCCGGGCAGCTCATGAGCCTGGGTGATGCGCTTGCCGGCCTTCACGCCTTCGAGCGCCAGCATGGCAACGGTCAGCTCTCGCGGCAGGACGATGCTCCACTTGAGGTCGTCGTAGCGGCTGGCCACCGGACGGAGCCCAGTGAGCAACTCGATATCCGCGAGCATCGCCTCGCGATCGAGCGCCTGCCCCGCACTCATGCGGCCCTGACCATTGACGCTGATTGATCCATCACCAAGGAGATGGCCCAACAAACGAGCGAAGGCAAGGGCCTTCAATCGCGACTCGCGATCCGCCATGGCGAGTCGCAACTCACCGGCGACAAGTACGTAGCCGGACTCATCATCGCCCACCGCGTCGACCGGAGCTTCAAGCCCCATCACCACACGGTCCTCCCCGATCACCAGCTCATCCGCACGCACCCAGGTGCCGTCCGCTCGAAGGATGCGATGATCTGGCGTGCAAACCAGTTCGCGACCATCTTGAAGCACCAGCGTCACACAATCCTTGGTCCCTTGATCGAGGAATGCGGACTGGGTCGCCGGCGCGAGTCGCAACTCGTCATCAGGGCCCATGAGCCGCGTACCCGCCTGCGCCAACTGTTCGATTGGCTGCGCCAGACCATTACCCAGCATGACAGGCGTGCCTTCGGCGATGCAGCTCGTACATCCGTATCCCACGATGTTGAAGCCAAGTGATTCGAGGCTCGGGAGCGTGCCCGACGCCGTGAGGTACTCGGTGACCACCTTGGAGCCGGGTGCCAGGCTCGTCTTCACGAAGCCCTTCACGCTCAGGCCCTTCTCGACCGCTTTCTTGGCCAACAGGCCGGCGCCGAGCATGACCGACGGATTGCTCGTTTTGGTGCACGACGTGATCGCCGCGATCACCACCGA
>JBJTRI010000135.1:0-14366 GCA_046076045.1 bacterium
GGTCGCGCACGTGCTTCTGGTAGACCCACGAGTACACCTGCTCGGCCCGGAACGCGGGCACGCCGAGGCCCTGCACGTGCCGCCGGAAGCGGTCGCGGCTCATCCCGAAGAAGTTCGGGGTGCTGGGCTGGAGGGGCAGGCTGAGGCTCATGAGCCGGGGAGTGTGCGGGAGCGGGCCCGCCGAGGCAACCGTATCGCATGCGCGAACAGCGCTGGCGCGCGCCCCGCGTAGGTGGTATGCATATTCATGCATGAACGCACGCCACGCTCGCGCGCAGGACCTGCTGGCCGCGCTCGCACCGCCCAAGCGGTTCGAGCTGGTGGCGCTGCTCGCGCGCGGTCGCGACCTGAGCGTGAGCGGGCTGGCCGGCGAGGTGGGTCTGTCGCAGTCGTGCACCACGCGCCACCTGCAGGCACTCGAGCGCGCCGGTTTGGTGCGCGGGGTGCGCGACGGCAAGCGGGTGGTGTTCCACCTGCGCCCGAGTGACCCCACCGCCCGTTCCGTGCTCGCTGCGCTGCTGCCCCAGGTCGCGACGACCGCACCGGCGGACGAACCGCGCTCCGCGGGCCGCGCGGCGCGGGTTCGGCTGTCGGCCACGGGCCCGAGCGCATCCCGCACCCCGCGCACGGTCGCGGCGCCGGCGAGTGAAGCGGCGGCGAGCGGTGCGGTGGCGAGCTGTGCGGCGGGGAGCGGTGCGGCGGCGAACGATGAGGTGGCGTTGAGGGCTGCAGCGGGCGATCCACCAACGAGCACTGCGCTGGACGCGGCGATTGCCCTCGACCCGCCCGCGGCGGCGAGCACGGTGGTGTCGTCACCCGCGTCGGTCGCGTCACCCGCGTCGGTCGCAGGCGTGGTGGCTGACGGCGCCGCTCCCGCGAGCAACGCTCGTCGCACACCATCCGCTCCGCCCGCCCGCGATCCCGCCCCCGTATCGCCTGACCTGCCGGAATCTGGTAATGAATCGTCCGCGCCGACTCGGCGCCCGTGGGTGCGGAACGAGATCGAGGACTTCCTGCTGTGACGGCCACCTCGAAGACATTCAACTCGTTGTCAGACAAGTCGAAGGCCATGGAGAAGGCGACAAACATATGCGCGTAGGTGCAATCGATATCGGGTCCAACTCCGTCCGTCTGCTGGTGGCCGGGCTGCCCGCAGGGGAACCGTGGTCGCCCGACCTCGAGACGATCGCGCGGGCCGGAGAGGCCTGCAGGCTCGGGCGCGGGCTGCACGACACCGGGCGCGTGGACGAGGAACTGGTCGAGCGCGCCGGCGGCATCGTGTCGGACTTCGTGCGCCGCGCCCGCTCGCTCGGGGCGCGCCACGTGGTCGCCGCCGCCACCGCCGCGCTGCGACGCGCAAGCAACGGGGCCGCAGCCGCCGAGCGCATCACCGAGCTGGCGAGCGTCCCGGTTCGCATCCTGTCCGAGGCCGACGAGGCCCGCCTCGTGTACCGCTCGGTGGTGCTGGGACTCGGCCAGGCCGAGCGCGGCAGCCAGAGCGTGGTGTTCGACCTGGGTGGCGGCAGCACCGAGGTCGCGAGCGGCGTGGGTGAGCGGGTCGGGCGCTGGACCAGCCTGCCGTTCGGGGCGGTCACGCTCACCGAGCTGCTCGGGGCCAGCGACCCCCCGAGCGAGGCCGAACTCACGCAGGCCCGCGACTGGATCCGCCGCGAACTTATGCAGGGCTGTGCATCATTCCCCAAGCGCGTGGCGGTGTTGGCGGGCGTGGGGGGCACGGTGACGGTGCTGGCCGCGCTCGACTCGGGCATGACGACCTACGACCCCTCGCAACTCGAGGGCTCGTTCATGCCGCGCGAACGCGTGCTCGCGCTGGTGGATCGGCTCGTCCGCTCCTCGCAGGCCGAGCGTCGCACCCTGCCCATCATGGGCGAGGGCCGCGCCGACATCGTGGGCACCGGGGCGCTGGTGGTCGAGGGTCTGCTCGAGCGCTTCCAGGCCCCGGGCCTCATCTGCTCCACGCAGGGCCTGCGCTACGGGCTGGCCCGGCTGGCGGCCGAGGAGTGGAGGGCCCTGCAACGCGACCCCGACTGACCGCGGCGACCACGGCCGATCGGGACCCCGGGCCCCGGCCCGCCATGAGCTCGCCCTCCGGCACTGGCCCTAAGGCCTCGGTTTCCGTCCCCGGCCTCATAGCCCCGTAGTCCGTCCCCGGCCTCATCGCCTCGTGGTCCGTCCCCGGCCTCATCGCCTCGTAGTCCATCCCCGGCCTCAGAAGCTCGCTCTCCGGCCTCGGTCACTCATGAATGACCTCGCCCTCCGTCCCCGGCCCCATCGCCTCGCCTTCTGCCTCCGGCCTCATAAGCTGGCTCTCCGGCCCCCAGGCTCTCGCCCTTCGCCCGAGGGGCCCGCGGGCGGGCCGTTCCCGGCGTCGAATACCGGTTGATTCGTGTCGGCACGCGGACGGATACTGCCGCGCAAGCGACGCATCGTCCGTCCCGCGTCCGTCCGCGCCCAGCCTTTCGCGCGGTCGCGCCGGGACCCGTTCGATCCCGGTCCGCACCGGGACACGAGCCGGAGGGAATCGCATCGTCATGGTGACTCCTCGCATCGCCCGCATCGGGACCGCCGCGCTGCTCGCGCTCGTGCTGACGCTCGCCGTCGGCGCCGAGGGCCACGCCGCGCCCCGTCCCGTCCTCAAGGGCACCCCGACGACGAAGACGTCGCATCCCCCGAAGCCCAGCGCGGCTCCGCTCATCGGCGAGCCCGACACCGGACACGGTTCACCGCTCCCGCCCAAGGCGGGGTGGTTCCCGACCGGATCGGACAACTCGGCGTTCGGCGACCGCTTCGTGTCCATCCTCGAACTGTGGTGGCGGCGCCTCACGCGCTGAGTCACCGGGTTCACGCGACACCGCAACGCTTCGAGGGTCCCGGCATCCCACCGGGTACCGTTCCACCGTCACCGAGGAAGTCACCGTGTCCACCGTCCCTCGCGATCCCCGAGCCGACCACGGCACCGAGAGTGCCGCGGGACGACTCATGCGGGTCGGCGACCTCCATCTCGCGGCTGACGCGTACGGGAACGCGCTCGAGTCCTACCGCGCGGCGCTGGCCGAGACGCCGGCGAGCGAGGTCGTGGACCGGGTGCACGTGCTGCTGCGCATCGGGCGCACCGAGATGCTGCGCGGACGACACCCGGCGGGTCTGGAAGCGGCCCGCGAGGCGCGCCGCCTGGTGCGCGGGCTCGGCGACCCCATCCTGAGCGCGCGCGTCGCGGCCGGGCTGGCCATCCTCAAGATCGAGCGCGGGGCCCCGCGGCGCGCGCTCGGCTACGCGCGCTACGCCTACCGCGTGCTGCGCGACACCTCCGAGCACGAGCTCGTCGCGCAGGTCTCGCTCGCCATGGGCTACGCGCTCGCGCGCGTCGGCCAGCCGCAGCGCGCGATCGACTGGCTGCAGAGCGCGGCCGCGACGTTCCGCCGCACCGGCAACGCCGACGGCCTCGTGGGTGCGCTCAACAACCTCGGTCTCGTGTACAAGAACCTGCGCGAGTGGCGCGAGGCCATCCGCTGCCTCGAGCAGGCGCTCGAGATCGACGAGCGCAAGGGACTGTTCGCGCGCATGCGCGGCCAGCACCAGAACCTCGGGCTCATCCGCTACCGGCTCGGGCAGTGGGCCATGGCCGAGGAGCACTTCCAGCACTCGCTGCGCATCTCGCGCGAGATCTCGCACGGCGCGGGCGAGGCGTCGGCCCTGCTCGCGCTCGGCATGTTGGCGCGCCGTCGCCGGCAGACCGAGCGCGCCGAGGAGTTGTATCGCGAAGCGCTCGAGCTCGCGCGCAGCGCCAGCGCGCGGCGCGAGGCCGAACTCGCGCGCGAGTTCCTGGCCGAGCTCGCGATCGACCGCGGCGACGGCGTGGGCGCGCTCGCGCTCATCGAGCCCGCGCTCGCCGAGGCGCTGCACTACGCACCGCAGGGCGACGTGGTGATGGAGCTCACCATCCGCCGCGGTATGGCGTACCGCCTGCTCGGCCGGCTCGACGAGGCGCAGTCCGACCTCGCGCGCGGGCTCGCGTTGGCCGACGCCTCGGGCGACCGCATCGAGCACGCCATCGCGCTGCGCGAGTGCGCGCGACTCGACGCGCAGCGCGGTCAGGCCGAGAGCATGGAGACGCGCCTGCGTTCGGCCGCGAGCACGTTCGAGCAGCTCGGCGAGGTGTACGAGCACGCGACCACGCTGGCCGATTGGGCCTCGTGCCTCACGCTGCTGCCCGCCGGTGTGCGCGCGCGCCTGCCGATCGAGCCCGTGGGCGACGCCGCGCGCCGCGCCGCGCACCTGTTCCGGCAGCTCGAGCTGACCTCGTCGGCCGCCGAGGCGCTGCTCGCGCTCGCGCGGCTCGAGAGCGAACGCGAGCGCTTCGACGAGGCGCTCGCGCTGCTCGAGCAGGCCGAGCAGTGGATCGGCGAGGCGCACGAGTCCGAGGCCGAGACCGGGTTCCGCGCGGTCGCGTTGCGGCGCGCCGTGGAGCAGCAGTACCTCGCGGTCTCGCTCTCGACCTGCAACGAGTTCCGCGCGCTCGAGGAGGCCAACCGGCTGTTCCGCGACACCGCCGACGTGGACGGGCTGCTCGCGCAGATCGTGCGACTGGCGGTCGAGCACGCCGGGGGCGACCGCGGGTTCGTGGCCTACAGCGGCACCTCGGGTCGCATCGAGGTGGTCGCCCAGCACGGTCTGGGTCGCGACCGTGCGCGCCGCGTGCTGCGCGTGCTCGAGACGCTGGCGGGGGATCGCATGGCCGAGGCCGGTCCGGTGTTCTCGAGCCGCGTCGCCGCCGACCCGCGCTTCTCCGCCGCACTCGCCGACGCGCTCGAGGGGGTGGGCTCGCTGGTCTGCGTGCCGCTCACGTTCCCGTCGCAGGCGTTCGGCGTGGTGTACGTGGACCGGCTCAACGACAACCTGCTCGGGGCGTTCAAGCAGCGCGAGCTCAACCTGCTCGCCGTGCTCGCGAACAGCGCCGCGGTCGCCGTGGTCGAGGCGCAGCGCAGCCGCCTGCTCGCCGAGAACCGCCAGTTGCGCGACCAGCTACGACCGCTGCCAGGCGCCGACCGTATCGTGGGCCGCTCGCGCGAGGTCACCGAGATCCTGAACCTGTTGCGCAAGGTCTCGGACTCGACCGCGACCATCCTGTTCATGGGCGAGACCGGCACCGGCAAGGGCCTGTTCGCGCAGACCGTGCACGAGTCCTCGGCGCGGCGCGAGGGGCCGTTCGTGCAGGTGAATTGCGCCGCGCTGCCCGAGCACCTGCTCGAGTCCGAGTTGTTCGGGCACGTGCAGGGCGCCTTCACGGGCGCGACGCGCGACAAGGCTGGGCTGTTCGAGGAGGCGGCCGGCGGCACGCTGTTCCTGGACGAGATCGAGAAGGTGCCCGAGGTCGTGCAGGCCAAGTTGCTGCACGTGCTCGACCGTGGCGAGATCCGTCCGGTCGGCGCCACGCGCACGCGCCAGGTGGACGCGCGCGTCATCTGCGCCACCGGGGCCGACCTGCGTGCGCGCATCCGCGAGGGGCGCTTCCTCGAGGACCTGTACTACCGGCTCAACGACATCACGGTGCGCGTGCCCGCGCTGCGCGAGCGGCGCGAGGACGTCCCGGTTCTCGCGCAGCACTTCCTCGACCACTACTCGCGCCAGATGGCCAAGCCGGTGCGCGGGTTCGACGCCGAGGTGTTGCGGTTGTTCCTGGCGCACGAGTGGCGCGGCAACGTGCGCGAGCTCGAGAAGACGGTGAAGCGCATGCTGGTGCTCGCCGACGAGGGCGACCTGCTCGGCCCCGACCTGCTGCCCGCCGAGCTGCGCGAGGCCGCGGCGCGCGTCGCGCCGTCCGCGTCCGCGGCGGGCGCCGCGCCGCCCCACGCCTCGACCGCCGGGCCGCGCACGTTGCGCAGCCGTCTCGCCGAGGTCGAGCGGCAGTGCATCGCCGAGGCGCTGGCGCGCCATCGCGGCAACAAGGCGCGGGTCGCGCGCGAACTCGAGCTCAGCTATCCGACGCTGCTCGGCCGCATCCGCCAGTACGGCCTCGAGGACAGCGGCTCGCACTGAGTCGCACCCGCACTCGTCGGGCCGCTAGCGGCTCGTCGCGGAGTGCGTCCGGGGGAGAGGGTCGCGCCCTCCCGCTGGTCCCTCGGCCGCGCGATCGTCCTCGCGCCCGCCCTCGCCGCCCGCCGCATCACGCCGAGCTGGCTACTCGCGCGCACCGCCCGCCGCATCACGCTGATCACACTGCTGTCGCTCACCGCCCGCTGCATCGCGCTGCACGGTGCTGCCGCTCGCCGCACGCCGCGCCGCACTGCACGGTGCTGCCGCTCACCGCCCGCTGCATCGCGCTGCCCAAGGTGCGCTCAGCCGCTGGTCGTCTGCGCGAGGCCGAGGCCGCTGAACGGGTGGCGGGGGCGGTGCACGACACGCGCGCCCAAGTGCAGGAAGGGTTGGCGCGGCGCCTCCCGCAAGACGTCACTGCCCACTCGCGTCGAGATCGTCGTCAGCGATGGATCGCGTCACGCCGCAGAGCTCGGTGCCACAGTTGGCCTGATCACTTCGTTCTCGATGGGACAGGTCGCACCGGTGCGACCTATCCCATCCCAATCGCGCCATCACGACGACTCCGCAGAACCACTTCGCATCCCCAAGCGCGTGTGACCTCTCGGCGAGTCGCGTGTGTCGTGAGCGTTCCCATTCAGGCGAGTGCCGCACGCGCGGATCAGTAAAGGCATTTCACACCACGCGCTATGAAGTCCCTTTACGACCAAGCGACGATTCCGCAGCGGTTTGCGCGTGAGTGGATTCGGACCATCAAGAACCTATCAGGTCGGCTTCATGCGGGGCGGGGGCACGGCCCTTGGCCTCCCTCGATCGTTCGATGTGCCACAACGACTTGCGCCGCTCGCACGATGCGTGTGGGAACTGGCACGGGCCATGCGAAAGGGAGAGGGCGGAGGGGGGACCTCCACCAGAAAAGTGGCAGTGGAATCACGAGTTCGCAGTGACGGCGGTCACCCGCCGTGCAGTCCGTCTGAGCCAGCCGGTACGCAGGGGGCGGTCGAGGGTACGAGCCCCGTCGCATGACAACGTATCGCCCCTTCGGCCGGCTGGCTTGGATACCTCATCTCCATAACACCCCGAATCGTCGCAGCACCCCGATCGTTCGCAGCACGGATTCCCCCGTTGGGTGGAGGGACGGCTCCCGTCGGGACCGCGAGCACAACCCGGTCAGCGGTTCCGGCGCTTGGAGTTCCACCCGCGGGGGTGCCATTCGGGCACCGGTGGGTCGCGAGAAGGCCCGGCTTCGGCCGGGGGGCGCGATCGGACCGGCCGCCCGGTCTCGAGCGGTGTCGCGCGCGTCACACACCTGAGTCCGCAGCGCACACCGAGCCGCCGCCGGAGCCCATCCCCGGCGGCGGTGCCTTTTTCCCCGCCCTGACGCTTCCTGCGCCTCCTGAGCGTAGAATCGCGCTCGCGGGTGGGGTGCACTCCCGGCCCTCGCGCGCTGGCACGGCGGTTGCCCTTCCCGTCCCCCGGGCGAGCCCGCCCCGAGCCCATGGACCGCGAGGAGACCATGCGAAAGACCTTCCCCATCCTGGCCCTGACCGCCGCGCTCGCGCTGGTCGGTTGCGACGACACCTCCACGGCGCCGCGCGACGTCACGCCGCCCGCCGCACCGCGCGGGGCGTTCAGCGTCACCGGAGACCGGCAGGTCACGCTGCGCTGGCTGGCCAACACCGAGGGTGACGTGGCCGCCTACCGCATCTACCAGTCGCCGTGCGCGAGCGGTCCCGACTGCCCGTACGACCGCGTCGGATCCACCACCGCGACCGAGTTCACGGTCACGGGCCTCACCAACGGCCAGACGCGGTTCTTCGGCATCGCGGCCGTGGACCAGGCCGGTAACGAGAGCCCGCTCGCACCCGTGGACACCGACCTGTTCGACACCCCCCGCCCGGCGGGCACCGCGCTCGTGAGCAACTTCGTCACCACGCCGGCCACCGCGGGCTGGGACTTCTCGGCCTTCGCGGTCCGGCCCGCTTCGGACGTCTCGACCGACGTGTTCTACGGGTACAATGGGAGCGTGTTCCAGATGTTCACCGCCGACGCCGCGACCGACATCCAGGACGCGGGCTACGCCACCTCGCTCGACGCGGTGGACTACGCCCCGACCGTGGGCTGGTCACCGTCGGGCACGGTGGAGTTGATCGCGGGCCATTGCTACATCGTGTGGACCCGCGACGATCGCTACGCCAAGTTCCGCGTCACCGCACTGTCGCCTGCGGCGGTGAGCTTCGATTGGGCCTACCAGACCGCGGTCGGCAACCGCGAGCTCAAGGCCCGCCCGACGAGCCCCGACCCGACCGGGTCGCGGCCCATCGTCTGGCTGCGCTAGGCCGAGGAGTCCGTCATGCGTCCGCTCGTCCGTATCGTCCCGCTCGCGCTGTTCGCGTTGCTCGCCTCGTGGTCGCCCGCACCCGCGCGCGACCTCGGGGTCGAGGTCTGGACCGACAAGGGCACGGATGCCGTCTACGAACCCGGCGAGGCCATGCGCATCAAGGTGCGGCCTTCGAGTGACGCGCACCTCATCGTGTACGAGATCGACTCCGACGGCGTCGTGAACCTGCTGTGGCCGCTGCGCCGCGGTAGCGGTCGCGTCGAGGGCGGGCGCACGCTGCGTCTGCCGAGCGCGGACTCCGACCTCGAGCTCGCGGTGAACGAGGCGACCGGGCAGGGCTTCCTCGTCGCGATCGCGTCCGACCGCCCGTTCCGCGAACTGCCGTGGTTCCTGCGGCCGTACGACCCGCAGGCCGCGGCGATCGGCTACGACAGTCCCGACCCGCAGGCCGCCAAGGCCGACGAGGAGGGCTTCGACGAGCGTGGCCGTGTGGTGGGCGACCCCTACGTGGCGATGGAGCGCATCCGACGCCGCGTGCTCGACAAGCCCCAGGACGAGGGCGCGTTCGCGACCGACTACGCCACCTACTACGTGCACGAGCCCGTGCGCTATCCGCGCTACCTGTGCAACGACTGCCACCGCCCCGGCCGCTGGGCGTGGTGGGAGGGCTTCGACCCCTACTACGCCGACTGCAGTGTGGTGACGTTCCGCGTGAACTGGTCGTGGGGCTGGGGGCCGGCCATGTGGTCGGCGCACGCGCCGTACTACTACTACGTCGTGCGGCCCGATTGTCCGCCGCACTACCGCCCATGGTACGACGACCGCTCGCGGTTCTCGTCGTGGGACGGCTGGGGCCGCTGGAACGACCTCTGGGGCGGGCAGCTGCGCCGCTACAAGCCCATGCCGCAGCCCATCAGCTACACGCCGCCGCCCACGCCGGGCACGGTGTGGCGGCAGGGCGCCACGCCGCCGGGGATGCTGCCCAACGACCTGCGCGAGCGCATGCGTAACCTCGGCGAGCGCCCCGGGCGCTGGCTCGAGCGCGATCGTGGCGACGGGCGTCCGGTCTGGCGCGAGACGCGCGAGACGCCGGGCACGACGCCGGGCACCTCGCCGGGCGTGCGCCCCACGCCCGGCACGGGTCGCACCGCCGAGCCGGGGGTGCGTCCCAATGAGCGCTGGCGCGACCGTCTGCGTGGCGACGACCCGCCGCGCGGGGACGGCAACGCCGACGAGGCGCGCCGTCGCGCCCCGGGTGGGGTGCGTCCGTCGTGGAAGGGGGGCGAGGGCTCGGGTGGCTCCGAGACGCCGCGCCGCGAGCGCGTCGCGCCGGAGGCGCCGAAGCGCGAGGCCCCCAAGCCCGAGGCGCCGCGCAACGACCCGCCCGTGATCAAGGTCCCGCCGTCGGGCCCGCCCAAGGGCACGGTGCCGCCGGGCAAGTCGGAATCCGGGAACGGGCGGCCCGTGAAGGGGTAGGTCCAGTGGGCGCGCGCGCTGGCCGATGTCCTATAGTGCCGCGTCGGTCGGTCCGTTCGCCCCACGCTCCCCGGAGGTGTCCGTGAAGTCGGTTCGCGTCCTCGTCCTCGCACTCGCCGCCGCGTGCCTTGCCGTGACCTCCGCGGTCGCGGCCTCGGGCTTCGCGTTCCTCGAGGTGCCAGCGGGTGCACGCGCCGCCGCCATGGGCGGGGCTTACGGCTCGCTCGCGAGCGGGGCCGAGGCCGCGTTCTGGAACCCCGCCGGCCTCGCCGGGTTCGAGGGCACGCAGTTCACCGCGACCCACATCGAGACCTACGAGAACCTGCGCCACGAGCAGGTCGCGATCGCCGGCCGCATGTTCGGCGGCGGGCTCGCGGCCTCGCTGCGCGCCATGTACTCCGAGCCCATCCCCGAGCGCGACGAGCTCGGCAATCTCATCGGCACGTTCGGCTCGCACGACCTCGAGTTCCTGGTCGGCTACGGCCGCCGCTTCGGCGGCGTGAGCGCGGGCTTCACCGCGCAGTTCGTGCGCGAGCGCATCGCCGACCTCGCCGCCGGCGTGTGGGCGGTGGGTGGTGGCGTCGCGTGGGACGTGCCCGTGCTGGCCGGCGCGCGCGCGAGCGCGAGCGTGCACAACCTCGGGCCGTCCGCGCGCTACCGCTTCAACGGCGAACCCGGCCAGCCCGTGCCGCTGCCCATGGCCGCGCAGGCCGGCATGGCGTGGACGCGCCCGGCGTTCGCGGGTCTCACCGGGCGCGTCGCGCTGGAGGGCCGCGCGACGCGCGGTCGCAACGGCATCCTCGCGCTCGGCGGCGAACTCGAGTCGCCCGCCGGGGCGGCACTGCGTTTCGGGTGGCGCGCCGGCGACGACGTCGCGAGCTGGAGCGCGGGCGCCGGTTGGCGCGTGGGCGCGCTACGCGTGGACTACGCGTACACGCCGTCGAAGCTCGAACTCGACGCCACGCACCGCTTCACGCTGGGCGGCGGGTTCTAGCCGCTCGCACTCGGACCACGTCCGCAGTTCGATCCGCCCGCCCGCGCTCAGGTGCGCTCGGGCCACGTCCGCAGTTCGATCCGCCCGCCCGCGAGCTCGGCGTAGGTGAAGTGGCGGATCCAGTCGCCGAGCACGAAGAACTCGCGCCCGTCCTCGCGCCGCTCGTACGGCTCGTGGAAGTGGCCCACCAGCACCGCGTCGTGCCCGCTCGCGAAGCGCGGACCCGCGAGCTCGCGCCACAGCGGGTCGGGGCGCAGCGGACCGTCGGGGCGCGAGTGGCGCGACCAGCGCGAGACGGCGAGCGCGAGCGGGATGCCGAGGTCGGGATGCAGCAGGCCGTACGCCCGCACCGCGGCGCGCGAGCGCAGTACACCGCGCAGCGCCTTGTAGCCGAGGTCGCCGCCCATGAGTCCGTCGCCGTGGTGCACCCACAGCCGGCGGCCCTGCGCCTCCACCGTGACCCCGCCGTCCACGGTGCGGATGCCGAGGGTGTCGCGGAAGAACGTGCCCAGCCAGAAGTCGTGGTTGCCGTTCAGGTAGGTGATCGCCACCCCGGCCGCGCGCAGGCGCTCGAGCGCGCACAGGGTGGGGAAGAAGCGGCGCGGGATCGCGGTCCCGTACTCGAACCAGAAGTCGAACAGGTCGCCGACGATGTAGAGCTCCGAGGCGCGCTCGGGCAGTGCCGCCAGGAACGCGTGCAGACGCGCGGTTCGGGCGGCCTCCTCGGCGGCGGGCTGGACCCCGAGGTGGGCGTCGGACAGGAACACGATCGAGCGGTCGGCCATGGGGGCGCAGCATAGCCGTGGCCCCGGCCGACCGCACGGTCCCGGGCGTTCCGCACCCCCCGCACCGGGGGCGTGCGGGGCCCGCGCTGCGGGCTGACAACTGCTTGTCGCAACCACCCGCACCCCCACCTAATCGAAGAGGGGGACGGTGGCCCACCCCCGTTCGGCGACCCCGGCCCCCGCGGCCGGGGCCGCCTTCCGGGTGGACGGCGCGCGGCCTTACGCTCTTGCGGACTCGCGTCCCCGGCCCCGTCTGCCGATGACATCGGGAACCCCAACGCCCCCCATCGAAGGAGCCTCCAGATGAACCGTCCCCGGGTCACGCCCCCGCGTCACTTCCTGCTCGGTGCCACCGCCCTCGTGGGCGTCGGTCTGGTGCTCGGCCTCGGCCTGAGCGCCGGCCTCGACCTCACGCGCACCACCAACGCCGCCGACGTGCAGCCGGCCGCCGTCACCGCGAACACCGCGGCGCCGCCCGAGAGCCCGTTCGTGGCCGTCGTGGACAAGGCGCTGCCGGCCGTGGTGTTCATCGACGTCACCAAGAAGGTCGGCGGCGGGGGGCCGGCGGATCCGTCCGAGGACCTCATGCGCCGCTTCTTCGGCGCGCCCTCGCCGCGCCAGCAGCGCGTGCCGTCGTCGGGCTCGGGCTTCATCATCGACCGCGACGGTCGCGTGCTCACCAACAACCACGTCGTGAAGGACGCCGAGAGCATCAAGGTCACGCTCAGCGACGGACGCGTGCTCAAGGCCACCGTCGTAGGCGCCGACCCGGCCACCGACATCGCGGTGATCAAGGTCGAGGGCAAGGACCTGCCGGTGCTCCAGCTCGGCGACTCCGACAAGCTGCGCATCGGCGACTGGGCGATCGCGATCGGCAACCCGCTCGGCGGTGACCTGCAGGGCTCGGTCACGGTCGGCATCGTGAGCGCCAAGGGCCGCAGCAACCTCAACTTCTTCGGCGGCACGCCCGACTTCCAGGACTTCATCCAGACCGACGCCAGCATCAACTTCGGCAACTCGGGCGGCCCGCTGTGCAACATCCGCGGCGAGGCGATCGGCGTGAACACCGCCATCAACACGAGCGGTCAGGGCATCGGCTTCGCGGTGCCCATCAACCTCGCGCGCCACGTCGCCGAGCAGCTCATCGCGCACGGCACGGTGAAGCGCGCCATGATGGGCGTGACGCTCGCCAACATGACGCCCGACATCGCCGAGGGCTTCGGGCTCGACAGCCCACAGGGCGTGCTCATCCAGAGCGTGTTCAGCGACTCGCCCGCCGACCGCGCCGGCCTGCGTCGCAACGACGTCATCGTCGAGCTCAACGGCCAGCCGGTGTCGGATCGCGACAAGTTCCGCCTCCGCATCGCGGACACGCCCCCGGGCACCAAGGTGCGCCTCGGTGTGCTGCGCGACGGCCGCCGCCAGGCCATCGAGGTCACGCTCACCGACCGCGACGACACCATCGCCAACGCGCGCCTCGTGCCGCCCACGGCCGACGAGGCGCCCGAGGTCGGGTTCGCGGTCCGCGAGCTCACCGCCGACGAGCGGCGCGAGATGCGCGCGCCCTCGGGGGTGCGCGTGACCACGGTCAACGACGGCTCCGAGGCGCAGGACAAGGACATCCAGCCCGGCGACGTGATCGAGGAGGTCAACCGCGTCGCGGTGAACTCCATCGCGGAGTTCCGGGCCGAGGTCGCGAAGGTCCGCAAGTCCGGCAAGCCGGTCGTGCTGATCGTGAACCGCGGCGGGATGACCCGCTTCGAGACGCTCAAGCTCGACAAGTGACGGCCGAGGCTGTAAGTAGTCGGTGACTCGGGTGGGAGGCGGCGTCGTGCCGCCTCCCGCCGTGCCACGGAAGGCGACGGGTTCACGAAGGGAAACGCCATGACGCAGGCCACCATCCTCGCTCCGCTCCGCTCCGCGACGCTTGCGCTCGCGGCCCTCGTCGCGCTCGCCGTGCCCGTCGTGCGGGCGCAGGACGCGACGGCGCTCACCGGCATGCGCAGTTGGGCGTCCCCCACGGGCACGCGCATCGTGCTCGACTTCTCCAGCGAGGTCGTGCCGGTCGCCCCCGACTCCGGCGTGGGCCCGCAGCTCGTGGTCGCCATCCCGCTGCCAGGGCTGGTCGTCGCGCCCGGGGTGCCCGCGCAGCTCGACGTGGCCGACTCCGCCATCACCCAGGTGCGCGTCATCGCCGACGCCACGGGGGCGCGGTTCTGGTTCCAGCTCGCCGCCGGCGCGACGTTCCGCGTCTTCACGCTGCCGCCCGCCGACGACAAGCCGTTCCGCGTCGTGGTGGACGTCTCGCGCCCCGGTGCGCGCGACGACGAGGATCGCCGCCTCGCGGCCATCGCCGCCGCCAAGAAGAAGCACCGCACGCGCATCGTGGTGATCGACGCCGGCCACGGCGGCGAGGACGTGGGCGCGCGCGGGCCCGGCGGCGTCTACGAGAAGAACATCACGCTCTCGATCGCCAAGCGCCTCGCCGACACGCTCAACGCCATCCCGGGCGTACGGGCCGTGCTCACGCGCGACAGCGACTTCTTCATCCCGCTGCGCGATCGCTATCGCATCGCCGAGAAGGTGCGCGCCGACCTGTTCGTGAGCATCCACTGCAACTCGTCGAAGCGGCGCGGGCGTGGGAGCGGCACCGAGGTGTTCTTCCTGTCGCTCAAGGGGGCCACCGACCAGGCCGACCAGGACCTCGCCGACCTCG
>JBJTRI010000136.1:0-15166 GCA_046076045.1 bacterium
TCGCGGTGGCCCGACCTCGAGCGGTTGTTCGGCGAGCGCGGCGCGTGCGCGGGCTGCTGGTGCATGTGGATGCGTCGCCCGCTGGCCGAGTACCGCCGCGGACAGGGCGAGGGCAATCGGCGTGCGCTGCGCGAGCTCGTGGCGCGACGTCCGCCGGGGCTGATCGCGTACGCGGGCGACGAACCGGTGGGTTGGGTCGCGGTCGGACCGCGCGAGGAGTACGTGCGGCTCTCGAACTCGCGCGTGCTGGCCCCCGTCGCGGGGGAGCGGGTGTGGTCGGCGCCGTGCTTCTTCGTGGCAGCCGCGCACCGCGGTCGTGGGGTGACGCACGCGCTCCTGGCGGCGGCGACCCGCTGGGCGCGCGCGCAGGGGGCCGCGCAACTCGAGGGTTATCCGCACCCGGACTCGCGCCAACGCCAGCCGGCCGCGTTCGTGTTCGGGGGATTCGAGTCGGTGTTCCGCGACGCCGGATTCGAGGAGATCGCTCGCCGCTCACCGGTGCGCCCCATCCTGCGTCGTGCCCTGCGCGGACCGCGCCGCCCGGCAGCCGTCCCGCGTCGTGCGAGCGTGCGACGTGGCTGAGTTGGTGCAGGCGCCGATCGAGGTCGGTCCGTTGCTCGCGGCTGCCGCGCGGCCCGAGTGCGGCGCGGTCAACCTGTTCCTCGGCACGACGCGCGACCACCACGACGGCCGGCGCGTGGCGCGACTGGAGTACGAGGCCTACGACCGCATGGCGCTCGAGGCGTTGGCGGCACTCGAGACCACGGCGTGCGAGCGTTTCGGGCTCGCGCACTGCGTGGTGGTGCACCGGCTCGGCGTGGTGCCGGTGACCGAGGCGAGCGTGGCGGTGGTGGTGAGCTCGGCGCACCGCGTCGCAGCGTTCGACGCCGCGCGCTGGGTCATGGACGAGCTCAAGCGCACCGTGCCGATCTGGAAGAAGGAGTGGTACGAGGACGGCGACGCGGCATGGGTCGAGGGCACGCGACTGGGCGGTTGAGTCGCGTCAGCTCGCGCTGCGCGTCCGCGCGGCCGCGACCTCGTCGCGCACGAACGCGTCGGGATCGGCGGCGGCCGCGGTGAGTGCGTGGATCACCGTCGGGGCGAGCGAGGGGTGCGCGTGCGCGAGTTCGCCGAGCGCCCACGCGGCGTGGCCGCGCACGATCGCCTCGGGGTCGTGCGCGAGCGCGCGCGCGAGCGGTTCGGCGTCGCGCGGCTCGCGGCGGTTGCCCATCGCGATGCAGCAGTTGCGCAGGAACCCGCCGCGATCGGCGCGCCGGATGGGGCTGGTGGCGAACAGCTCGCGGAACGTGGGCTCGTCGAGCGTGAGGAACCGCTCCAACGACCAGCCCGGCAGGTCGCGCGCCTGCAGGCGCGCCTCGCGCGCCTCGGGCGCGAACCGGTTCCACGGGCAGACCTCCTGACACAGGTCGCAGCCGAAGATCCAGTCGCCGATCGCGGGGCGCAGCTCGTGCGGGATGGGCCCGCGCGTCTCGATCGTGAGGTACGAGATGCACAGGCGCGCGTCCACGCGGTAGGGCGCCACGATGGCGCGCGTCGGACACACGTCGAGGCAGCGCGTGCACGTACCGCAGCGCTCGCGAACCGGCGCGTCGGGGACGAGCTCGCGGTCCACCAGCACCTCGCCGAGCAGGAACCACGACCCGATCGAGTCCGACAGCACGCCCGAGTGCTTACCCACCCAGCCGATCCCTGCGCGCTCGGCCCAACCGCGTTCGAGGATCGCGCCCGTGTCGGCGTACCAGAGCGAGCCCGAGCCGGGCAGCAGGTCGTTCTGGATCCAGCGTTCGAGCGCGAGCAGGCGGTCGCGCATGATGGCGTGGTAGTCCTCGCCGGCCGCGTAGCGTGCGATGCGGCCGAGCCGTTCGTCGCGCGCCGCGTCGCGCGTGGGCGGGTGGCACATCGCCACGCACACCACCGCGCGGATGCCCGGCACCAGTCGCGAGGGGTCGCGACGGCGCTCGCGGTGCTTGTCGGACGCGAGCCAGTGCATGTCGCCGTGGTGACCGGCGGCGAGCCACGCCTCGTAGTGCGCCTGCGCTTCGAGCGGATCCACGGCCGCGACCCCCACGGCGTCGAAGCCGAGTTCGAGCGCGCGCGCCTTGAGACGCGCGGTGGTCGCGACGGGATCGTGGCTCAGGGCATGCCCGGTCGCCCGGGGGCGGCGGCTCCGCGCCGCATGCGGCGCAGCGAGTCGCCCGGGGCGGTGGTGGTGTCGGGGGCGGGCCCGCGCGCCGGCGTGGGCCGCGCCTCGGGGCGCGGTGCGGGCGGCGGGGGCGTGACACCGCCCGGACGCACGCCGCCGCGCAGCGACAACTCGCGCGCCCCGACGCGCACGAGGTTGCGCGTGAGGCGGTCGAGCCGCGCGCGATCGAACGGGCGCGTGTCCTCGATGGGCGAGCGCGACGGGGCGCGCGACAGGCCCTGCCCGTCGCGCTCGCTCGCGCGCAGGCGGTCGGCCGCCGCCGCGCCGAGCACGGCGTTCAGGTCGGGGCCGGCGTTCCAGCTCACGCCGCGGTACGACGCCACGGCGTCGAGCGGCTTCATCTCGCCCGCGCTCGCAGGCACGGTCGAGGCGAACCCGGCGCGCACGCTCGCGGCGGCCTGACCCAGCGCGCTCGCACGCACGAACGTGAACACGCCACCCGGCACGCGGTCGTACTCGCTGCCGTCGTCGGGACCGAGCGGTGCCCAACCCACGAAGTCGCCGACTTGCACCCACGCGACCCACGCCGGGGCCCACGCGCCGTGCGGCTGCCACACCCAGCCCTGGAACGAGTCGTGGAACCAGAACCCGTAGTGGTCGGTGATCCAACCGAACGCGTCGTTCGACTCCCACACCCAACCGAACGTGTACGACGGCATCCAGTAGCCGTCCTGGTACGGCCGCCACGCGACGGTGTTGACGCGCGGGCGGAACACCCAGCCGCGCGGCTCGACCAGCACCCAGTCGCCGTACTGCGCGAGCTCGTCGTAGAACGGCCGCAGCACCGGGGCCAGCCCCATGCGGGCCGCGGGCGTACCGGCGCCCGGCGGGGGCGGGGGCACGTCGTCGTAGAGCCCGTCGTCCACGGCGCACGAGCAGGCCAAGGCCGCCACGAGGGCGAGAGGGACCAGAAGAGCGCTCAAGCGCTTGTGCGATAGCATGTTATGGCGTTCCTTGCGGTCCCGGACCCGGGGGCGGCGAGTTTGATGGTTGTTCGACCCGGTTCGATGTGGCTATCATTCGCAAGCACTGCATTTTGCAAGGTCCCCCCGGCAAATGCACCTCGCTCGAACCATCCCAACCGGGAGCCCTGCCATCATGCCTCATCGCCTCCTCGCCCGCCTAGTGGCGGTCGCATGCCTCTTCGGTACCGGTCTCGCGCATGCGCAGACCGTCGAACTCGAGACCCCGCTCGTCACCGCCACCGCCGGTGGATCCGTCCTCATGGACGTGTCGGTCACCGCTGGGGGCACGGGTGCTCCGAACGGTTTCACGATCGAGTGGATGACCGAGGCGCAGTTCCTGCAGATCGGCGGGCAGTGGCCCGTCTCGGCGACGCACCCGTTCGTGCGCTCGGCGATGTTCCTGGGCACGCCGACCGTCAACACGCTCGACGGCACGGTCACGTTCGCGCTCGATCCGGGCGAGGTGGCCACGGTGCAGCTCGGCGACTTCTTCGACGAGACCGGTGTGCTGACCGCGAACTCCAACGAGGAGCTCGCCGCCGGCACGATGTACGTGTTCCGCGTCAAGGCGAACGGTCCCGACGACCCGTTCGCGGCGTTCTCGTCGAGCCGCTACAGCGGCACGCAGTACTGCCAGACCAAGCCGCCGGGTGGCGGTTACGGCGGGGGTTACGGGGACGACCACGACGACGATTGCACCGAGTCCGAGGGGCACTGGCGCAGCCATCCCAACGAGTGGCCGGCGTCGTCGATGCGACTGGGCAACGTGGTGTACACCAAGGCGCAGCTGCTCGCGATCATGAGCAAGTCGGCGCGTGGCAACGGTCTGCTGGCGCTGGCGCACGAGCTCATCGCGGCCAAGCTGAACGTGTTCGCGGGCGCGATCGCGAGCCCCAAGACCGCGAACGCCATCGCGGCCGCCGATGCGCTGATCGGCAACCTTGTGGTGCCGCCGCTGGGTGCGGGGTTCCTCAAGCCCGAGTACACGAACGGGGTGACCGATCACCTCGAGGACTTCAGCTCGGACGATGACGAGCACGAGTGCCGCATGCCCACGAACCGCCGTGCCAGCACGTGGGGTGCCGTGAAGGCCATGTACCGCTGACGCTCGCGCGAGCGTCGCCCGTCGCCCCCGGTGAGCCGCACGCTCGCCGGGGGCGATGTGCTGCGGGAGACGGGCGCGCACGTGCGCGGTGTCGCGGTCGGTCGTATGCGCGCGAGGTGCCGCGTTCGTGCCTCATGTCACGGTCGTCCCGTGCGCACGTTCGAGCACGAGCGTCGTGATCCGACGCACGCTCGGCCGCGCCGACCCGTACGGCGGGAGCGCGTGCGCTCAACGAACCGACCCCGGCGGGGCGGGCCCGCCGGGGTCGTGTGCGTGACGAGGGTTGTGACTACAGCCGCTTGTAGCTGGGCCCGCCGCCGCCCTCGGGCGTGGTCCAGGTGATGATCTGGTACGGGTCCGCGATGTCGCAGGTCTTGCAATGCACGCAGTTCGACGCGTTGATGTGTAGCTTGAGCGCGCCGGCCTTGTCGGGGTCGGGCACCATCTCGTACACGTTGGCCGGGCAGAAGTGCTGGCACGGGTTGCCGTACTCCTCGCGGCACTTCGTGGCGCACACGCTGGTGTCGGCCACGCGCAGGTGCGAGGGCTGGTCCTCCTCGTGGATCGTGCCCGACAGGTACACGTCGGCCAGCTTGTCGAACGTGAGCACGCCGTCGGCCTTCACCGGTGCGGGCTTGCCGTTGGGGTGCACGGCGCTCAGCGGGCGCATGCGCTCGTGGCTGGCGTGGCCCTTGAGGGCGTCGCCGAGCGGGTCGAGCCCGCCCATGAACATCTGGAACCCGGTGCGCGGCAGCGCCGTCCACAGCCCGCCGTCGAACGCCTGGTGGAAGTTGCGCATGCCGCGCAACTCGGCCCCGGCCCACGACTCGTGCACGCGCCGCTCGTAGCCGGCCAGCTTGGCCGCCGAGAAGTCGTCGGCGAGCAGGCACTCGAACACCTGCTCCGCGGCGAGCATGCCGCTCTTGAGGGCGAGGTGGATGCCCTTGAGGCGGCCACCGTTGAGGAAGCCACCGGTGTCGCCCGCGAGCAGCAGGCCGTCGGCGTACAGCTTGGGCATGGCGTACCAGCCGCCCTCGGGGATCGCCTTGGCGCCGTAGCTCACCGGCTTGCCGCCCGCGAGCAGCGGGGCCACGAGCGGGTGCGTCTTGAAGCGCTGCAGGTTGGCGTGCGGGTCGTTGGTGGGATCGGCGGCGTCGAGACCGGTGACGAACCCCACGTACCACAGCGAATCCGAGAGGCCGTACACGAAACCGCCCCCGAACGTGCTGGCGGGCAACGGCCAGTTCATGGTGTGGATGACGTGGCCCTTGCGCGCCTGTCCGGCCGGGACCTCCCACAGCTCCTTCACGCCGGTGGCGTAGACCTGCGGCTGGCGGCCCTCGGTGAGACCGAGCGCGGACTCGAGCTGCTTGGCGACCGTGCCGCGCGGGCCCTCGCACAGCACCGTCACCTTGGCCAGGCAGTCCGCGCCGGGCTGGTACGACGACTTGCGCTGACCGTGCTTGTCCACGCCCTTGTCGCCCGTGCGCACGCCGAGCACGCGGGTGCCCTCGAGCAGCGGCGTCTGCGCGGGCGTCTCGGTGGCGATCAGGATGCCGCGCTCCTCGGCCTGCGCGCCCAGCCACTTCGAGAGCTCGCCCAGGCTCACCACCACGTTGCCGTGGTTGTCGAGCGCGGGCGGCACGAACGGCAGGCGGAACGACGAGCGCTCGAACAGGATCACGACGTCGTCGTGCGTGACCTCGGACTCGATGGGGCAGCCCTTGGCCGCGTAGTCGGGCACGAGCTCGCGCAGCGCGCGCGGGTCCATGACCGCACCCGAGAACCCGTGCGCGCCCACCTCGGACGACTTCTCGAGCACCGCGATGTTCATCTCGGGCAGCGGCTTCGCGCCCGAGGCGGCGGCCGCCTCGTTGTGCCGCGCGATGAGGTCGGCGAGGTGGATCGCGCCGGCGAGACCGGCCGGACCGCCACCGACGAACTGGACGTCGAACTCGAGGACTTCGCGTTCCATGGGACCTCCGCTCAGTGGGCCGCGCCGGTGGTGGCGTGGGCGTGCGCCTCGAGCCAGCGCTCGCAGTCGATCGCGGCCATGCAGCCGCTGCCGGCGGCCGTGACCGCCTGACGATAGACCTGGTCGTGCACGTCGCCGGCCGCGAACACACCCTCGACCGAGGTGTACGACGAGCCGGGCTTCACGACGAGGTAGCCCTTCTCGGTGGTCGGCAGCTGGCCGCCGAGGAACTCGGTGTTGGGCTTGTGGCCGATCGCCACGAACACGCCCGCGATGGGCATCTCGGAGGTCTCGCCCGTGGTGGTGTCGCGCAGGCGCACGCCGGTGACGCGCGTGCCGTCGCCCATCACCTCGGCGATCTCGCGGTTCACCAGGAAGCGGATGCCCGGGTTGGCCTGCGCGCGCTCGAGCATGATCTTGCTGGCGCGGAACGTGTCGCGACGGTGCACCAGCGTGACGCTGGAGCAGAACCGCGTGAGGTAGTTGGCCTCCTCCATGGCGGTGTCGCCACCGCCCACCACGATCACGTCCTTGCCCTTGAAGAAGAACCCGTCGCAGGTCGCGCACGCCGAGACGCCGAAGCCCATGTACTTGGACTCGCTCGGCAGTCCGAGCAGCAGCGCCGAGGCGCCGGTGGCCACGATGAGCGACTGGGCGCGGTACTCCTCGCCGTCGGCCCAGACGCGGAACGGGCGCTGCGACAGGTCCACGCGCTCGACGAGCGTGTCCTTGATCTCGACGCCGAAGCGCTCGACCTGCGCGCGCATGTGCTCCATGAGCTCGGGGCCCTGGATGCCGTGCGGGAAGCCGGGGTAGTTCTCGACCTCGGTGGTGATGGTGAGCTGACCGCCGGGCTGCAGGCCGGTGAAGATGAGCGGCTTGAGGTTGGCGCGGGCGGTGTAGAGGGCGGCGGTGTAGCCGGCGGGGCCGGAGCCGAGGATGATGACGTTGCGGACGTCGGACACGGTGCTCTCCCGGGGCGCGAGGTGCGGTCGGAGGGTGGAATCGGACCTACTCTAGAGGCTCCCCGGCCCGCGGGGAAACCTGCGACGAGGCCGCCCCGCGGGGTGCGGGACGGCCTCGTTCGGGTGCGGCGGAGGGCGGTCGGCTAGCCGCGCAGGGCGCGGGCGAGCGGCTGGCGCGAGGCCTTGAGGGCCGGGAAGAACCCGCCCACCAGTCCGAGCAGGGCCGAGAACCCCACGGCCTGCGCCATGATGACCGGCGTGATGCGGAACTGGAACGCCGTCTCCGAGAAGCTCTGGAAGTTCGTGGTGCTGGAGGTGATGCCGTTCATGGGCAGTGCCAGCACGCAGCCCACCAGCCCACCGAGCATGGCGATGATCACCGACTCGACCACGAACGACACCATGACCGCGCCCGGGGCGAACCCGAGCACGAGCAGGGTGGCGATCTCGCGGGTGCGCGCGCCGATCGAGGCGTACATGGTGTTGGCCGCCCCGAACACCGCGCCGATCGCCATGATGGCGGTGATGAACGTGCCGATCACGGTGATGAGCAGCGTGAACGACTCGCTCTGCGCGGCGTAGAATGACTGCTCGCGCCGCACCTGCAGCGGCAGGCGCGGATCGGACTCGAGCCGGCGCTTGAGCGCCTCGAACGCGGCCGGGTCCTTCATGCGGAAGACGAACGTCTGGAAGTAGCCCTCCCGGTTGAGCGCGGGCATGAGCACGGCCGCGTCGCCCCAGATCTCGGACTCGAACGCCGAACCGTTGGCGGTGAAGTGACCGACCACCGTGAAGTCGCGCTGCTCGAAGCGCAGGCGGTCGCCGACGCGGCAGTTCTCGAACCGGCCCGCGATGCGCTGCGCCACGATGACCTCGTCGGTTCCGGGTGTGAACATGCGGCCCTCGACCACCTTCACGCCGCCGCGCAACTCGCCGGCGCCGGGGGCCACGCCACGCAGCATGACGTTGGACGAGCCCTTCTGGCCCAGACGCGGCTTGTTCACCACGATCACCATCTCGGCGCTGGCGCGCGGACCGCCGTCGGGGCCCACCGCCACCGCGGGGTCGGCCGCCAGCACGCGCGACTGCTCCAGCGTGATGCCGCTGGAGATCTCGCTGTCGGCGCCCTTGCGCAGCACGATGGCGTTGTCGGGCGAGCCCGTGCTCACGAGCGAGGCCTTGAACCCGTCGGCGAGCGCGAGCGCGCCGATGTAGATGGCCACCGTGAGTCCGATGCCGATCGCCGTGGTGGCGGTGGAGATGGGGCGGTTGAGGACGCTGCGCAGGTTGTACGCGAACGGGATCGCCATGGGCTCGGTCCTCACTCGACGCGCCGGAGCGCGTCCACGATGCGCAGGCGCGAGGCCTGCAGGGCGGGGAGCAGGCCGCTCACCGCGCCGATGAGCGTGGCGATGCCGACGCCGGTGAACACGGTGCTCCAGTACACCGACATGGGCGGCAGGAACGTGCCGAACACGGCCTTGCCGTCGACCAGGAACTTGGCGCCGAGCGCGCCCAGCAGTCCGCCGCCGAGTGTGATGACCGCGGCCTCGGCGACGACCATGGTGAACACGTGCCCGTCGGTGAACCCGAGCGTCTTGAGCACACCGATCTCGCTCGTGCGCTCGCGGATGCTGGTCATCATGGTGTTGGCCGCGATGAGCAGGATGCTGAACACGATCGCGATGCCGATGACCTGCAGCACGAACGGCACGTTGCCGTACATGCTCACGAACCCGGCCTGGAACGCCTGCTCGGTCTCGGTGAGCGTGGCCGGTGCGGCGTTCTCGAACTGCGAGTCCACGGCCTTGAGCACCGCGGTCGCCTGCGAGGGGTCGGAGAGCTCGAGCACGTAGGTGCCGACCGCCTCCTCGCCATCCATGCCCTTCTCGGACAGGTACTTGCAGTGGAAGAACATGGTCTCGTCGCCGAACGACTTCTGGCGTGCGCGGTACACGGCGCGGATGGTGAACGGCCAGTCGCCCGGGAAGATGGTGCCCGCGAGCGTGACCGTCTGCCCGAGCTTCCAGCCCTTCTTGGCCATGAGCTTCTCGCCCACCACGCACGCGGTGCGCTCGAGGTAGTACGAGGCCAGCTTGGGGTCGGCGCCCTCGGGCACGCCGCCCTGCGCCATGGCCGGCGAGGCCTCGACGATGTCGATGTCCTTGGCGTAGATGGCGAAGTACGAGTCGTCGACGCCGAACTGCGCGAAGAACCCGCGCGTGTCGGCGGGGTCCTGGGCGCCGAACCAGTTCTGCACCGCGACGCGCTTCACGCCCGGCACCGACTCGATGCGCTGGCGGTACGCCATGGGCATCCACTGCACGAGCGAGATGCGGTTGCGCGTGACGAGCCGCGACTCGCTGCCGACCTTGATGGACTCGTTGAGCGTGTCGAGCACGCCGAACAGCGTGCAGAACAGGAACAGCGCCACCGTCACGCTGGCCATGGTGAGGAACGTGCGGAGCTTGTTGCGGAACAGGTTCACGAGCACGAGCTTGAGCATGTGCCGCCTCCGTCAGTTCGTGAGGACACCCTTCTCGAGGTGGTACTGACGCGTCGCGCGCTCGGCGGCGTGCGGATCGTGCGTCACCATGACGATGGTCTTGCCGAACTCGCGATTGAGGCGCTCGAGCAGCTTGAGCACCTCCTCGGCCGACTTGCGGTCGAGGTCGCCGGTGGGCTCGTCGGCGAGCAGCACCTTGGGGTCGGACACCAGCGCGCGCGCGATCGCGACGCGCTGCTCCTGGCCGCCCGAGAGCTGGCGCGGGTAGTGGCGCAGGCGGTCGCCCAGCCCCACCAACTGCAGCACGGTCTCGGCGCGGCGGCGGCGCTCGGCGGCGCTCATGGGCACGAGCAGCAGCGGCAGTTCCACGTTCTCGACCGCGGTGAGCACGGGCATGAGGTTGTAGAGCTGGAAGATGTAGCCGATGGACGCGGCCCGCCAGCGGGCGAGCGCGTCGCCGCTGAGACGCGCGATGTTGGTGTCGCCCACCACGAGGTCGCCCGAGGTGGGCTGGTCCACGCCACCGATGAGGTTGAGCAGCGTCGTCTTGCCCGAGCCCGACGGGCCCATGAGCGCGACGAACGAGCCGTCGGGGATGGTGAGGGTGAGGCCGTCGAGCACGACCACCTCCTCGGCGTCGCGGCGATAGACCTTGCGGACGTCACGGACCTCGACCGATGCCATGCGTGCTCCCTTCGTGCGGGCCGCTCAGCGGCTCGCGAGCTTGACCTTCTCGCCGTCCTTGAGGTCGGCCGCGGGCGACAGTACCACCGCCTCGCCACCCGACAGTCCCTGACGAATCTCGACGCGATCGCCGCGCTCGGGGCCCACGTCGACGGTGCGCTTGCGTACCACGCCCTCCTCGACCAACCACACGATCGAGCCGCCGTCGCTCTGCGCGAGCGCGGCACGCGGCACGAACACGCGGCGCGGCGCGGCCTGCTCCTGCGCCCCGCGCGCCTCGAACACCACCTTGGCGCCCATCTCGGGCAGGATGCGCGGGTCGCGGTCGAGGATCGAGACCTTCACGAGCACCGTGGCCTTCTGGCGGTCGGCGGTGGGCACGACCTGGCGCACGCGCCCGCGGAACGAGGTGTCGGGGTAGGCGTCGAGCGTGATGCGCGACGGCTGACCGTTGCGCACCTGCGCGATGTAGGCCTCGTTCACGTCCACCTCGACCTCGAGCGTCTGCAGGTCGGCCATGGTGACGATGGCGGTGCGGGTGAGACCGCCGCCGGCCGCCGCGGGCGCGACGATCTCGCCGACCTCGGCGTCCTTGCGCAGCACGGTGCCCCCGAACGGGGCGCGCACGCGCGTGTTCTCGAGGTTGGCCTCGGCGAGCTGGTGCTGCGCGCGCGCGGCGTTGGCCTGCGCGAGCAGCACGTCGAGCCGCGTCTGCGCGTTCTCGAGGTCGGCGTCGGACAGCAGGTTCTGCGTGCGCAGCGACTGCGAGCGCTGCAGGTCGCGGCGGGCCTGCACGATCTGCGCCTGCAGCGTGGCCATGTTGGCCTCGGTCGCGGTGCGCGCCGCCTCGAAGTCGGCGCTCTCGAGGCGCGCGATGATGTCGTCGGCGCCCACGCGTGAGCCCTCGGTGACGCCGATCCACGCCAGCCGGCCGAGGATCTTGCTCGAGACGCTGGCCTTGGTGCGCGCGACGACGTAGCCGTTGGCGCTGATCCCCTCGCCCGAGACGCTGCCACCACCGGTCGCCTCGGCGCTGCCCACGGTGACGGCGCGCGGGCCGCCCACGAGGGTGCGGAACGCGACGAACGCGACCACCGCCACCACCACGAGCGTGAGCGCGACGACCCACGGGCGGGGGCCGCGCTTGGGCGGCGGGCTCGAGCGGTCGATGCGGAGCGACGACAGGTCGATGTTCTTGTCCATGGGCCGGGGACCTCGGGCGCAGGGGAGGGGTGGCGTGGGGGGAGTGAACGGGCGAGTGTGGTGGGGCCGCCGGGGGCGGTCAAGCGCTGCGGGCCGCGCGTGCGCGAGGGTGGGATGCCGCCCGCGTGCGGGCGGATGCGGACCGCGCCATCGTGCGGGATGCGGTGCGGTTGAAGAGGTTCGGGCGCGCGGCTGCGCGTGGCCGCGGTGGAGGTCTTGCCAGTCCCGGGGGCGCCCCTCTAGACTCGCCGTGAGTTCATCCCCCCAGCCCACACGCGCGCGCCGGAACCGGCGGGTGCGTCCGCTCCGGAGGTCCCAGTCATGCCGTTCGTCATCGCCGAGCCCTGCGTCGGGGTCAAGGACAAGTCCTGCGTCGAGGTCTGCCCCGTGAACTGCATCTACGAGGGCGAGGACCAGTTCTACATCCATCCCGACGAGTGCATCGACTGCCAGGCCTGCGAGGCCGCCTGCCCCGTGCAGGCGATCTTCCCCGACAACGGGGTGCCCGAGAAGTGGGCGAGCTACACCGAGAAGAACCGGAAGCACTTCGAGAACAAGTGACCGCCTGAGGCGGTCGCAGGGTTCCCACGAAGGCGGCGCGCGGCGCCGCCTTCGCGCTTGGTGGTGGTGCGGTGGTGGTGCGGCGCTGGTGCGGTGGCGCTGGTGCGGTGGCGCTGGTGCGGCGCTGGTGCGGCGGTGGTGCGGCGGTGGTGCGGCGGTGGTGCGGCGGTGCGGTGGTGCGGTGGTGCGGTGGTGCCGCACTCCGCGCGGTGCACGGCGGTGCCGCTGTCTCATGTCGTTCGCGTACGATGGTCGCACGCGCGCCCGGACCCGCGCCCACGCGAGAGCTTCACGACCTCGACCGGAGATCCAAGGACATGTCGCAATCCTCGTTGCCGACGCGCGAGCAGGCCCTGACCCTGATGCACGACTGGGTGTCGAACGTGAACCTGCGCAAGCACATGCTCGCGGTCGAGGCCGCGATGCGCGCCTATGCGCGGCGCTACGGTGAGGACGAGGACCGCTGGGGTCTCACCGGACTCCTCCACGACTTCGACTGGGAGCGGCATCCCACGCTGGAGGAGCACCCGGTGAAGGGTGTGGCCGTGCTGCGCGAAGCGGGCTGGCCCGACGACGTGTGTACCGCCGTGCTGGGGCACGCCACGCACACCGGCGTGGCGCGCGCGACGCGCATGGCGAAGGCGCTGTTCGCGTGCGACGAGTTGTCGGGGTTCCTGGTGGCGTGCGCGCTGGTGACGCCCGAGCGCAAGCTGGCGCTGGTCGAACCGGCGTCGGTGCGCAAGAAGATGAAGAACGCCGGGTTCGCGCGGAACGTGAACCGCGACGACATCGTGAACGGCGCCGCCGAGTTGGGCGTGGACCTGGACGAGCACATCGTGTTCGTGCGCGACGCCATGCTGACCATCGCCCCGGAGCTCGGTATCTAGAGAGCGCGTCGCGCACGGCGTGCGTGCGGCGGCGCATCGTTCGCGCTGCGGCTTCGCAAGATGAGCGCGTGCGGCGGTGCATCTTGCGAGCCGCGGTTCCGCAAGGCGTGCGCGTGCGGCGGTGCATCGTTCGCGCTACGGCTTCGCAAGGCGTGCGTGTGTGGTGATGCATCGTTCGTGCTGCGGTTCCGCATCCCGTAAGCGGGCGATCGTGCATCGTGTGTGCCGCGGTGCCCCATGCCCTTCGCGTATGGCTGTGAGTCCCGCGCGCCGCGGTTCCACATGCCGTGCGCGGACGGTTGTGCCATGCTGCGAGCGTCGCGGTCCCCGGTACGCCGGTCGGCGTGCGGTGCGTGGTCCGCACGCCAGTCCCGCAGGAGGCGCCATGTCCCCGTCCGACAAGCCCCGTCGCGCCCCCGGCGCCGAACTGCTCGCGCTCTGGCGCCGATGCGCCACGCTGCCGTTCGGGCGCGCGCTGTTCGACGCGTTCTTCGCGTGGCGCGTGCCGTACAGCGGTGCGCTGGGTGCGCGCGTGCGCACGCTCGAGCCCGGGCACGCGGTGGTGGAGCTGCGCGACCGGCGTGGCGTGCGCAACCACCTCGGCAGCGTCCACGCGATCGCGCTGGCCAACCTGGGCGAGATGACGAGCGGACTGGCCATGACCATGGCATTGCCTGCGAACGTGCGCGGCATCGTGCGCGGCATCGCGATCGAGTACGACAAGAAGGCGCGCGGCACGCTGGTGGCCGAGAGCCGCGTGACGGTGCCCGAGGTGACGGGCGACACCGACTTCGAGGTGCGTGCGGTCATGCGCGACGCGGCGGGTGACACCGTGGCCACGGTGCGTGTGACGTGGCGACTGGGTCCGGTGCCGGGAGCGCGCGCATGAATCTGGACACCCCGCTCACGCGGCACGCACGCATCGCGACGCCGATCGTGTGCGGTCCCATGTACCCGTGCAGCAACCCCGAACTGGTCGCGGCGGTGAGCGAGGCGGGCGGGATCGGCGTGGTGCAGCCGGTCACGCTGACGTTCGTGCACAAGCTGGAGTTCCGCGCCGGACTGCAGCGCATCCGGTCGCTCACCACGCGGCCCATCGGCATGAACGCGCTCATCGAGAAGTCGTCGCGTCGCTACCTGGACCGCATGCGCGGTTGGGTGGACGTGGCGCTGGAGGAGGGCGTGCGGTTCTTCGTGACCTCGCTCGGCGACCCGCGCTGGGTGGCCGACAAGGTCCACGCGGTGGGCGGCGTGGTGTACCACGACGTCACCGAGGCGCGCTGGGCGGCGAAGGCGCGCGACGGTGGCGTGGACGGGTTGATCGCGGTGAACCGCCGCGCGGGCGGCCACGCCGGGCCGCGCGACCCGCGCGCGCTGCTCGACGAACTGGCGCCGTTCGGCCTGCCGGTGGTGTGCGCGGGCGGCGTGGGGGACGCGGCGGGGTTCGTGGACGCGTTGCGCATGGGCTACGCCGGTGTGCAGTGCGGCACGCGGTTCATCGCCACGACCGAGTGCGACGCCGACGCGTCGTACAAGCAGGCGCTGCTCGACGCCGACGAGGACGACGTGGTGCTGACCGAGCGCATCACCGGCGTGCCGGTGGCGGTGCTCGACACGCCCGTGGTGCGGCGCATGGGACTCAAGGCCAACGCGCTCGAGCGCTGGTTGCTGCGACACCCGCGCACCAAGCACCTCGTGCGCACCGCGTTCGTGCTGCACTCGGTGTGGTCGCTGCGCGACGGCGCGAAGCGTGCGGACTCGCGACTGTGGCAGGCGGGCAAGAGCGTGGCGACGATCCGCAGCGTCGAGCCCGCGGGTGACATCGTGCGCGCGTGGACGCAGGCCGCACGCGAGGCCTGAGGCGTCACGCGAGGCCGGACCCTTCACGCGACGCGTCCGGGGCGTGCGACGGGTGGCCCTGCGCGGTCCACGGTGAGCGTGATCGCGCCGAGGGTCTCGCCGACGCGGCCCTCGGCCCACACCAGCGTGTCGCGCAGCGCCGCCCCGAAGCGTCGGTGCACGTCGGGGAACAGCACGCACTCCACGAGCCCGGTGCGGTCGGCCAGCGTGACGAACGACATGGCGCCACCA
>JBJTRI010000137.1:0-48731 GCA_046076045.1 bacterium
GCGCGACCACCGTGGTGGTCGCGCCCCTCGTCCTTCCCTCAGGCCCTGCTCACATCGCGAGTCGCAGGTAGGTGCGGATCTCGTACTCGTAGCCCTCGAGCCCCGTCGGGTCGTTGTAGTGCGGCGAGAACGCATCCAGCGTGCGGTACGTCCCTCGCACACCCACGCTCGTCTGGTTGAGGCCCAACCAGCGCGCCGGCCCGAGCGTGTGCGACAGGTCACCCATGAGCTGCAGCGGGTAGGTGAGGTTGTACTCGCGGTGGAAGTCGTAGGGACCGTAGTCGTCGAGGCGCACCGCGCCGGAGAACGCGACCGAGCCCTTCGTGAGCCGGGCATCCACACCCTTGCGGTTCACGACGCGATCGTCGCTGCCGACCGACTCCGAGGTGCCGGCGTACAGCACCGCCACGACGCGCGTGTCCGCAGACCACTTCGACACGAGGCGCACGCGCGCCTCCCACAGGTCGCGCGGCGACGGCGCACCGGGGAACACGCCGGGGTTCAGACGACCGCCGTAGAAGAACAGGCCCGACGCGGCGTCCTGCGTCGTGGGCATGTGGCGGTAGATGACGCTGAGCGATCCCGCCAACCGCGCGTCCTCGCGCAGGTCGTTGTCCCACGCCCACAGCCAGCTCGCCGGCGTCGGGTCGTAGCCGACCACGATCTCCGCGCCGGTCATCTCGCGGTTGCCACGGACCGCGAACGGGTCGCGCTGGATGCTGACGTTGCGCGGCCCCACGGTGGGGTACAGCACCTGGTCCACGTCGGCCGGGATGGGACCGACGGTGGGCTTCTGCCAGAGCAGGTTGGGGCCGAACTGGAAGTGGCCGGTGTTGTAGGTGAAGCCCGAGATCACGTTGGTCTGGTTGCCCAGACCGGTGTCCTTGAGCCCCCAGCCCGTGTAGGTGGTGGTCTGCGTGTAGCCACCGTCGGCGACGAGGCCCATGCGCGCGGTCTGGCCGTACCAGCGGAAGCGACCGCGCTCGAGCGTCAGCCGCAGGCGCGCACCGAACGCGTCGGAGCGGTACACCTGGTCGGTGCGCACCTCGTCCGGACGACCGTCGGCGCGATCGAGGATGTAGAACGTGTCCCCGACCTTGTTCTGGCCCGACCACAACCCGCCCACCTCGGCCTGGAACGGCCCCAGCCCGGTGGCGAGGTGCAACGAGGCCCGCTGGGTCTTCGGCAACGGGATCGAGGCCGAGGTCTGCACGTCCTCGATCGCGAGCTGCTTCTCGGCCACGTCCACCTGCACCACACCGGTGGTCTGGAAGCGACCGAGCTGACGCCGGTACTTGGCGAGCATCGCCGGGTTGGCACCCCACCACAGTTCGGGACCGAACGCGAAGGTGAGGCCGTTCAACCCCTTCTTGCCGGTGATCTCGACACCGAGCGGCACGTCGGCGTTGTAGATGTCGATGTTCGGACCGTAGTAGGCCTCGCGGTAGAGGTTGAAGAAGTCACCCTCGTAGCCCCAGTGGTAGTGACCCTCGCGGAAGAAGCCGTTGAGCCGGAACCACGGCTCGTCCCACGCCATCGTGGCCCGGTACACCTTGATGCGCTCGTTGCCGACGAACGTCTCGAGCGTGCTGCCCGAGGCGTCCTCCACGGTCACGGGCTGGCCGCGCTTCTCGTAGAAGATGTCGTCGATGGGGTTGAGCGGCACATGGCCGAGCACGTTGAACGACACCGTGCCGGTGACGTTCGCCGTGGGCGAGGCCTGCACGTCCACGAAGAACGACTGCATCTTGTCGAAGCCCACCGGGATCGCGGGCGGCGCCCCCAGTGCGGGCGAGTTCGTGCCCACGGCGCCCGTGCTGTAGGTCTCGAGGTTCATGCGCAGCCCGCTCACGCGCACGCGGTCCGAGGACGACGCGAGCAGGGCGGCGCGGTTGCCGCGCGCCTCGACCTCGGCGCTCGCCGCGTCGAGACGGCCGAAGTGCGCGCGGATGGCCGTCGTGTCGGTGGCGGTGGCGTAGGCGTCGAGGCGCCACGCGTCGCGCAGCGCGTAGTAGGCCGCGCGCGGGTAGAGGTCGTAGTGCCCGCGCCCGTCGGCCATGCCCTTGGCGCAGATGCCCCACCACTCCTCGTTCATGTTGTTGTTGCCCTGCACGAAGTCGTCGTAGCCGCCGTTGGGCCACGAGGCGTTCGTGTCGTGCACGTCGAGGTTGGTCTCCTGCATGTACTTCCACCAGCCGTCGCTCCACTGGAACACCATGCCGCCGATGCAGTTGCCGACCCGGCCCTTGCCCGCGGACTGCTCGTAGATCTCCTGCCACTGGCCGAGCAGATAGCGCGCCTGGCTGTACTGGTCCTCGCGCATGTCGCGGGCGTTGAACGCATCGGCCCCGAACTCGGTGTACACGATGGGCAGGCCGAGCTTGGCCTTCACCACCTCGTACAGGTCGCGCGCCGAGATGCCGCGGTAGACGTTGGTGCCGAAGATGTCGAGGTTGCGGCACTCCTGCGCGATGATGTCGATGTACTGCAGGTCGCCGTTCGCCATGGCGACCGGGCGGGCCGGGTCGGCCGCGTGCGTGGCGTCGATGACCTCGCCGAAGAAGCGGTACAGGTGACGCGCGCGCGCACCGTCGCGCTCGCCGACGGGCAGCGCCTCGATCTCGAACGACTTCCACGACAGGCCGTAGTTGTTCTCGTTGCCGAGCAGCCACATGAGCACACCGGGCGTGCCCTCGAAGCGCTTCACGGTGGCGATGAAGTCGGCCTGGATGGCGGCCTTCATGCGCGGGTCCGAGTAGTCCACGACCGGCGTCCACACACCGTCGAGCGTGAACCCGTAGCGGCCGAGCGGGTGGTTGATCACCGTCCAGATGCCGTAGGTCTCGTGGATGTAGCGGACCCAGCGCGGCGGCACGCCCACGTACATGCGCACCGCGTTGACGCCCATGGCGCGCATGAGCGACATCTCGCGCGCGAGCGCGGCCCGGATGAACTCGTCGGACTGGCCCCAGAAGTCGTAGGAGTAGTTGGTGCCCGTCGGGAAGTAGTCCCAGTTCATGCCCTTGACCATGAAGTCCCGGCCGTCCACCTGCAGGCGCGGGTCGCCGCCGTCACGCACCACGCGCACCTGCGGCGCGGCACCCGGCTGGGCGCGCGAGACGCCGACGAACGACAGCAGCGCGGCCAGGAGCACGAGCGGAGCGCGGCGGACGGCACACCACGACGGGCGGAACGGATTCATCGGACCTCCGGTTTCACGACGTTCGCGCCGAGGTCCTCTCGGACCCGGCGGCGGGGCCGGAAACGGCCCCATGGAGATGACAGCGCACGGTCGCCGTGCCCACCGGGCGCGGCTCGGGATCGGTCTTCCAGCAAGGCTCGAAGGCCTCGGGACAGCGCGGGGCGAACGGGCACCCGGTGACGGGGCCCGCCGCCGCCGGGGGCGGGACGCGCGCCGCGTCGGTCTCGAGCCCCGCGATCGAGGCGAGCAGGGCCCGCGTGTACGGATGTGCGGGCGCGCCGAGCAGCGTGTCGGTGGGCGCGGACTCCACCACCCGACCGCGGTGACAGACGAGGATGTGGTCGGCGAGGTAGCGCGCCGAGGCGAGGTCGTGGGTGATGAGCACGATGCCGAGTCCCTGCTCGCGCTTGAGCTGCACGAGCAGGTTGAGGATGCCGACGCGGATCGAGACGTCGAGCATCGAGGTGGGCTCGTCGGCCACCAGCACGTCGGGCTCGACCGCGAGCGCGCGCGCGATCGCCACGCGCTGACGCTGGCCCCCCGAGAGCTCGAACGGACGCCGGTGCAGGAAGTCCTCGGCGGGCTCCAGCCCGACGCGCGTCAACAAGGCGGCCGCGCGTAGGCGCGCCTCGGCGGTCAGCGCCCGGCGGTGCCGCAGGAGCGGGCGCACGAGGTGGTGGAGCACGTCGTGCGCGGGATTGAGCGAGCCGAAGGGGTCCTGGAACACCATCTGCACGCGGCGCCGGTAGGCGAGCGAGGCCCCGCGGCGCTCCTCACGGAGCACGTCGTACCCGTCGAGCCGGATCGCCCCCGAGTCGGGACGCTCGAGGCGGAGCAGCAGTCGGGCGATCGTGCTCTTGCCGCTGCCCGACTCCCCCACGATGGCGACCGCACGGCCCCGCTCGAGCGTGAAGCTCACATCGCGGACGGCCTCGATGGTGGTCGCACGACCGAATAGCCCCTTGCTAGTGAAGGACTTGTGAAGCCCTTCAACCTCGAGGAGCGGTCGTTCGCCCTGCCGGTCGGCTGGACCCATGGGAACCCTCGAATCGCGGAGAAACCACTTTGTTCGCTTGTCGAACATTCTGTAAGCTTGTGTCAGGCCTGTCAAGCCGCGAAGCCCTCGTCCGCCCCCTCGATCCGCTCCCGGGGCGGGCCTCGTGCGCCTCGCGGCTGCCGACCGACACCCGTCCGGCGACCCTGCCTCGCCGGCTGCCATCGCCATCACCCCAGGAGGGTGCACATGCACCGCCTCGCCCGTCTCCTGCTGCTCGCCTTCGTATGTACCGGTGCCCTCGCCGTCCCGGCCCGAGCCGCCAACATGCTCGTGAACCCGGGCTTCGAGTCGGTCGGGGGCAGCTTCACCGGCTGGACGACGTTCAGCCCGGCCACGCCGTCGAGCGTCGTGCTCTCGACCGCGGCCAACGACAACATCATGCGCACCGGCGCGGCGGCCGCGAAGATCTACGGCGGCTTCACCAACTGCCCGTTCGCCCCCACCTTCAACGTCTCGGGGTTCCTGCAGTCGTTCCCGCTCGCGGCGAGCTCGAACACCACATTCGAGTTCTCCTGCCAGGCCTACATGGCCTCGGCCGACTCCATCCCCGGCAGCTTCACCTGCAGCAGCAACCGCGCGCTCATCAAGCTGGCGTTCTTCAACGCCGCCACGGGCGGTTCGGAGATCCAGGGCAGCGAGGCCGTGATCGGCGGGCCGTTCACGATCAAGGACCGCTGGAACACCTTCACCGTCAAGGCCAACGCACCGGCCGCGGCCCGGCGCGTCGAGGCGCTCATCCTGTACCTGCAGCCCGGCTGTGCCGGCGGCGCGGTGTACGTGGACGACCTCATGCTCGAGAGCTACACGACCCCGACCGTGTCGGGCAACGTGCTGAGCAACTCCAACTTCAGCTCGCCCGCCGGCAACGGCCTCGTGGTTCCGGGCTGGCGCACCTTCGGCAACGTGTACTTCGACGGTCGCGCGTTCGGGTCGTACTCCGCGGGCGGTGCCGCCAAGCTGTTCGGCACGTTCAACCCGGGCACGAACTCGGTCATGTACCAGAGCTTCCGCACCACCCCGGGCACGCCGTGGGAGTTCAGCCTGAACGCGCTCACGACCTGCGGCGACAGCCCCATCCAGACGGGCAACGACAACCAGCTCGTGATGCACATCGCGTTCATGGACGCGAACGGCACCGAGATCCCCGGTGGTCCCACCGAGGTCGCCATGGACGTCACCAAGCCGCTCGGCCAGTGGCGGAACGTCGCGATCTCCGGCATCGCACCCGCCGGCACCGACTCGGTGCGCTGCTACGTCATCTTCGAGCAGCCGACCAACAAGGGTGGCGCGGTGTTCATCGACGATGCCGTGTTCCGCACGCTGCCCGCTGCCGGCGTGACGCCGACGCTCGACGGCCTCGCGTTGTCGGCCCCGCAGCCGAACCCGTCGCGTGGCTCTGCCCTGCTGCGCTTCACGCTGCCGAGTGAGGACGAGGTCAGCCTGCGCGTGTTCGACGTCGCGGGTCGTGGCGTCGCCACGCTGCTCGAGGGCCGTCGGCCCGCCGGGCAGGGCTCGGTGCGCTGGGACGGCCGTCGCGCCGACGGGACGCGGGCCGCAGCCGGGATCTACCAGGTCGTGCTGCGCACCTCGGCCGGGGTCGTGAGCCGTCGGATGGTGCTCGCGAACTGACGCACGCCGCCATTCGCGTCCGCTCGGAGCCGCGTCCCGCACCTCGCGGGGCGCGGCTCCTCGCATGAGGCACCACCCCACCGGTCACGACGAAGGCCCCGCGCTGCGTGCACCGCGGGGCCCGTCGCTTCCCGACCCGCTCGCTCAGTCGCGCGCGCGCACCTCGGCGGGCAGACGCACCTCGACGCGCACCACGTCGCCGCACCGCGCGAACCAGCGCCGCGTCATCCCCGCATCGAGCGCTGCCCCCGCGACCTCGTGTCGCGAGCCGTCCGCCGCATGCACCACGATCGCCGGCGTCGCGCCCTCGGAGACGCACACCGGGACCTGCGCGAGCGTGAACGCGAACGCCCCGGCCGGCACCTCGAGCGAGGTCCAACGACCGTCGAAGCCCAGCACCGGCAGCGCGGCGGGTTCGGCGAGTCGCTCGACGGCGCGCAGCAGCGTGCCGTCGAAGCACAGGCCGCCGTCGCGGAACCGCACGCCGAGCTCGCCCAGACGGGTCAGGATCTCCTCCTTCACCTGCCCGGTCATGCCCGGCTGCTGCGCTCCCGCGTGTCGCGGGGTGTGCGAGTACGGGTCGAACGGGAACGCGCCGTACTCGACGGCGGTCTTCTCGAACCCCAGCCCGGCGCGCACCCGACGATAGTGGGTCGCGAGGGCGCGCTGGACGGACTCCGGGGCCCCCTCGTCGGCGGCGCGGAACGCGATCTCCTGCACCGCGAGCAGCAACTTCGCGACCATGTGCCAGTAGATGCTGCCGAGTCCCTCGTAGCCGTACATGCGGCCCGAGCGCCCGGTGAACGCATGGTGCTGGAACACCACCTCGAAGGCGGCACGCGCGGCCTGACGGTCGCGCGCCACGGTCGCCGACCACGCGGGCTCGAGCGCCATCCGGTCGAGTACCACGTCGAGGTCGCGGACGTTGCGGAACGTGGCGTGGAAGCGCACGCGCCCCCCGGCGTCCCGCGTGACGAGACGCTCGTCCCCGTTCGCGATCGCCTGCGCGAACAGCGGCACCGCGCGCACCTGCTCATCGGGGACCACGTTGCGATCGAGGAAGTCGGGCAGGCGGCGGTCGGGATAGAGCATGAAGCTGCGCTGATCGGCGCGATACAGCGCGCTCGCGAACAGGGCATCGAGCAGGCCCACCGCCTCGCTCGGGGACACCGCGCCGGAGCTCAGCACGGCGACCTGTCCCTCCAACATCTCGTCGAGGTGGCGGATCGCCATGCCGCGCCCGTTCGGCTGGCGCGCGAGCAGGTTGTACGAGTGCCACAACCCGTCGGCGCGGCGGTTGACCGCGAGCGCGTGGTCGAGGTGCACGATCGCGTCGCGGCACAGCGCGCGCGCCTCGTCGATCGGCAACTCCACCCGCGCACCCGTGAACCCGCGCCCCTGCACGCGCTCGCGATAGGCCTGGAACGCCAGACCGAGCGCATCCATGACCTCGCGCCGCTCGGCGGGCGAGACCTCGGCGGCGGTGAGGCGTGATGCACGCTCGCGGAGCACGCCGTGCACGGCGCGGAACCAGTCCGCGACCTCGGTCGCGACCGGGAACACCGTCGCCTGCGCGGACGCTCGGCCCAGGCGGGCGTCGAGGAACGCGAGGTAGCGCCGCAGGTAGGCCAGCGTCACCATCGAGACGCCGTAGCCGACGAGCGCGTTGTTGGCGTCGTTCCACTCGGGACGCTGGGTGTTCATCCAGATCCCGCCGTCGGGCACGAGGTTCGACAACTTGGAGAGTGCGGGGACGAGCAGTTTCTCGTACAGGTTGGCGTGATGCACGCCCCCCGTGCGCGACGGCACGAGGCGGCCATCGCTGCCCATGCCCTCCACGCGGGCCGCGATCACGGCCGCGTGGGCGGTGTCGTACACGATCGTCTCGTGCGGGTCGTCGACGATGCTCGCGTAGGGCTTGAGCCGGTACGGCACGTCGGCGTACGAGAACACCGCGCGCCCGAGCAGACCCTCGAGCGCGCCCGGGGCGCGCTGGTCGAGCAGTTCGAGCAGCTTGAGCAGGTACACGATCTGGTGGTCGCCCCAGTAGCCGATGTGGCTCCAGGGCTCGGCGGGATCGGGGACCTCCCAGTCCAGCCCCTCGCGCGAGATGCGGTAGGGGTTGAAGCCGTCGGGCGTCGAGGCGCCGACGAAGCGTGCGATCATGCCCGGCACGAAGTCGGGGAACCCGAGCGCGAGCGCCTCCCAGTTCTGGAAGATGTCGCGCCAGTTGCCCTCGTAGCGCAGCGCGCGGCCGCCATCGGCGTTGCGCACGCGGATCGAGAACCGGTTCCACGGGCGACTCGGGTCGCCATGGCGCCGTCCGAAGTACAGCGGCAGGTACTCGAGCGCGAGACGGTGCAGGTCGGCGTCGCCGGTCGCACCGGCGCGCACGACGAGCTCGGCCACCGGGAGCGAGGCGGGCAGGCCGGCGAGGAACGCGGCCGCGCGCTCGGCCACCGGCGCGGAGCGCAGGCGCACGACCGCGGCGAAGTCGGCCGAGGGCACGAGGTGGTGGTCGGCGAACACGCCGCCACGCATGGCGTTGTAGAGGGTGTTGGCGCGGTGGTGGACGCTCGCGGCCGCATCGCCCGTCACCTGCAGGCCGTCGGCGGCCGCGACGATGCGCTGCAGCGCGTCGCGCGAGGCGGTCAGGTCGGCCTCGAGTTCGGCGAGGGTCGCGGCCGGGTCGGCGAGTCGCGTGCGCAGCGCCTCGATCGCGGCGTGCCCCAGCGCGACGTCGGCCACCACGTGCCAGCACGCGCGGGCGCCGGGGGCGAGTTCGAGCGCGGCATGCACGAGGTGGTGTCCGCGCTGCCCGTTCAGGCGCGCGCTGGGTGCGGGGCGCTCGCCGCGGCGGAACGCGGCCAGCGCACCCGCCGACAGGTGGACACCGCTCGCGGGCAGCCCCACCGCCCACGACACGTTCGCGTGCAGTTCCTCGGCGGCCTCGGGCCGATCGAGGATGCGCGAGGTGAGGGCGTGCACCGCGAGTCCGGTCACGGCGTCGGCATCGCTCTGGCGATAGGCGTCCACGAGCGAACTCGAACCCTGGTAGAGCGCGAGCGGCACGCCGCTCGGGAGCAGGTGGCGCAGGCCGTCCATGACCTCGAGCCGCACCGCGGTGCGACCGCGGTTCTCGAGCGTGACGGTGCGCACCCAGCCGAAGCGCTCACTCGCCGCCCAACGCGCGCGCAGCGCCAGCCCGAGGCCGTGGTGCACCTCCTCGAAGGCCAGACGATCGCCGGCGTGCGACTTGTCGAGGTGGCGTTCGACCACGCCCTCCGCGTCGCGTTCGGCGAGGAACGGCTCCCAGCGCACCTCGGTGCCGTCGGGGCGCTGCACGCGCAGCACGCTCACGGGGCCGGTGTGGTGGTGGGCGTCGTGCAACTTGTCCACCGTCTCGTACGGGAACAGCGCCCCGTCGGCATCCACGCGGCCGGCGGTGAGGCCGCCGCCGGAGCTCACGAACATCCACAGGTCGCTGGCGCTCGGCAGGCTGATGAGGAACGGCGGCATCCGGTCGAAGTCGTGGATGCGGTGCCACGCCTCGCCGTCCGCCACGACGGTGCTCTCGTGCGGGGTGCGCGACGGCATGGAACGGTCGGTGGCCACGTCAGCGCGGCCGTGCGAGCGCGGGCTTGGCGCTGCGATCGGCGCGCCAGAGACCCCAGTGCTTCTCGACTTCATCGGGGCGATCCCCCCCCTTCCAGTTCTCGTCGAACGCCTCGAACACGAACACCGGCAGCGGCCGCTTCGCGAGCCACGCCTCGAGCGTGTCGAGGTAGGCGGCCTGCATGCGTTCACTGCTCTCGGCCTTCATGTACTTCGCCTCGTCGCCCGTGTCGGTGCGCTGCGTGGCCCAACCGGTCTCGCCGAGCACCAACGGCACCCCGGGATGCCGCTCGCGGATCACCGCGAGCTGCGCCTCGGTCCAGGGGATCGCGCTCTCCACCGACTGGCCGTTCCACAGCGGATGCGCGTGCACCATGAGGAAGTCGCACTCGCGCGCGACCGGCTCGCTCTCGGGCTTGTTCCAGAAGTTGTAGTCGTCGGCAGTGGTCACCGGCACGCGCGTTCGTGCGCGCATCTCGCGGATCGCCGCGATGAGCCGCTCGCGCGACGAGCGATGCGCCGACCACGCGACCTGCGTCTCGTTGCCGACCACGATCGCGCGCACCACCCCGGGGTAGCGCGCCGCGAGTCGCGCCGCGGCGTCGAGTTGCGCGCGATTGCCGCGCACGGCCTCGGGACGCGGCTGCTCGACCCCCGCCGAGTCGCGCCGGGTCTCGGGGTCGATCCACACGCCGAGCAGCACCACGAGGCCCGGGTGCGACCGGCGCGCGACGTCGAGCACCGTCTCGGTGGGCTCGAGCGCACCGTAGACGCGGATCGCCGCCCAATCGGGCGCGATGAGCCGCAGGTCCTCGGCGATCTCGGCACGGCTCGGCGAGAGCCCGCCCGGTCGCTGCCCGTCGCGATGCATGCCGTAGGCGATGCCGCGCCCCGTCCACCGACCGTCCACCCACTCCGGGTAGGGACGGCGAACGAACGGCTCCTGGCGAACGGCCGGCCGCGACGCCGCGGCCAGACCCGCCACGAGCACGACCGCGAGCCCCGCGAGGATCACGCCCCGCGCGCGCCGAGGGGACGTCATCGCAGCAGCGTCATGCGCTTGACCCAGCGGCCCTGCGCGGTGGTGAGCGTGTAGAAGTACAGGCCCTCGGCGAGCGGCTGGCCCTGCTCGTCGCGACCATCCCACTCGACGCGGTGCGGACCGGCGGCGAGTTCACCACGATGGAGCTGACGGACCGGGCGGCCCGCGACGTCGAACACGGTGAGTTCGGCGAGGTCGGCGCGCGGCATCTCGAACGCGATCACGGTGCGCGGGCGGAACGGGTTGGGCGCGTTCTGCGCGAGCGGCTCGCGCACGCGGCCGGCGTCGTCCACCGCGAGGGCGTTGAGCGCGTAGCCGAAGTCGCGGCCCCCGGCCGCCTGGTCGCAGCCGAGCTCCTGCACCGCGGACGACGCGGTCGCCGCGCCGTCGGGGTCGGCGGTCGCGATGGCGCTCGCCGGCAGCGTGCTGGTCACCACTCGCACCTCGTAGCGTCCGGCGGGCTGGGCCGCGAACGCGTACGCACCGCTCGAGGGCGTGACCGTGCTCGCGAGCACCGCGCCGAGCGCGGCGTCGCGCAACTGCACCGTGACGCCGCCCAGACCGGGCTCGCCGGCATCGCGCACGCCGTCGGCATCCACGTCGCTCCACAGCGTGCCGGCGACCGACGAGGTCTGGCGCGTGAAGCGCCACAGGTCGGTGCGGAACGTCACGGGCGAACCGTTCTGCCGCACGAGCGCCACCACCACGCTGACGAGCTGGCCGTTGCCACCGGCGCTCGTCGGCTTGGGGTCGAGGATGCCGTTGCCGCCGTAGTGGAACGTGGGATCGTCCACGAACGCCGACAGCGGGACCGAGATGCGCTGCCAGCCCCCACCCGCGACCGCTCCGGGACCGCTCGCCGAGACGACGAGGTCGTACTGGAACTCGTCGTCGAGGCCGTTGGGCGTGGACGGGATGACGTTGTCGCCGTTGTCGTCGTCCTGCAGGTTGAGCTCGAGTCGGTACGACTGCCCCGCGTCGGGCCGCAGCCACATCGTGAAGTGCGTCATGCCCGTGAGGTCGAGCGGCCGCGTGCGCCCGAAGCCGCCGACATAGCCCGCGGCACCGTTCGTGCCGTAGCTGGCGTCGAGCGAGGCGCGGCAACCGTCGGCGGGGGGCAGGTCGTTGAGGTTGCCGCCCACCCCGCCGCCGCCCACCGTGCCGTTGAAGGAGAACCAGCCGTTGGCGTTCGGCGAGCCGTGATCCATGCCGTCGAACAGCTTCACGCACGCGCTCACGTCGAGGCGCTGGTACACGCGCACGTAGTCCACCTGGTAGCGCTGCGGGAAGACCGTGCTGGCGTCGGGACTGCCGGGCAGGTTGCCGCCCACGGCGAGGTTCAGGATGAGGTGGAACATCTGGTCGAACGGCGCGGGGTAGCCGCCGCCCGCCGACCACCAGTCGCGCTGCGTGCGGTAGAGCACGCCGTCCACGTACCACCGCATCTCGCACGGCTCCCACTCGAACGCGTAGTCGTGGAAGTCCGCGGCCAGGTTGACGCCGGGGAACACCTGCGTGGTGCCCGACGACGTGTTGCCGGGCCACGCCGCACCGAAGTGGGTGGTGCCGAGCACGCGATCGGTCTGGTGCCCCAGGTACTCGAGGATGTCGATCTCGCCGCTCGCCGCCCAGCCGCCGTACGTCTCGGTCGTGGGCAGCATCCAGAACGCGGCCCACATGCCGCGCCCCACCGGCATCTTGGCGCGCATCTCGATGCGGCCGTACTTCCAGTCGCCGCGCAGTCGCGAGCGGATGCGCGACGAGGTGTAGCTCTGGCCCCCGAAGTTCTCGCGCTTGGCGGTGATGGAGAGCACGCCGCCGGCGACCGAGGTGTTCTCGGCGCGGTAGTACTGCAGCTCGTTGTTGCCCCAGCCGCAGAGCGACGGGCACCCGGTCCCGATCTGGTGCTCCCACTTGGTGAGGTCGAGCGTGGTGCCGTTGAACTCGTCGGCCCACACCAGGTTCCAGCTCTGGGCCCTCGCAGGGGCGGGCGCGAACAGTGCGCACAGCGCGAGCAGAGGCAGCACCAGGCGGGGAGTGCGGGGCATGCGGGGCATGCGGGGCTCCGGGGACAGGGCGCGAGGGTGGCACGACCGAAGGGGGGACGGCCCCCATGATTGTGACGGACGAGCGGGCCCGAGTCCATTCGGCAGCCGAACAAAGTCGAGGGGGCCACCGGGCGGGCCACGGGGCCGGTCGAATCCCCGCAAGAGGTTGCAGGACATGCGCTTGACTGCAAATGACAGGGCGTGGCACCCGGGGTGGTGCGGCGAAGATCGTTGAGGACCGGCACGGATCGCTCGCAACGCCCGTAAACCGTTGGTTGTGCTTCGAAGATTGTTGGTGCCTCGGATCGCCCACCACCCGGACCGGACTCGCCGGCCTAAGTCGTTGTCACTACGTGGCAGCCGTTTCGCGTCCGGGGCGGTGACGGGCCCGCCAACAATCTTCGAAGCACAAGCTAAACCGTTGCGATTCCGTCGAACCATGATCGCCGGAAGTCCGCTGACCCCTTGTCCCCGGAGTCTCAACAATCCTCGCCGCACAAGGTGGAGCGGCGGGAATGCTTCGGAGTGCCGTCGCGGGCAGCTCCGTGCCGCCCTCTCCCCCCCCACTGCTCACCGACTCGCGCCGCCCGGGTTCGCCACCCCGGGGGCCTCCAACGAGCGACGCCCCGGACCGTTCGGGTCCGGGGCGTCGGTGGTCGTGGCCGGTGCGGGCCGTCGGCTCAGGCCGCGCGATCCTCGCCCTCGTCCAGACCCTCGAGGTCCTCGTGGTCCGTGAAGGGCACGTCGAACTCGTCCCCGGCGATGTCGAACGCCAGTTCGGGGTTGTCCGCACCCGCCTGCACCACGTCGAGGCCCTCGTCGGCCGAGATCTCGCCCGGGCTCTCCCAGCGGTCGCGCAGGTAGAGGTTCAGCGCCGCCAGGTCGCGACGGGCGTGCTGGTGGCCGGGGTTGATCCACAGCGTGTGACGGAGCATGCGCACGGCGTCCTCGACCGAGCCGAACTCGAAGCAGGCCGAAGCGGCGGTGTAGAACAGCGCCGGGTGGTGCGGCGACATCGAGAGGCCGCGCAGGGCGCGGGCCAGCGCCTCGCGCGCATCGCCGTCCTCGAGCGCGGCGTTGGCGGCGCGCGCGATGAAGCGGGCCGCCTCGGCGTCGGGCGGCGTCTCGAGCCCCGGGATGTACATGCGGAGCTCCTGCGTGAGGCGGCGGAGCGAGAGCGACACGAACGGCTCGAGGCGGGGCCCTGCGCCGGAGGCGACTCGATCGGCGAGACGGGCGAGAGCGTCGAGCAGTTCATCCATGCTGGGGTGCGTGGATTCCGACATGATGACCTCAGGTTCCGAAGGGCGGAGGGTCGCGGCCGTCTGCCGTGACCCCGAGAGGGCGCCACCAAGGACATTCATCGGCGCGCGCGCCCCGCGACTGAACCCCCGATCGCGACCCCGACACGAATTCCACCCGCGCCGGTTGCGCGAGAGCTCACAATCACCGCTTCCCGTCCGGAGCACGAGCGGTGTGGAGCGCGGCGCTCTGCTAGGCTCATGCCGTGCGGCCCCTTCTCCCCCTGCTCCTGCTCTGCGCGACGCTACTGTCCTGCGCCCCTGCGGGCGATGGCGGCGTCGTGTCGGACGGTCGCCGCTGGTTCGGCTCGCTCACGCCGCCCGTGGGCCAGGTGTTCCGCTTCAACCTCGGCACCGAACCCGAGTTGCGCGACCCCGGCGTCATGGGCGGCCAGCCCGACGGCCGGTTCGCGCGCATGGTGTTCGAGGGGCTCACGGTCAACGACGCGCGCACGCTCGAGCCGCTGCCCGGACAGGCGCGCGCCTGGACGATCAGCCCCGACGGCCTCGTCTACACCTTCCACATGCGGCCCGGGCTCGTGTGGTCGGACGGCACGCCGCTCACCGCGCACGACTTCGTGTGGTCGTGGCGGCGCGTGCTCGCGCCCGAGACCGCGGCGCGCAACGCCAGCCTGCTCTACCCCATCCGCGGGGCCGAGGCGTTCAACAAGGGCGACAGCGACGGCTCCGACCTCGGACTGGCCGCGCCCGACGACTCGACGTTCGTGGTGACGCTCGGGCACCCGACCGCGTACTTCCTGTTCCTCACCACCTACTACGTGTTCTTGCCGGTGCCGCGCCACGTCATCGAGCGTCATGGCGTGCGCTGGACGCTGCCCGCGAACCTCGTGGGCAACGGCGCGTTCCGGTGGACCTACTGGCGCCAGAACGACCGCTACGAGTTCGTGCCCTCGCCCACCTACTGGGATCGCGCCCACGTGCGACTCGAACGCGTCATCGCGTACACGGTCGACGACCTCAACACGAGCAGCAACCTGTACAAGTCGGGGGCGACGGACTGGAACCCGAGCGGCTACATCCCGTCGCCGTGGCTCGCCTACATGAAGCCGTACGCCGACTACCGCACCGACCGCTACCAGGGCACGTACTTCTACAGCTTCAACACCACGCGCGCGCCGTTCGACGACGTGCGCGTGCGGCGCGCGCTCATGCTGGCGGTGGACCGCGAGACGATCGCGCGCGACCTGCTCAAGGGCAGTCGCGAGCCGTGGGGCCGCATCACGCCCGCGGGCTACCCGGGCTACGAGGGTCCGCCGCAGGTGGTGTACGACCCCGAGCGCGCCCGCGCGCTGCTCGCGCAGGCCGGCTACCCGGAGGGCCGCGGGTTCCCGCGCGTCTCGCTGCTGTTCAACACCAGCGAGGACCATCGCCGCATCGCCGAGGCCATCCAGGCCATGTGGAAGCGCGAACTCGGCGTCACGATCGAGCTCTCGAACCAGGAGTGGGGCTCGTACCTGCAGGCCACGCAGGCGCTGCGCTACGACATCGCGCGTCGCTCGTGGATCGGCGACTACCTCGACCCCAACACGTTCCTGCAGATGCTCATGGGCGGCGACGGCAACAACCGCACAGGCTGGGCCGACGCGCGCTACGACGCGCTGCTGCGCGAGGCCGCGCGCACGCTCGAGCCCGCGCAGCGACTGCGCCTGCTCGCCGAGGCCGAGGCCATCGCGCTCGACGCGGCGGTGTTCCTGCCCATCTACCACTACTCGACCACCGAACTGGTGAAGCCCTGGGTGCGCGGGCTCCACCCCACCGTGCTCGACGTGCACCCGCTGCGCCACGTCTGGATCGACCACGACTGGCGCCGCCACCTCGAGGCCCGCCCGTGATCGCGTTCATCCTGCGCCGCGTGCTGCTCATGGTGCCCACGCTGCTCGTCATCGCGACGCTCACGTTCGTGATGATGCGGCTCGCGCCGGGCGGCCCGTTCATGAGCGACAAGGAGATGCCGGCGCGCGCCAAGCAGGAGCTCATGCAGCGCTACGGCCTCGACCGCCCGCTGCACGAGCAGTACCTCGCGTTCCTGGGCAACGCGGTGCGGCTCGAGTTCGGGCCGTCGTACAAGTACCCCGACCGCGAGGTGCGCGACATCATCGCGCAGGGCTTCGTGGTCTCGGCCGAACTCGGCGGCTGGGCGATGCTCGTGGCCCTCGTGTTCGGCGTGCCGTTCGGCGTCCTCGCGGCCGTGCGCCAGAACCGCCCCGAGGACTTCGCCATCATGACGCTCGCGCTCGCAGGCGTCTCGGTGCCCGCATTCGTGCTGGGCCCGGTGCTCGTGCTGGTGTTCTCGCTCACGCTCGCGTGGTTCCCGGCCGCGCTGTGGACCGGCCCCGAGTCACGCGTGCTGCCGGTGCTCGCACTGTCGGTGGCGTACATCGCCTACATCGCACGCCTGACGCGCGCCGGCATGCTCGAGGTGCTGCAGCAGGACTACATCCGCACCGCGCGCGCCAAGGGCCTGCGCGAGCGCGCGGTCGTGCTGGGGCACGCACTCCAGCTCGGCGTGCTGCCGGTGGTGTCCTACCTCGGACCGGCCGCGGCCCGCATCCTCATGGGCTCCATCGTCATCGAGCAGATCTTCGCCGTGCCCGGCCTGGGCCGCTACCTCGTGATCGGCGCGATCAACCGCGACTACACGCTGGTGCTCGGCGTCGTGCTGTTCTACGCCACGTTCCTCATGGTCCTCAACCTGCTCGTGGACCTCGCCTACCAGCGCCTCGACCCGCGCGTGGAGCTCGCATGAGCATCGGCATCGCCCCGCCCGCCGTGCAGGCCGCGCCGCGCCCCGGCCGCAGCCTGTGGTCCGACGCCTGGCGCCGCCTGCGCCGCAACCGCATGGCGGTCGGCGCCGCCGTGTTCCTCGTGGCCCTCGGCGCGATCGCCGCGCTCGCACCGTGGCTGCCCGGACTCGCCGACCCGGCCGCGCAGGACCTCGCGCGCGGCGCCACGCCGCCCTCGCCCGCGAACTGGTTCGGGACCGACGAGCTGGGCCGCGACCTGTTCTCGCGCGTCATCCACGGCGGCCGCATCTCGCTGCTGGTGGGACTGGTCGGCACGTTCGTGTCGCTCGTCGTGGGCGTCACGTGGGGCGCGATCGCCGGCTATGTGGGCGGACGCGTGGACGACGTCATGATGCGCGTCGTCGACGTGCTCTACGCGCTGCCCTACATCTTCCTCGTCATCCTGCTGCTCGTGTTCTTCTCGAAGAGCCTCGTCATGCTGTTCGTCGCACTCGGGCTCGTGCAGTGGCTCACGATGGCGCGCATCGTGCGCGGCCAGGTGCTGTCGCTCAAGCAGCAGACGTTCGTCGAGGCGGCGCGCGGGCTGGGTGCGAGCGGTGCGGCGATCGTGTTCCGCCACCTCGTCCCCAACACGCTCGGGCCCGTCATCGTGTACACCACGCTCACGGTGCCCGCGGTCATCCTGCAGGAGGCGTTCCTCAGCTTCCTCGGACTCGGCGTGCAGCCGCCCGACGCGTCGTGGGGCACGCTGGTCTCCGACGGCGCGCGCGCACTCGCACTGTTCCCGTGGCTCGTGACGTTCCCGGGCCTCGCGATGTCGCTCACGCTGCTCGCGTTCAACTTCCTCGGCGACGGGTTGCGCGATGCCCTCGACCCGAAGGGCCGGCGCGACTCCTCGTAGTCGCCCGCTACCGACCGGAAGCGGCTCCCGTTCGAACCGGTCCGAGTGGCCCCGTCATACCAAAGGCGGGTGGTGGCATGGCGTTTGCGAGTCATACGCCTTCGGAACATGACCCCGAGGAATCGCCCCGGGGCCCCGAGACTTCAACCGGGAGCCGAACGTGGATCTCAAGCACCCTGTCCCGCACGATGTGAAGAACGGTAACGGTCTGCACGGACGTGGGATGCCCATTCGAGTGGTGGTCGCCGACAACAGCCCGCTGGACCGTGCCGCCCTGGCCCTGCTGGTCGCCAGCTGGCCCGAGTACCGCGTGGTCGCGGAGACCTCCAACACTGACGAAACGTCAGACGCCTGCCGTCAGCTCGCACCCGACGTCGTGCTGATGAGCCCGACCCTGCCGACGACGGCGGCCCACCCCGTGCTGCAGCTGCGCAAGGACGCCCCGCAGCAGCGCATCCTCGTACTGGCCGACCGCCCCCGGACCGCCTGCGCCTCGATGCTCGCCATCGAGCGTGCGCAGACCGCCGGCCGCCTCGACTCGACCGTGCGCGCCACGGTCTCCGACTGCCTGCACCTCGCGGCCGACTGCGGCGCCGAGGGCACGCTGCGCCGTGACGCCGGGCCCGAGAAGCTGCGCGAGATGCTGCTGCGCGTCGCGCGGGGCGAGCAGGTCCGCGAGACCGACGCCCTCATCCCGGCCAAGCGCAACGACCATCGCGCGCTCTCGCCGCGCGAGACCGAGGTCACCACGCTGCTCGCCGAGGGTCGCTCCAACAAGGAGATCGCGCAGTACCTCGACGTGAGCGAACCCACGGTGAAGAAGCACATCGGCCACGTGCTGCGGAAGCTCGGCCTGCAGGACCGCCTGCAGGTGGCGCTCTATGTCTCGCGCCACCCCGAGTTCATCACCGAGACCGCGCTCGTCGGCGCGCACGCCAACGGCGCGCACAGCCACTGACGCACGCCACGCCGCGCGAAGCACGAACGGGCGGGACCGCGAGGTCCCGCCCGTTCCGCATGACGCGGGTACGACGCACCCGCCGCGGCTCAGCCCGCGACCGGCTGCGCCCCGATCATGCGCGCGCGCTCCTCGTGCGTGGTGACGCGCTTGGCGCGGATGAGCTCGCGCGCCCACTCGAGGCGCTCGTGGATGTTGATGAACAGCACCCCGTGCACGACCTCGTCGCGCATGTAGTACAGCACGCCGCGCTGTCCGGGCTCGACCCACACCAACTCGGTGTCGAGGCGCGCCCACAACTCGCCCACGCCCTCGAACTGCATCTCGCCGACGCGGAACCACTTGAGCGGCAGATGGTCGTAGGCCACCCCGGCGCCCGCCATGTTGGCGCCCACCACGCGCCCGTGGCTCTCGGCATGGTCGGCGCCCTCGATGCGCATGATCTGCCCGAGCGGCAGGCACGGGAACTCGGCCACGTCGCCCGCGGCCCAGACGTGGTCGTCCGAGGTGCGGCCGTACTCGTTCACCACGATGCCGTCGTCGATCCCGATGCCGGCGGCCTCGGCGAGCGCCACGAGCGGCTCACCGCCCTGATCCACCAGCACGAGTTGCGTCTCGAGCTCGCTGCCCAGGTGGGTGTGCGCGCGCACCAGCCCCATGGACTCCTCGATGCGCTCGAGCACGTCGCCGCTCACGGTCTCGACCCCGAGGTCGCGCAGGTACTCGAGCAGCGGCAGCCCGAGCTCGCGCGGCAGCAGACGGTGGAGTGGGTACTCGTCGCCCATCACGAGCGTGACGCCGAGCCCGCGCGAGCGCAGTGCGGCCGCCATCTCGATGCTGGTGAAGCCGCCCCCGACCAGCGTGACGTGCTGCAGCCGGTCCATGCGCGCCTCGAGGGACAGGTAGTCCTCGAGGTCGCGGAAGTAGCCGACGCCCGGCGTCTCGGCGCCCTCGGCGCGCAACCGGCGCGGACGGCAGCCGGTCGCGAGCAGCAGGTCGCCGTACTCGAACGCCTCGCCGCGCTCGTCGAACACCATGCGGCGCTGCGCATCCACCTCGACCACCTCGTGGCGCAGCCGCACCTCGACCCCGTGTTCGGTGTACCACGCGTCGTCGTGGACCGGCAGGCGCTCGATGGTCGCGGTGCCGTACCACAGGTCCTTGCTCAAGAGCGGACGGCGGTACGGGAGGTGGTTCTCGCGCGTGAGCAGCACGATGCCGCCCTCGCGGTCGCGCGAGCGGATGCCCTCGATGGCGGCGGCCGCGGCGTAACCGCCGCCGACGATGCAGTAACGGGTCTTCACGGGATGGCGCTCCTCGGGTGGACCGCGAGTCTAGTCGCTCGCGCCCGAGGCGTCAGCCCCGGGAGGCGTCAGGCCGCATCATCCGCAGGTAGCACACGACGGGCCACGTCCCCGGCGTGCAGGTCCATGAGGGCGTGGATGAGCATGGCCGGCAGCACCGAGCCGCTCACCACCATGACGCCGGTGAAGAACGCGCCCGCGAACCCCGTCTTGAGCACACCCGCGCCGCCCTGGTAGGCGTGCGCGAGCCCGAAGATCGCGGCCTGCGTGGCGAGTGCCAGCACGGGCGGCATGGAGTGCCCGAGGTACCAGACGAGGAACCCGCGGAACAGCAGCTCCTCGCACACCCCGGCGGTGACCGCGAGGACCGCGAACGTCCGGCCCTCGGCCGCGGTGCGCGGCAACAGCCGTTCGAGCCCGGCCAACTGCCGGCGCGCGCTCGCACGCGCCTCGGGTTCGCGGTCGAGTCGCGAGCGCGACCGCAGCACCAGCGACACGATGGTCGCGAGCCCGATCAGCACGCCGGCAAGCCCCGGCGTGGGCTCGAGGCGCAGGTGCAGCCCGACGGGGCTGCGATGGTGCAGCCACCACAGCAGTGCCACCGCGGCGACCAGCGTCCACTGCATGACGATCGCCCGGGTCCACAGGGTGCGGCGCACGCGCGGCACGTCGGCCGGTGCGGCCGCGCGCAGGTGGCGCATCATGACCCACGCGCGCAGCGGCAGGCCCACGGCGATCGCGAATGCGAGCAGATGGTCGGCGGAGGTCGGCATGGTGTCGTAGTGTAGCCGCATCGCACGCCCCCGCCCACCGCTGCCGGAGGAGACCCGATGCCCGCGACCGCCCGTGCCCTGCCCGTCCTCGCCGTCCTGCTCGCGTTCACGGTCGCGGCCGCGCCCGCACCGCCCGCGGTGCGTCTCGCCTCGACGCGACCGATCGGCACCGCGCTCGGTGACACCACCGTGCCGAGCGCGGCCATGACCTGGGTGACGATGATCCGCGAGGCGCGCGAGCGCGTGGACCTGTCGCACTTCTACCTGTCGCGCAAGACCGGCGAGGCCCTCGACCCGGTGCTCGACGAACTCGGGCGCGCGGCCGCACGCGGTGTGCGCGTGCGACTGCTGCTCGACGCGGGCATGCACCGCACCTACCCGCAGCCGGCCGACTCGCTCGCGCGCGTGCCGGGCATCGCGGTGCGGCTCGTGGACTACCGCCGTCTCACGGGTGGCGTGCAGCACGCCAAGTACATGGTGGTGGACGGGCGCGACGCGTGGATCGGCAGCCAGAACCTCGACTGGCGTGCGCTCTCGCACATCCACGAGCTCGGCGCGCGCCTCGCGCTGCCCGAGGTGGCGCGCGCGTTCGGTGACGTGTTCGAGCGCGACTGGGTGGCCGCCGACACCACCGCGCCCGCACCCGCCGAGGTGCGGCCCGTGCGCTGGCCGGTGCGCTTCGCGCAGGATGGCGAGCGCGGCGAGGCGTGGGTGGGCGCGAGCCCGGTGCGCACGAATCCGCGCTCGGTGCTGTGGGACCGCGACCTGCTGCTCGAGCGCGTGAACCGCGCCGAGCGCGAGGTCTGCGCCATGATGCTGTCGTACGGGACCAGCGGTTACGGGCTCACCGACTCCACGCTGCACCGCGCCCTCATCGCCGCCGCCGCACGTGGCGTGCGCGTGCGGCTCATCGTGTCCGACTGGGCGATCGGGGGGCGCGGCGAGCGCGACCTGCGAGCGCTGGCGACCGTGCCCGGGATCGAGGTGCGCATCTCGAGCCTGCCCGAGTGGAGCGGCGGCTACATCCCGTTCGCGCGCGTCGAGCACTGCAAGACCATGGTCGTGGACGGCACGTGGACGTGGATCGGCACGAGCAACTGGGACCCGTCGTACTTCATGAACTCGCGCAACCTCGGCGTGACGCTGCGCCACACCCCCACCGCCGGGCGCGTGCGCGCGATCTTCGAGCGCAGTTGGACCGCACCGTCCGCGATCGCGCTCGGCGAGGGCGTGACGATCGCGAAGCGCGTGCACGGCGAGACCGCGCCGCCGGGCGTGCCGCTCTACGGCGAGTGACGCCGCCGCGGCCGTGGGCGCACCGCGCGCGCCGCGACCGGCCACGTGCAGCGCACCATGTCCACGCAGCCGCGGGCGTCGAACCGCACCCCTTCGCGCTCGAGGCGCAGGCGCTGCGTGAGCGCACCGTCGGGATCGAGCCGCGCGAGCGACAGCCGGCCCCCGGCCGCCAGCACGCGGTGCCAGGGGAGCGGTGTGCCGGGCGGTAGCGCCCGCAGCGCGTAGCCCGCGACGCGCGGGGCATGCGGCAGGCCGGCGAGGGCGGCGACCTGCCCGTACGTGGCGACGCGACCGCGCGGGATGCGGCGCACGACCGCCCGGATGCGCGCGTAGGCGCCACCTCGTGCGGCAGCGGCGGCCATGCGCTTCCGCACGCGGCCGCCGCCGGGACGATCAGGCGAGGCCATACCGCTCGCGCAGAGCCGTCACGTGGGCGCGCTCGTGACCCGCGATCACGTACGCGAGCGCGCGCACGCTGATCCTATGACCGTTGGCGGTGCCGCAGCGGGCGTAGGCCGCATCGTCGAACGTCCCGAACAGGGCGAGCGTGGCGGCGCGCACGGCGCGGTACTCCGCCACGAGGTCGCTCAGGGCGCGGGCGTCGGCACCCGCGGCCCCGGCCCACGCGTCCTCGTCGAAGCCCGGCAGCGGCGTCGCGTCGGCCCGCGCGATGCGGAGCGCGCGGTAGGCGAAGACGCGCTCGACGTCGCAACAGTGGCCGACGACCTGACGCACCGACCACTTGCCGGGCGCATACCGGAACGCCGCCTGCGACTCGCTCGTGGGCGACAACAGCGCGGGCGTGCTGTGCGCGAGCTCGCGCAGGGCCGCGAGCCCGTCCTCCTCGACGAGCGCGACGTAGCGGCCGTAGAACGACGCGTACTCGTCGGCCGCAGGGCGCGGCACCGGGCACGGCGCGCTCATGGCGCCACCACCACGACCGACTGCTGCGCGCCGCGCGACGCGATCGTGAGGTCGTACATCCCGAACGTCTCGGTGGGGAGCGCGACGAACCGCCCCGCGAGCTCGGGGCGCACGAGGTACTCGATCACCGTGGTGCCGGGCCCGACCGCGTCGAGGAAGAACACCGCCTCGCCGTCACGCGACTCGGCCGAGACGTTCCACGGTCGGTCCACGCCCTCGGGCAGCACCTGATCCACCTCGAGGCCCGCGGGCACGGGGTCGCGCAGCGCCAGCCAGCGCTGCTCGCTGGCGCTCGTGAGCGTGATCCGCACGAGCACGCCCTCGCCCACGCGCAGCGCGGCGTCGGCCGCGAGCGGCGAGGTGAGCCAGCGCGTGCGACCGCGACGGTCGGTGGTGCGCACCGCGCGCCGGTACTCGCGGCTCACGGTGAGCGCCGAGCCCGTGCGCGGTCCCGGGCTGGGGACCTGCGTGAGCGCCGACCACGACCACCACACCGGCGCCCCGCCCGCGCCGCGGAACTCGAGCGCGTGTCGCCCCGGCGCGAGACGGTCGACCGGCACCGTCCAACCGCCGTCGGCGTCCGGCGCGAGCACCACGCCGTCCCAGCGCACCTCGACCGCCGCGGGCGAAGCCCCTTCGGGCCGCACCACGAGCCAGCGCGCGAGCGCGCTCACCACCGAACCGGTGACGCGCGTCGAACCCCACTCGCGACCGTCGCGACGCGCCGCGAGCCAACCCAACGCCTCGGCCGCGCGCGGGTCGTCGGGCGTGGCGCGCAGCGAGGCCTCGAGCAGCCATGCCGTGCGCTCCACCGCATCACCGATCCAGGCGTCGCCGTCGGTCCCGGCCGCGAGTCCACGCCCGCCGTCGGCCGCGCGGGTCGCCGACCACGCCGCCGCGAGCATGTGACGCGCGTCGTCGGTGAGACCGAGGCGCGCGTACGCGAGCGCGGCCGCCGCGCGCCCGCCGGGCGACAGGCGCGGCTCCTGCGACGCCACGCTCGCGAGCACGCCGTCGAGAGCGCGTCGCAGGTCGCCGAAGCGCTCGGCGTTCGCGGGCACCTCGAACAGCGCCGCGACGCGCATCGCCCAGTACGCCTGGCCGTCGTCCGAACGCAGCTCGCTCGACTGGCGCAGCAGCCCGTAGTTCGCGCCATCGATCGTGCCGAACGCCAACTCGGGCTCGATCCCGGCGCGCGCGGCGCGCGCGAGCGCCTCGACCGCCAGCGCCGACAGGTACGGGTCGGGCTCGCCGCCCTGCCACCACCCCCAGCCCGGCTGCATGCCGCGCAGCGCGGCCAACCGCTGAACGTGCGCCGCGAGTCGCCGACGCTCGCTCTCGTCGGGCGTGCCCGCCCGCGCCTCGAGCCGCGCGAGCGCGCCGAGCAGGGCGTTCGCGGTCTGCTCGCTGCACCCGTACGGGTAGTCGCCGAGCCACGCGGCCGCGCCGTCCAGCAACGATCCCACCGACCTCGCGGCCTGCACGCGCACCGTGCTGCCGACGCGCACGACGTCGCGCGGCAGCGTCACCGTGGTGCTGCCCGCACCGCTCGCGGCCGTGCCCGCACCCGCGCTCCGCAGCGCCACGGTGCGCGGTCGCACCGTCACCGTCTGCTCGAGCGCGTCGGCGTCGCGACCGCCCTCGGCCCGCAGCGTGAACGAGGCGCGGCCCGCAACGCTCGCGGTCGCACTCGGCTCGGGCACCGCCACCGCCCAGCGCCGGCGCGCCTCGCCGCGCGCCGCGATGCCGTCGCTGCCCGAAGCCGCACCGCGCAGCACCGCCGCACCGCTCACCGCGAGCGACTGCCGCACGCTCGGCAGCGCGTCGTCGGTGCGGTTCGTGACCACCGACACCAGCTCGACCTCGTCGCCGGCGACCAGCGTGCGCGGCACCGACAGGCGCGCGACGAGGTCCTTCGTGACGCGCGCCTCGGCCGTGGTCTCGCCCACGCGGGTGTCGGCGGTCAGCCCGCGCGCGGTCGCACGCCAGGTCGTGAGGTTGTCGGGCCACGTCAACTCGACGCGCGCGCGACCGTCGGCTCCGGTGCGCACGTCGGGCGCCCACAGCGCGACGTCGCGGAAGTCGCGCCGCACGTCGGGCTGGTCGCCCTTGTCGGCGCCACCGTAGTAGTAGACGGGGAACGCGGCCACCGTGGTGACGGCGTTCGCGATGCGACCGTAGAACACGTCGTGCGCGCGCGGTGTGCGGTCGGCACGCAACTGGTAGATCGCCTCGTCCACCACGCCGAGCGCGACCTCGGCCGGCACCGCACGACCGTTCGCGTCGCGCGTCTCGACGGTGAGCGTGGCGCGCTCGCCTGGGCGGTACGCGTCGCGATCGGGGGTGACGCGGATGGCGAGGTCGTGCCGCGGCGTGCGCACCGGCAGCTCGAGCGTGCGCGTCTGCACCTCGCGGCCGCGCCGCAGGTGGAGCTTCACGAACAGGTTGGGCCCCATGCCGGGACGGATGGGCACGCTCACCAGACCGGTCTGACCGGTGATCGGCTGCACGCGCAGTTCGTGCAACTCGCGGCCCTCGACGCTCACCAGCACGTTGGCGTCGCGCACGTCGGTGTTCACCAATATGCGCGCGGTGTCGCCCGGCGACCACGCGTCGCGGTCGGGCACCGCCTCGAACGACGGGTAGCGATAGGCGTGGCTCCACGCGCGCGGGTCGTGCACCCACAGCCCGGCCTCGCCCATCAAGCGCGTGCCGCGCTCGTCCTCGGCGCGAGCGCGCAGGGTCATGTGACCGCTGCGTGCGGTGCCCGGCGCCAGCGTCACGCGCGCGATCCCGCGCGCCGCGTCGGTCGTGGCGCGCGCACTCGCGAGCGGGCGCGAGCCGCGCGTCGCACGGCGCTCGACCGGGTTCCAGACCTCCTGCTCGAGGTCCACCGTGACCGCGGCCTGCACCGGCCGCCCGAGCAGGTCGCTCACCGTGACCTCGGCCGCCACCGGCTCGCCCGCCATGACGAGGCGCGAGACCGGACGCACCTGCACGCGGAACCGACCGCGGCCCATGAGCGCCGAACCGCGCGCGCTCACCACGCGCTGTGCGCCGTCGAGGACCTCGACCTCGAGCGACAGACGACGGTCGTACGCGACGCGCGCCGGCGTGAACGCCAGCGAGACACGGCCGTCGAGGTCGGTGCGCGTCTCACCCGATTGCAGCATGCGCCCGTAGCCCGCGGGCTCGCCGTCGCGGCCGCCCACGTCGCCCCACGGGTCCCACGCGCTCCACTCCACCGCGCGCTCGAGCCGCGACTCGAACAACGTCCAGCGCACGGTCGCGCCCACCACGGGCGCACCGAACAGGTAGTCGGCCGCAACACGGAACCGCACGTCGTCGCCGTTCACCGCGACCTCGCGCTCGGGCGCGACCGTGACGCGGAACTCCGGCTTGCGGTACTGCAGCACCGCGAACGGTGCGCTGCCCCCGCTGTTGCCCGCCTCGGCGTACAGCGTCCACTCGCCGAGCGGCGCGTCGGGCGGCACCACGATCGAACCCGACGCGGTGCCCGACGCCGACAACGAGGTGGCGGGCACCGACAGCGACTGACCGGGACCGTCGAGGCGGAGCGTCACCGAGGTCGCGTCGGGCACGGTGTAGCCCTTCGCGCCGCCGCGGCGCGCGAACAGCTTCCAGTTCACGGTCTGGCCCGGGCGCACGAGCGGGCGGTCGGTGAACAGGAACGCCTGGTCCCCGCTCACCGCCGCACGGCCCGCGAGCGGCGAGCGCACCATCGCCACCCCGGCGCGCTCGCTGATCGCCACCACGGTGACGTCGTCCGACGACGACACCGGCAGCCACGCGAGCCCGTCGGCCCCGCTCACGACGCCCGAGACGCCCGCACCCGCGACCGCGCGCCGCAACGCGTCGGTGTCGGGGCCTTGGGCGACCGCACCCGCGCGCAGCACGAAGCGCACGCCGGGCAGCGGCGTGCCGGTGCGCAGCGAACCCACCCACGCGGCGAGGCGCGTGCCCGAGCGCTTCACCAGCACCGACAGGTCGCTCACGAAGAACAACTGGCGGCGCGCCAGCCCACCGCCGCGCGCGGTGAGCACGTACGCTCCCGGTGCGAGCTCCATGGGCAGCGGCATGAGCGTCTCGCGCCACGCGAACGGCGAGCCCGCGGGCAGCTCGTGCGTCCACGCCGCCACGCGCTCGAGGCCCACGGTGTCCGCGACGTCGCCCCCCGGTACGCGACCGTCGGTGAGGCGCTCGAGCGGGACGCGGCGCAGCACCAGGTCGAGCGCGGCGATGCGGAACGCGCGCACGCCCAGCGCCACGCGCGCCACGCTGCCGCCGTCGTCGGTGGGCTGCGGCACGAACACGTCGCGCTCGAGCACGAACGCCAACTGGCGCGCGCGCGGACGTGCGACCAGCGCGATCCCACCGACCGCACGCCCCTCCTCGAGCACCACCCCGTCGCGCGCGGTCCCGGTCTCGAAGCCGTCCTGCGCCAACTCGACGCGGTAGCGACCGGGCGCGAGGTCCTCGAGCACGAACGCACCGTCGGCATCGGTCGTGGTCACGCCCTCGGACGGTCCGCGCACGACCACCGTGGCGCCCGCGACCGCACTCGAGTCGTCGAGCCGCACCACACCCGCGAGACTCGCCGGGCGGACCAGCGTGATCGAGGCGGGCGTGGTCTCGCCGCGCCGCACGGGCAGCGCGCGCACCTCGTCGGGACGCAGCCCCGGCGCGTCCACCGCCGCCGACCACGGACCGGCGGCGAGCCCCTCGAACGTCGCGCGGCCCTCGCGATCGGTGAAGCGCGGCTCGGGATCGCGGCGATAGGTCTCCCACCACTGGTTGCCGCGCTCGCGGCGCACCCCGACGCGCGCGCCCTCGAGCGGGCGGCCGTCGCGTCCGAGCGCGGTCACCACCAGACGACCCGCGCGGTCGAGCGGCACCGCGAGGCGGACCTCGCGCTGCGCGGCCGGGAACTGCCAGCTCTCGAGCGCCCAGTCGGTGTAGCCGTCGGCCGCGACCGTGAACTGCCACCACCGCTCGGCCGGTACCGCCTCGATCGCGAACTCGCCCTGCGCGTCGGTGCGCGCGCGGAAGAACCCCGGCCCGCCACCCGAGTTGCGCAACTCGACCTCGGCGTTCGCGATCGGGCGCTGCGACTCGGCGTCGGTGACGCGGCCCATGATGCGCGAGGCGGCGAGCACGGGGACGGACAGCAGCGCGAGCAGCGCGCCCGCGAGGGCGAGCGGGACGAACGACGACCGGGCACGGATCACGGACGGACCTCCGGTGGACGGGATGCGGTGCGGTCGGCGGCCACGACGGCCGGACCGGAGACGACGACGGCGGAGAAGCGGGCGTAGCGGGCCTCGGACGCGGCGCCGAGCACGCCGATGCGGCGCGCCTCGGAGAGCGCCCACGAGACGGTGCGCGCCTCGCCGGGCAGGAACGCGACCGAGCCGCGATCGCTGGAGACGCGCAGGCCCTCGCGCATGGGGTCCACGCCCCACGGCTCGGCGACCGGGTGCTCGTCGCCCACGAACGCCACGAGCACGCGCAACGCGTCGAGCTCGTTGGGCTCGATCGGCGGTCGGCGACGGTCGGAGACCATGGCCTCGGCGGCGACGCGGCGCAGCGTCTCGGTGAGCGAGCCCTGCGACTCGTCGCTCCCGATGCAGGCGCGCGTCGCGGCCCCGCGCGCGAGCGTCACGAACACCGGCCGCGGCGCCCCGGGCCACTCGGGTGCGAGCGTGCGCACGGACTCGCAGCGGCCCGCGGCCACGCACATCGCCTCGCGCACGGTCTCGAGCACGCGGCGGCCGGACTCGCCGCGCACGAGTGCGGCGTAGGGTGCGAGCTCGGGTGACGGCGCCGCCGCGCGGGCGGACCCGGGCAGCGCCAGGAGCACGGACAACGCGAGCGCGAGCGGACGCGCGCTCACGAGCGGACCCGCGTGGGCGGGTAGGTGTCGCGATGCACGACCTCGCGGCTCTCGCCCGCGGCGTCGCGCCGCACGCGGAACAGCGTCACCTCGCGGCCCGGGCCCGCGCTGGCGTCGTCGGCCGGCAGCGTGCGCGACTCGGAGTGCAGCTCGAACGTGGCCTCGGGCTCCTCGGCGCCCTCGAAGCGCGCCACCACCGCGGCCCCGGTCACGGTGACGCGCAGCCGCACACGCTGCCCGCTCGTGTTGCGCAGGCGCAGGTCCTTCGCGCGCCACGCGATGGTCGCGTCCTCGCCCAGCGCCACGTAGTCCACCGGCGACGAGTGCCGCCAGCGCTCGACCACGTCGAAGCCCGACAGCAACGCGGCCACGAACACGGTCGAGGCCACCTGGCACACGCCGCCGCCGGTCTGCAGCTGCCGCGTCTCGTGCAGGATCACGGGCGCGGCGCGGTACCCGCGCTCGGGCGAGCGCGGGCCCACCACCGCATCGAACGACAGCACGTCGTCGGGCTCCACCACCACGCCATCGAGTGCCGCAGCCGCCAGCCTCACGTTGAGCGTGCGGTCGGGCACGCTGCCGGTCATGGTGGTCGCGAAGTCGCCGAGCGCGACCGGGAACTCCTCCTCGCTGTCCGCACGCGCGACCGGGGTCGCGGCGAGCCACGCGCACAGCGCGAGCGTGGCGAGGGCGAGGCGCGGGAGCGGACGCATGGGGCGGATGCTACATGAGCCGCGACGCCTGCGGCACGCGGCTCAGGCCGGCACGCCGAGGGCCGCGCGCAGCTCGCGCGCGAGTGCGGCGTTGGTGGCGATCGCGCCGTCGCCGTGCGCCACGACGCGGCCCTGCCAGTCGGTGAACACGCCGCCCGCCTCGTGCACGATCACGCCCAGCGACATCGCGTCCCACGCCGACAGCGTGGCGTCGGTCATGAGCTCGGCGCGCCCGGTCGCGACCAGCAGGTAGCCGTAGGCGTCGCCCCAGGTGCGCGCCTCGCGCGCGCGCCCCGCGAGCGCGTGCCACGCGGCCCCGCGTGCGGGCGCGGTGAGGAACCCGGCGTCGGTGGCGAGCACGGTGGCCTCGCCCACGCGGTCCACGCCCGAGACGCGACAGCGCGCGCCGTTCCACCAGCAGCCCTCGCCGGGCGCCGCGACCACGAGCTCGTCCACCGCCGGGAACGCCGCCGCGCCCGCGAGCACGGTGTCGCCCTCGGCGATCGCGACCAGCGTGCCCCACAGCGGGACGCCGCGCACGAACGCCTTGGTGCCGTCGATGGGGTCGAGGAACCACTGCCGGCGCGCCTCGGGCCGCAGCGAGCCGAACTCCTCGCCCACGATGCCGTCGGCGGGGAAGTGCTCCTCGATCCAGGCGCGCGCGAGCCGCTCGGCCGCGCGGTCGGCCTCGGTGACGGGCGAGCCGTCGGTCTTGGACTCGACCGCGAGCGGACCGCGGAAGCGGCGCAGCGCCTCGGCGCCCGCGAGCCGCGCGACCTGCTCGACCGCAGCGCGCAGCGACCCGCTCATCGCGTCCCCCGCCGCGCGCGGCGCGGCGACTCGACCGGCACGCGCGGGGCCGGCGCCACGGTGCGACGCGACTCGCGCACGCTCGCGGCCCGGCGGAAGCAGCCCACCTGATGGTCGTTCACGAGCCCCATGGACTGCATCCACGCGTACACGATGGTGGGGCCCACGAAGCGGAAGCCGTGCGCGCGCAGCGCCGCCGAGAGCGCCTCGGACTCGAGCGTGCGCGCGGGAAGGTCGGCGAGCGCGCGCGGCGCGTTCACGATCGGGCGCCCGCCCACGAACGACCACACGAACGCGGCGAAGCTGCCGTAGCGGCGCTGCACGTCGAGCACCGCGCGCGCGTTGGTGATGGACGACTCGACCTTCAGTCGGTTGCGCACCAGGCCGGCGTCGGCGAGCAGGCGCCGCACGTCGGCCGCGCCGAAGCGCGCCACGCGCCGCGGGTCGAAGCCGCGGTACGCGCGGCGGTACGCCTCGCGCTTGCGCAGCACCGTGATCCACGACAGCCCCGCCTGAGCGCCCTCGAGCACGAGCTTCTCGAACAGCAGCCGGTCGTCGAGGCACGGCACGCCCCACTCGGTGTCGTGGTAGGCGTGGTAGAGCGGGTCGGTGAAGCCCGCCCACGCGCAGCGCCGCGGGGCGCGCGCGGAGCGACGGGTCGTCATCGCGACCCGCCCAGCATGCGTGCGAGCACCGCGAACTGCCACCCGAACGCGCCCACGACCGCGGCCACCGAACCCCACCCGAGCGCGAGCAGCACGGGGTGCTCGCGGCGATCGCGGAAGGCGACCGCCTCGGCGGCCACGAACCCGCCCGCGAACCCGCCCGCGTGCGCCCAGTTGTTGACGCCCGGCATGAGGAAGCCGAACGCGAACATCATCGCCGCCGACATCCACAGCTGCTGCGTGACCGCGTGCTGGTGCGTGCGGCGGCCGTACACGATGAGCGCGGCGAGCAGGCCGAAGATCGCACCCGAGGCCCCGATGGTGGGCGCACCCGAGGCGAGGTTGCTCACCACGAACCCCACCACGCCACCCGCCATGAACACCACCCACGTGCGCAGCGGGCCGTAGAGCTCCTCGACGTCGTGCAGGTAGCGCCACGCCACCGCCATGTTGAAGAGCAGGTGCAGCAGGCTGCCGTGCAGGAAGATCGCGGTGAGCAGCGTCCACCACCAACCCTGGGCGAACGCGTACGCGCCCGTCATGCCGAGCACGAGCAGCGCGCGGTTCGACGGCGACAGGATGTCCATGATGCCGCGCATGCGCATCAGGTTGCTCGTGTCGATGAGCAGCGACACGACGTACAGGGCGACGCACGCGATCACGATGGCCTTGGCGAGCGAGAACCCGCCGAGCGCGCGCTGCAGCGCCGGGCCGTAACCGAACATGCCCGGGTTGGGCTGCTCGCAGAACGGGCAGACGGGCTCGTTCACGTCCACCAACCGCCCGCACCGCGGGCACACGACCGCTCCGGTTCGCTTGCGCATGGTCGGCGAGGATACGCGGCCCGCCGAAGGCGCGGCAACGCGCGTTGCGTCCTGCACGCCGGCTCGGGCAGGCGGCACGGGCGTGCGCACCTGCCCGCGCCCCTCCCTACGCGGCGACTGCGGGTTGCGGGGGCGAACCGCCCCGGGGGCGTTGGCCCGCCCCGTGCAACCCCTCCGGGTATACCCGGAGACCCGCATCGTGTCCGAGACCGTCCTGCATGCCCTCGTGTTCTGGCTCCCCGCGTTCCTGTTCTCGGCCACCGTGCACGAGGCGGCGCACGCGTGGGCCGCGTTGCGCCTGGGCGACCCCACGGCATGGCTCGCGGGGCAGGTCTCGCTCTCGCCGTGGCCGCACCTGCGGCGCTCGCCGATCGGGATGGGCGTGGTGCCGCTCGTGACCGCGATCGCGCAGGGTTGGACGATCGGCTGGGCGAGCGTACCGGTGGACCCCGCGTGGGCCGAGCGGCATCCGCGGCGGGCCGCGGTCATGGCGCTCGCCGGTCCGGCGGGCAACCTCGCGATCGCGCTGGCCGCGTTCGCGCTGCTGCGCGCGGGCATCGGGTTCGGGATGTTCGAGGCGCCCGAGCAGGCCACCGTGCAGCAGCTCGTGAGCAACGCGCTGCCGCCCGACCCGCTGCGGCTCGGCGACTTCGCGGCCGAGGGCCTGTCGGTGCTGCTCGCGCTCAACGTGCTGCTGTTCGTGTTCAACCTGCTGCCGCTGCCGCCGCTCGACGGTGCGGCGGCGATCGGGCTGCTGCTGCCCGCGGGTGCCGCCCGCGCGTGGCGGGCGGCCGCCGCGGGCCCGGCGCTCGCGTTCGCGGGCATCCTCGCCGCGTGGCAGTTGTTCCCGGTGCTCGCCGCACCGGTGTTCGCGGCCCTCGTGCGCACCGTGCACCTCGCGCGCTGAGCGGCCCCGCGCGGCCCGGGCTTGCGCGCCCGAGCGCGTCCGCGCATCATGACGTCCGTCCGTTCGGGGTGGTCCGCGGGAACGCCGCGGGCCTGAGAACACACCCGTCGAACCTGAACTGGTTCATACCAGCGTAGGGAAACGGCGACGCGCCCGGTCCGTCCGCGCACGTCCGCGCCGTCCCCTTCGCGGGCGGCGCCCCGCGACCCCCACGGTCGCGCGCTCCGCCCACGGAAGGCGTCGAGCCCATGTCCCACCCGCACGCCCTCGACTGGGCGATCCTCGCTCTCTACTTCGGCGCCCTCGGCGTCGTGTGGTGGCGTGGCCTCAAGACGCGGCCCTCGACCGAGGACTACCTCGTGGCGGGCCGGCGCGTGACGCTGCCCGCGTTCGTCGCGACGCTGGTCGCCACCTGGTACGGCGGCATCCTCGGGGTCGGGGAGTACACCTGGCGCCACGGCATCTCGAACTGGCTGGTGTTCGGCGTGCCCTATTACCTCGGCGCGGCCGCGTTCGCACTGTTCCTCGCCCGCCGCGCGCGCCGCAGCGAGGTCCTGTCGCTGCCCGACGTGCTCGAGCGCGCCTACGGCCGGCCGGCCGCGCTGGTGGGGGCGGCCGCGGTGTTCGTCAACGCCGCGCCGGCCGCCTACGTGCTCGTGCTCGGTACGCTGTTCGCCACGCTGTTCGGCGGCCCGGGCGCGCTGTGGGTGGTCGCGGCCGCGGTGCTGAGCGTGTTCTACGTGGACCGCGGCGGGCTGCGCACGGTCATCCTCACCGACCGCGTGCAGTTCGTGCTCATGTTCGGCGGCTTCGCGCTGCTGCTCGGGTTCCTGCTCGCGCGCCACGGCGGGCTGCCGTTCCTCGAGGCGCGCCTGCCCGCGACGCACTGGCAGTGGCACGGCGGCAACGGCGCGGCCGCGGTGATCGTGTGGTACGTGATCGCGCTCGGCACGCTGGTGGACCCGGCGTTCTGGCAGCGCGCGTGCGCGGCGCGCGACCCGCGCGTGGCGCGCGACGGCGTGCTGTGGTCGATCGCGTTCTGGGCGCTGTTCGACCTCATGACCACCGCCTGCGGCCTCTACGCGCGCGCGCTGCTGCCCACGCTCGCCGACCCCGTGCTCGCGTTCCCGCGCCTCGCCGACCTCACGCTGCCCCCGGTGGCGCTCGGTCTGTTCTACGTCGGCATGCTCGCCACGGTCATGAGCACCATCGACTCGTACGCGTTCATCGCCGCCACCACCGTGGGCCGCGACCTCGTGTGGCGCGTGCGCGGCGGCGACCCCGACCGCATCCCGGCGTGGTCGCGCGCCGGGCTGTGGGCGGCGACCGCGCTCGCCGCCGGACTCGCGCTCGCGAGCCCGAGCGTGGTGGACCTGTGGCGCGGCATCGGCTCGATCGTCGCGCCCACGCTGCTCCTGCCCGTCCTGCTCGCCCCCAGCGCGCGCCTGCGTCCGGGCCCGCGCGGCGCACTGCTCACCCTGCTCGTCCCCGCCACGGTCACGCTCGCGTGGGTGCTGTACGCCCGCGTGCGTGGCCATCACCCCTTCGCCCTCGAACCCGTCTACGCCGGGCTCGCGGCCTCGCTGCTCGCGTGGGCCGTCGCCCGCTCGCTCCGCCGGAGGACGCCGTCATGAAGCCCCACTCGCCCCTGCTGCTCGCGCTCGTGACCGTGCTCAGCGCGGCGGGCGCCCCGACCGCGCACGCCACCCCACCCGCCGACACGCTCGGGCGCGTCGTCGAGATGCCGCCGGTCGAGGTGAGCACCGTGCGCGCCGGGACGCGCCCCGTGGTGGCGGTCTCGACGCTCGACCGCGCCGCCCTGCGCGCGCTCGACTGGGGTCAGGACACGCCCATGGCGCTCGCCGCGCTGCCCGGGGTGTTCGCGTACTCCGACGCCGGGCACGGCATCGGCTACTCGTACCTCACCGTGCGCGGCTTCCCGCAGCGCCGCATCGCGGTGCTCGTGAACGGCGTGCCGCTCAACGACCCGCAGTCGCACGAGGTCTACTGGATCGACCATCCCGACCTGCTCTCGGCCACCACCGAGGTCCAGGTGCAGCGCGGCGTGGGGCCCGCGCTGTACGGCTCGGCCGCGATCGGCGGCACGGTCGCGATCGAGACCGGACCGCTGCTCGACGCCCCGCACGCCGCGGTCGTCGTGGGCGGCGGCTCGTACGGCACGCGCCGGCTCGTGCTCGAGGGCGGCTCGGGGCCGCTCGCGGGCGGTTGGCGGTTGTACGGGCGCTACGCACGCATCGAGACCGACGGCTACCGCGAGCGCTCGTGGTCGCGGTTGTGGTCGTACGCGTTCGCGGCCGAGCGGCGCTTCGGGGCGCACGCGCTGCGCGCGCAGCTCTACGGCGGCCCCGAGGAGACGCACCTGTCGTACCTCGCGCTGCCGCCCGCGGCCCTGCGCGGCGAGGTGACCGGCGACGTCGAGCGCGACCGACGCGCCAACCCGCTCACCTACGAGGGCGAGCGCGACCGCTTCTTCGAGCCGCACTACCAGCTCGTCCACCGTTGGACGCCGCGGCGCGACGTGGCGTTCACGCAGACGCTGTTCGCGTTCGACGGCCGCGGCTTCTACGACGAGCGCCGCACGGATCGCGCGCTCGCCGACTACCGCCTGCCGCAGTGGCTCACCACCGACACCACGTTCCTGCCGCGCGAGCGCTACCTGCAGGACGCGAACGGCGCGCTCGTGCTCGACGCGCAGGGCCGCGCCACGGTCGTGCGCTTCGACGTCACGCGGCGGCGCGAGGTGGCGAACCGGCAGTGGGGCTGGCTGCCGCGCGCGCGCATCGAGCACGCGCACGGTGCGCTCACCGTGGGCGGCGAGTGGCGCGCGCACGACGGTCGCCACACGGGCGCGGTGCTGGCCGGCGACCCGCTGCCGAGCGGCACGCCGGACCCGTGGGCGTACTACGACTACCACCCGCGCGTGCTCAACGCCTCGCTCTACGCGCGCGAGGAGTGGGACCTCTCGCCGCGCTGGCGCGTCACCGCCGACCTCGCATGGCGCCACGCGCGCTACTCGATGCGCGACGATCGCTTCGACGGCGTGCGGTTCGAGCAGGGCTGGCACTTCGGGCTGCCGCGCGTCGCGGTATCGTGGCAGCCGGAGCCGCGCCTGCAGGCGTTCGCGTCGTGGGCGTGGGCGAGCCGCGAGCCCGCGTTCCGCGACCTGTACGACGCCGAGGGCCCGGGCTCGGTGCCGCTGTTCGGCACGCGCGACCCCGCGACCGGCGTGTGGAGCGACCCGCTCGTGCGCCCCGAGCGCGTGCACGACTGGGAGCTGGGCGGCACGTGGCGCGACGGCGGGCTCATGCTGAGCGCGCACGCCTACCGCATGGACTTCCGCGACGAGCTGGTGTTCGCCGGCCGCTTCGACACCGACCTGGGCTACGCCGTGCTCGCCAACGCCGCGCGCTCGGTGCACCAGGGGCTCGAGTTCGCGGCGCGCGGCGAGCGCCGGATCGCGCGCGGCACGACCGTGGCACTCGACGGCAACCTCACGCTCGGCGACCACCGGTTCGTGGAGTACGTGGAGCGCTACGGCCCCACGCCCGCCGACGAGGTGCGCTACGACGGCAACCCGCTCGCGTTCTCGCCCGCCACGCTCGCCAACGCCGGCGCCTCGCTGGCGTGGAGCGGCGTCACGCTGCGCCTCGAGGCGCGGCACGCCGGCCGCGTGTACGTGGACAACACCGGTGACCGCGAGCGCAGCGTGGCCCCGCACACCACGTGGAACGCGCTGGTCTCGTGGACGCGACCGTGGCGCGACGCGCGCCTCACCGCGCTCGTGCGCGGCTTCAACCTGGGCAACCGCCTGTACGAGACCACGGGCTACATGGACGTGGATGCGAACGGCGACTACGTGCCGCACCGCATGCCGGCCGCGCCGCGCTCGGCGCAGGCCGAGCTGCGTCTGGAGTGGTGACGCGCGCACCCCGCGCCACACCGGGGACGACGAGGGGCGCCCGCGACCACGGGCGCCCCTCGTGCTTCGTGTCGGACGGCCGGACGACTCAGCCCTTGTTCTTGCCTCCGAACAGGATGTTGAGCCCGAGCCCGATCAGGATGACGGGCCACAACCGCCACACGCGGTCGAACTCGATCATCCCGAGGTTCACCAGCACCAGTGCCACGCCCACGGTGATCATGAGCACGGGCGTGAGCGGGGTCGTGGGGCGCTCGATCAGGTTGAGCAGTCCGGCGAGCACGAGCAGCGCGGGCCACCACGTCTTGAACACGCTGCCGAACGCCAGCGCACCGAGCTGGTCGGCGAGGAACAGGGCGCCGAAGACGACGAGCAGGACGCCGGAGAACGGGATGCGGGGACCCGAGGCCATGGACACTCCTCCGTGAGCGGACGAACGACGGCCCCGGGAGCGCGGGCTCCCGGGGCCGTCACCTTACCCGACGTGGGCGCGTGCGTTCACGCACCCGGTCCGGGTCACTTCACCTCGACCGTCAACCGGGTCATGAACAGGCGCTCGCTCGTCTGCCCGCTCTGCGAACCCTTCGCCTCGAGCGCCTTGAGCGTGTCCATGCCCTCGACGACCTCGCCGAAGATGGTGTGCTTGCCGTCGAGCCACTTGGTGGGGACGAACGTGAGGAAGAACTGGCTGCCGTCCGTGCCCGGGCCGGCGTTCGCCATGCTGAGCAGACCCGGACGGTTGTGCGTCACCGACGGGCTGTACTCGCCGTTGAACTGGTAGCCGGGGCTGCCGGTGCCGGTGCCGAGCGGGCAGCCGCCCTGCGCCATGAAGTTGGTGATCACGCGGTGGAAGTTGAGGCCGTCGTAGAAGCCCATGCGCGTGAGGTAGATGAAGCTCGTGACGTGCATCGGCGCCACGTCGGGGCGGAACTTGATCACGACGTCGCCCTTGTTCGTGGCCATGCGGACCAGGTAGGTCTTGGCCGGGTCGAACTTGACCACGGTCGGCATCGGCAGCTTGGTGCGCCACGCCGGGTTCTTCTTGTCCACGGCGGCCTTCTTGATCTGCGCGTCGATCGCGGCGATGGCGGCATCGGGGGCGGCGGCCTTGGTGGCCTCGACCTTCGGGGCGGCCTTCGCGGCCTCGGTGGCGGGCGCGCTGGTGTCGGCGGCGTGCGCGGCACCCGCGACGAGCGCGAGGCTGGCGAGGATCGCGAGGACGTGGACTCGGGAACGCATGCGGCTTCCTCCTGGACTAGGGATGTCGGGGAACCCCGCGACGGGCGCGGTTCCCCCCATGATGCGGACCCCGGGGCGGGGTCGTGTCAGGTGGCGGGAAAGCCGTCGCGCGCGACGGCGGGCACACCTTCGCCCGCGCGCGGTGGGGGCGCAACCCGGACCCCGCGCGACTTGTCGCACCCATGACGAACGTGGACCCCGTCCAAGATTAGACTGCGGTCCAAGAATGCCTCGTTGCGGGCCGTCGTCGCGCCCGCCGCCGCCCTCCCGCCCCGGAACCCGCCGCCATGACCGTCGTCGAGCCCAACCGTCGCGAACGCAGGAAGGAGGAGACGCGCCGCCGCATCTTCGAGGCCGCCGTCTCGCTGTTCCGCGAACGCGGGTTCCAGTCCACCACGGTGGACGACATCACCGAGCGCGCCGACGTCGCGCGCGGCACGTTCTTCAACTACTTCCCGCGCAAGGAGTCGGTGCTCGCGTTCCTCTCGGAGGAGCGCGCCGCGCTCGCCGAGGCCAACGCGACCACGCTGCTCGCCGGATCCGCGCCCGCACGCGCCAAGCTGCACGAGCTGTACGCGTTCGCGGCCTCGGCGTGGACGGCCGATCGCGAGCTCTCGCGCACCGTGTTCATGGAGTGGATGCGACAGGCGTTCGCCCCCACCGAGGACGACGCCCGCCGCTGGGAGACGCTCGTGGTGCGCGTGATCGAGCAGGGCCAGGCCGCGGGTGAACTGCGCCGCGACGCGCCCGCCGAGCTGCTCGAGTCGCTGCTGTCCGCCGTCTACATGACCACGCTGTACTGCTGGCTGTGCACGCCCTGCCCCACGGCGCGCCGCACCCCGGAGGTCCCGCTGCTCGACGACCTCCGCCAGCGCCTCGACCTCGTCCTCGACGGACTCGCCACCCCGGAGACCCGCGCATGAAGCGCCCGCTCGCCCTGCTCCTGCTGCTCACCGCACTCGCCTCGCCCGCTGCCGCGGCCCCGCGCCCCGCGGCCCCGGGAAGCACCGACACGCTCCGTCTCTCGCTCGAGCAGGCCGTCGAGCGCGCACTCGAGAACGGCACCGCCATGCAGGCGGCGCGCGCCGGCGTCGGCATCGCGCGCGGCCGCATCGTCGAGGCGCGCTCCGAGGCGCTGCCGAGCGTCACCGGCACGGTCGGCTACAACCGCAAGTTCGACTCCATCTTCCGCGGCGTCACCGACACCGACACGAGCGGACTCGGCGACTTGTTCGCCAACACCCCGTTCGGCGCGGTACACGGCTGGAACCTCGACGTCACCGCGCGCCAGCTGCTGTGGTCGGGCGGGCGCGTCGGGGCCGGGCTGCAGGCGGCGCATGCGGTGATCCGTTCGGCCCTCAGCGACCGCGACCAGACCGCGGCCGACGTCACGCTCGCCACGCAGAACGCCTACTGGAACGCGCTCTACGCGCGCGCCGTGGTGGGGATCGCGCGCGAAGGGCGCGACCGCGCGCGCGAGCACCTGCGTCAGGTCGAACTGCTGCACCGTCAGGGCTCGCGCTCGGAGTACGACCTGCTGCAGGCGCAGGTGGACGCGGCCAACCAGGAACCGCTGGTGGTCGACGCGCGCGCGGCGGCCGACCTCGCGCTGCTCGAACTCAAGCGCGCGCTCGGGCTGCCGCTCGCGCAGCCGCTCGTGCTCGAGACGCCCCTCGCCTTCGGCGCGACGTTGCCGGTGCCGGTGCCCGAGGGCACGCCGGGCGACGCGTCGCGGCGTCCCGCCGTGCTCGGCGCCGACGCCATGGTCGAGGCGCGTCAGGCCGCACTGCGCGCCGAGCGCGCCGGCTGGTGGCCCGAGCTGGCGGCCACCGCGACCGTGTCGCACCAGGCGTTCCCCGCCGACGGCACGCCCGAGCGCACGCAGTTCCAGCGCTCGGTGGACGCCACGGTGCGGCTCGAGTGGCCGCTGTTCACGGGCTTCCGCACGCTCGGCAGCGTGCAGCGCGCCTCGCAGGAGCTCGTGCTCGCGCGCGCGCAGCGCGAGGAGACGCGCCGCCGCGCCGAGGTCGAACTCGCCAAGGCGCGACTCGGCGTGGATCAGGCGCTCGCCACGCTCGTCGCGCGCCGCGGCACCGCACGGCTCGCCGAGCGCGCCCACCACCTCGCCGAGGTGCGCTGGCGCAACGGTCTCGCCACCCAGCTCGAGGTCTCGGACGCGCGCCTGCGCATGCAGAACGCGCAGGTCCACGAGGTGCTCGCACTCAAGGACTACCGTCTGTCGCTCGCGCGCCTCGAGCGTGCGGCCGGCACCCCCATCGCCACGCGTGACCGTTCGCTCGACGAACTCGCCCAGGAACTCCCGCCCCGTGAGGACGACTGACATGGCCCGCATCCCGTTCCCGATCCCCGCCCTCGTCCTCATCGTCGGTCTGGTCACGACGCTCGTCGGCTGCGGAGGCGGCGCCCCCCAGCCGCCCGCCGCCGGTCGCGCCGCGGCCGACACCGTCCTGCTCGCGCCCGGCGACCTCGCCGCGGTCACGCGCGCCGACCTCACCGCCGGCGTGCCGGTCTCGGGCACGCTCGCGGCCGACTGGGAGGCGCGCATCACCTCGCCGTTCGACGACGTCGTCGAGCAGGTGCTCGTGCGCGAGGGCGAGTCGGTGCGCGAGGGTCAGGTGCTCGCGCGCTTCCGCGACGAGCTCGTGAACGCCAACGCCGCGAGCGCCAAGGCGCGCCTCAAGAGCGCGGCCGCCGACCACGAGCGCCAGCGCAACCTGCTCGCCGAGGGTGCGGTGTCGCAGCGCGACGTCGAGGCCGCCGAGGCGCTGTGGCGCGCCGCACTCGCCGAGGACGCCGCGGCCTCCAAGCGGCTCGCCGACGCGACCGTGCGCGCACCGGGCGCGGGCGTGGTGACCACGCGTCGCGTGCAGGCGGGCTCGCGCGTCGGCACCGGCGACCTGCTGTTCGTGGTCGCCAACACCCGCCGGCTCGAGTTCGAGGCGAACGTGCCGAGCGAGTACGTGTCGCGACTGCGCCCCGGCGCGGAGGTCCGCCTCATGGTGACCGGGTTCGACGACGGCGCGATCGCGGGCCGCATCTCGCGCGTCAACGCGCAGGCCGACCCGGCGACGCGTCAGGTCAAGGTCTACGTGAGCGTGCCCAACCCGTCGGGCCGGTTGGTCGGCGGGCTGTTCGCCTCGGGCAGCGTGGTGACGCGCGAGGTGCGGCGCGCGCTCGCGCTGCCGGGCGCCGCGTTCCGGCGCGACGACGACTCCACGCACGTCTGGGTGCTCGCCGACGGTCGCCTGACGCGCCGCACGGTGCGCGCGGGGCTGCGCGACGACGCGCGCGACCTCGTCGAGGCGCTGTCGGGACTCGCCGAGGGCGAGCGCGCGGTGACGGGCCCGGTCGAGGGCTTCGTCGAGGGTCGTCCGGCGCGCGTCACCGGGAAGGAGCGCTGAGCCGATGTTCCTCTCCGACCTCTCCATCAAGCGGCCGGTCCTGGCCACCATGATGATCCTGAGCCTCGTCGCGCTCGGGCTGTTCTCGTACCGACGACTCGGCGTGGACCTGTTCCCCAAGGTGGACTTCCCGTTCGTCAACATCACGACCAGCTACCCGGGCGCCTCGCCCGAGGCCGTGGAGCGCGAGGTCACCAAGCGCATCGAGCGCGCGATCAACTCGGTCGAGGGCGTGAAGAAGGTGACCTCGTACTCGAACGAGGGCTACTCGCAGGTGCTGGTCGAGTTCCGCCTGCAGACGCGCATCATGGACGCGACCGCCGATGTGCGCGCCAAGGTGGATGCCATCCGCCAGGACCTGCCGCGCGACATCGACCCGCCCGTCATCGCGCGCTTCGACCCCGGCGCCCAGCCCATCCTGACGTTCTCGCTGCGCGGCGAGCGCCAGTCGCTGCGCGACCTCACCGAGCTGGCCGAGGAGGACGTCACCCGCCGCCTGCAGAACATCTCGGGCGTCGGCAGCGTCACGGTGGCCGGCGGCGTGCGGCGCGAGATCCACGTGCTGCTGCTGCCCGACCGCATGGACGCGCTCGGCATCTCACCCGACATGGTGGTGGCCGCGCTGCGGCGTGAGAACACCGACGTGCCCGCGGGCCGCGTGCAGCGCGGCGCGTCCGAGAACCTCGTGCGCGTGAAGGGCCGCGTCGTGGAGCCGCGCCAGTTCGGTGACGTCATCGTGGGCGTGCGCGGCGGGGCCAGCGTGCGGCTGTCGCAGGTCGCGCGCATCGAGGACGCCCAGAAGGAGGAGCGCGACGCCGCGTTCGTGAACGGCGAGCGCGCGGTCGCGCTCGAGATCCGCAAGGTCTCGGGCGGCAACACCGTGGACATCGCCGACGCGGTCAAGGCCGCGGTCGAGGACCTCAACCGCACGCTGCCGAGCGGCGTGGGCATGGAGGTCATCCAGGACAACTCGGAGTGGATCCGCCACTCGGTGCACGACGTGCAGCGCACGCTGTTCGAGGGCGCCATCCTCACCGTGCTCATCGTGTTCGTGTTCCTGAACTCGTGGCGCTCGACCGTCATCACCGGCCTCACGCTCCCGGTCTCGGTGATCTCGGCGTTCCTCGCGTTCTACATGTTCGGGTTCACGCTCAACACCATGACGCTCATGGCGCTGTCGCTCGTGATCGGCATCCTGATCGACGATGCCATCGTGGTGCGCGAGAACATCGTGCGTCACGTCGAACGCGGCGCGGACCACTTCGAGGCCGCACGCAAGGGCACGGCCGAGATCGGGTTCGCCGTGCTCGCCACCACGCTCTCGATCCTCGCGGTGTTCGTGCCGGTCGCGTTCATGGGCGGCATCGTGGGCCGGTTCTTCTTCCAGTTCGGCATCGTGGTCGCGTTCGCGGTCACCGTGTCGCTGTTCGTGTCGTTCACGCTCGACCCCATGCTGTCGGCGCGCTGGTACGACCCGCAGGCCGAGGGCGGCCCGCCCAAGGGTCCGGTCGGCAAGGCGCTGCGCCGCTTCAACGACTCGTTCGAGGCGCTCGGACGGCGCTACCGCGGCGTCATCCGCTGGGCGCTCGCGCATCGCGGCCTCACCATGGCGATCGCCACCGCCTCGTTCGTGATCGCGCTCGCGATGCCGGCGGTCGGGCTGGTGGGCGGCGAGTTCATGCCGCGCTCCGACGACGAGGAGACCTACGTCTCGTTCGAGGCCCCGGTCGGCTCGTCCATGGAGTACACGCGACAGAAGGGGCTCGAGATCGCGCGCTGGCTCGGCGAGCGCCCCGAGGTCATGCACACCTACCTCACGATCGGCGGCGACGCGCACAACCGCGAGGTCAACCGCGGCACGCTGTACGTGAAGCTCAAGCCGCGGCACGACCGCGCCCTGTCGCAGCAGGCGTTCGAGGCCGAACTGCGCGAGGGCCTGCCGCGCTTCAGCGGCGCCAACGCGCGCATCCTCGACGCCGGTGCGGTGGGCGGGGCGACCGCGCCCATCGTGCTCAACCTGAACGGCCCCGACTTGCCGACGCTGCAGCGTCTGTCCGAGGCCACGCTCGCCGCGATCCGCGACGTGCCGGGGCTCGTCGAACTGCAGTCGTCGCTCGACGGTCGCAAGCCCGAGCTGCTGGTGGACGTGGACCGCGACCTCGCCGCGCAGGTCGGCCTGTCGGTGGGTCAGGTCGGCGCCACGCTGCGCCCCGTGCTCTCGGGCGAGACCGCGGGCGACTGGGAGGACCCGGCGGGCCTGTCGCACGACGTCGTGGTGCGCATGGCGCCCGAGTACCGCGAGTCGCGCACCGACCTGTTGCGCACGCCGGTCGCCACCTCGCAGGTGGACCCGGCCACGGGCAGCGCGGTCATGGTGCCGCTGTCGCAGGTGGCGCGCCTGCGCGCCGACGGCGCCCCGGCGCAGATCGACCGCCAGCGCCTCGAGCGCGTCGTGACGATCGAGGGCAACTACCAGGGCCGTCCGCTCACCGACGTGACGAACGAGATCCAGAGCCGGCTCGCCAAGGTCGATCTGCCGCCCGGCTACAGCTTCGACTTCGGTGGCGAGCAGGCCGACTTCGCCGAGACGGTGGGCTACATGTCGGAGTCGCTCACCATGGCGGTGGTGTTCCTCTACATCATCCTCGCCAGCCAGTTCGGCAGCTTCCTCACGCCGCTCGCCGTCATGCTGTCGCTGCCGCTCTCGCTCGTCGGCGTCATGAGCGCGCTCGCGCTCACGCGCGGCTCGCTCAACATCATGAGCATGATCGGCATCATCATGCTGATGGGGCTGGTGACCAAGAACGCCATCCTGCTCGTGGACTTCGCGAACCAAGCGCGCGGCGAGGGTCGCAGCCGCGAGGACGCACTCGTGGACGCGGGCGAGCTTCGCCTGCGCCCCATCCTCATGACCACGCTCGCCATGATCTTCGGCATGCTGCCGACCGCACTCGCGCTCGGCGCAGGCTCGGAGTTCCGCGCTCCCATGGCGCACGCGGTGATCGGCGGGCTCATCACGAGCACGCTGCTCACGCTCATCGTGGTGCCGGTCGTGTACACGTGGCTCGACGACTTCGGGGCGTGGTGCGGCGTATGGGCGGCGCGCTGGTTCTCGAAGCCGGCCGACGCCCCGCACGCTCACCGCACCGAGGTCCCGGCGGCGCACGCACCCGAGCGCGCCGCACCGGCCGTCCCGGCCGCACCCGGGCTGGCGACGGGCACGCCGAACCCGGGGCTGGGCGCGACCGACGCCTGAATCCCGGCGGCCCCGCGCGCATCGAACCCCACGCGCGCGGGGCCGCGTCCCGGGCATCCGCGCCCGAACCGCGCTACGATGCCGCGTCCGCACCCACCACCACCATCCCCCACCCGCACCACATACGGAGAGTCCGCACCATGGCGATCAAGAGCACCGCGTCGGCCGTCTGGGAAGGCAGCCTCAAGGAAGGCAAGGGTCAGGTGAGCGCCTCGACGGGCGCGTTCGCCTCGCAGCTCTACACGTTCGCGAAGCGTTTCGAGGCGCAGGGCGCCGGCACCACGCCCGAGGAGCTGATCGCCGCCGCGCACGCCGCGTGCTACGCGATGGCGACCTCGGCCGAGCTGGGCAAGGCCGGCTTCACGCCGACCCGCCTGTCGGCGCGCGCCACCGTCACGCTCGAGCCGGTGGACGGCAAGCCCACGGTGAGCACCTCGGCGCTCGAGCTCGAGGCCTCGGTGCCGGGCATCGACGACGAGCGCTTCCAGGCGATCGCCGCGGGTGCGAAGGCGGGCTGCCCCATCTCGCGCCTGCTGAGCACCAACATCACGCTCACGGCCAAGCTGGTCTGACGGTGCGGTGAGGCGTCCTCGACGCCCCCGGTGAGGCTCGCGCCCACCGGGGGCGTTCGCTTGCCCCGCATCGCCGACTCGAGTGCGTGCTCGCCGGTGCGGTCAGCCGCGGCGCGGGCGGCGAGCGGGCGGTGCGGCCGCGAGCACGCGGCGCGCGAGCGCACCCAGTGCGAGCCCACCGCCGTCGGCCGCGACCCAGCGCGCGTGCGCGGGCAGTCGCGGCATGCGCCCCGACACCTCGCCCTCCCAGACGCGCGCGGTGATGGCGTGGTGCGTGATGGTGTGCTCGAACCGCTCGCGCGTGGCGCGCAGCTCCACACGCACGCCGAGGGACTCGAGCCCCTCGCCGAGCCGCGCGGCCGCATCGTCGCCACGGGACAGGTCCACCGCCGGTGGCTCCCACAGGCCGTCGAGGTGCGCCCCGCGTGCGCGCACCAGCAGCACGCGTGCCCCGGCCCGCACCCGCGCGAGCGCGCGGCGCACACGCACCGTGGCGCGGCGGTCGGCCGCTGGCGGCAACTCCTCCTGCCGCCCGGCGGCGCGCGCGGCACACCACCGGCTCACCGGGCAGCGGTCGCAACGCGGCGAGCGCGGGGTGCAGACGGTCGCGCCCAGTTCCATGAGCGCCTGGTTCCAGTCGCCCGGCGCCGCCCCGCGGCCGCTCGGCACCAGTCGCTCGGCCATGGCCCACAACACCTTGGCGTCGGCCGGGCGCTTCACCACCAGCGGCCGGGCGGTCCAGCGCGCGAACACCCTCGCCACGTTCCCATCGAGGACCGGCAGGGAGCGACCGAAACCCATGCTGAGCACCGCACCCATCGTGTAGCGGCCCACCCCGGGCAGGGCGCCGAACGCCTCGGCCTCGTCGGGCACGCGCCCGGCGTGCTCGCGCACCACGACCCGCGCGGCCTCGTGCAGCAGACGGGCGCGCCGGTAGTAGCCGAGTCCCGCCCACGCGGCGAGCACGCGGTCGAGCGGGGCGCGCGCCAGCGCGGCCACGTCGGGGAACCGCTCCACGAAGCGCAGGTAGTAGGGGGTGGCGGTCACCACCTGCGTCTGCTGCAGCATGATCTCGGACACCCAGATGCGGTACGGGTCGCGCGTCTCGCGCCATGGCATGTCCCGCCGCTCGCGGCGGTACCATGCGAGCAGCGCGCGTCGCAGACCCGCCACGTCGCGCACCTCGCCCTCCTCACGCCCCGACGGTGATGCCATGACCGATCCCACCTCCGTCCGCACCTGCTTCCTCGAGATGATGCGCCGCCCCGAGGCGGCGATCGACCTCGCGCACGCCGCGCTGCTCGTGGCGGCCGAGGACGATCCCACGATCGACCTCGAAGCCGACCTCGCGCAGCTCGACCGCTGGGCCACCACGCTGGCCGAACGCCTCGACCCGGAGTGGAACAACCTGCAGCGACTCGCGCGCCTGCGCAACTTCATGTTCGAGGAGCTCGGGTTCAAGGGCGACGTGCGCGACTACTACAGCCCGGTCAACTCGTCGCTGCACGAGGTCATGCGACGCCGCCTCGGCATCCCGCTCACGCTCTCGATCCTGTTCATGGAGATCGGCTGGCGGCTCGGCATGCCGTTCGAGGGCGTGGGCTTCCCCGGCCACTTCCTCGTGCGCCTCGCGGGCGAGCCCGGCGACCTGCTGCTCGACCCGTACGACCACGGTGCGTCGGTCACCGAGGAGGACTGCCGCCGCCTCATCCAGCTCGGGTCGGGCGGCATGGCCTCGTACGACCCCGGCATGATCCGCTCGCTGGGCAAGCGCGGCATGATCGCGCGCCTGCTCTACAACCGGAAGGTCGCGTGCCTCAAGGCCGGCGACGAGCGCGGGGCGCTGTCCGCGGTGGAACGGCTGCTCGCGATGCACCCCGAGGACGCCGCCGAGACGCGCGACCATGGCCTGCTGCTCTACCGGCTCGATCGCTACCGCGAGGCGCAGGAGAGCCTCACCGCCTACCTCGCGATGCGGCCCGATGCGGTGGACCGCGCTTACGTGGAGCGCCAGTTGTCGGCGCTCGACCTCATGCTCGGCCCGCCGCCGGGGGCCTGAGCACACCCCGCAGGCGCGTCAGCGCGCCTTGGCGTTCTTGAACTCGCCCGCGTCCTTGAGGTTGGGCGTCTTCATCTGCGAGCCGGTCCACGCGCACTGCATGACGACGCCGCAGCGCGGGCACTCGAACTCGGCCGCGGCGCCCTCCTCGGCGGTGGGCATCCAGCGGTCCATCTTGGTGTTGCAACCCGGCGTGTAGCACAGGTAGACGCACAACGGCATGACGGCATCCTCGCGGTTCGCGACGGGCGGTCGGCGCCTGCGGCGCGCCCCCCGCGCCGGGGTTCCGGCGCGTCGCCGACTATAGCGCACGCCCGCCCCCGCGTGCAGGCCCCCCGCATGCCCGTGGACGCTGGCCCGAGCGCCGCCCTAGACTGTGCGCTCGTCCGCGCATCCCGCCCCCACCGAGACCCCATGCCCCTTCGCGCCCCGCTCACCGATCGCCACGGCCGCACCGTCCGGGACCTCCGGCTCTCGGTCACCGACCGCTGCAACCTGCGGTGCGTGTACTGCATGCCCGCCGAGGGCATGCCGTGGCTGCCGAAGGCCGACCTCCTCACCTACGAGGAACTCGCCCGCGTCGCGCGCGTGTGCGTGGAGTGCGGCGTGCACGGCATCCGGCTCACGGGCGGCGAGCCCACGGTGCGGGCCGACCTGCCCGTGCTGGTGCGCATGCTCGCCGAGCTGGCCCCCGGGCTCGACCTGGCGCTCACCACCAACGGTCTGCGGCTGCCCGAGATGGGCGACGCGCTGCGCGCGGCTGGGCTGCGCCGGCTCAACGTCTCGCTGGACACGCTGCGGCACGACCGCTTCCGCGAGCTCACGCGCCGCGACCGGCTCCACGACGTGCTGCACGGCATCGAGGCCGCGCGCGCGCAGGGCTACGCGCCCATCAAGGTCAACGCGGTGCTCATGCGCGGGCACAACGACGACGAGATCGTGCCGCTCGCCCGTTGGGCGCGTGACGAGGGCTTCGAGCTGCGCTTCATCGAGTGGATGCCGCTCGACTTCGAGCGGCGCTGGGACCTGTCGCAGCTCGTGCCCTCGGACGAGGTGCTGGCGCGACTGGGCGAGGCGTTCGCACTGGATCCCGAGGCCGACGACGATCCGAGCGCGCCGGCGCGCACGTTCCGCTACCGCGACGGACAGGGTCGCGTCGGGGTGATCGCCTCGGTGACCAAGCCGTTCTGCGGCACCTGCGACCGCATCCGCCTGACCGCCGACGGTCAGGTGCGCACCTGCCTGTTCGCGACCACCGAGTACGACGTCCGCCACGTGCTGCGAAGCGGTGCTGACGACGACGCGGTCGAGGCGCTGCTGCGCTCGGCGGTGCTGCGCAAGGCCCCGGGCCACCTCATCGCGCAGCCGGGCTTCGTGCAGCCCGAGCGCGGCATGAGCGCGATCGGCGGCTGATCGCCTCGCCGTCACACACGACGGGCGCGTCCCGCGAGGGGACGCGCCCGTCGTGCGTCATGGCGACCGCTCGCGATCAGTCGGTGGCGTAGATGCGCTCGAGCAGTTCGGTGAGCGTGATCGCTTCGGCCTCGGTCATGCGGGCGGCCAGCACCTCGTTGAAGCGCTGCACGCGCGGGTGC
>JBJTRI010000138.1:0-16959 GCA_046076045.1 bacterium
CGCGCCGGGCCGCGGCCGTCACGAGTGTTTTCCCAGCAGCTCCTTCAAGATCTGGTTGTCCAGCGCCTGCTGGGCCACCAACTGCTTCAGCCGCCGGTTCTCTTCCTCGAGCGCCTTGAGCCGCCGCGCCTCGCTCACATCCATCCCGGCGTACTTCGTCTTCCACCGGTAGTACGTGTGCGCCGAGATCCCGTGTCGCCGGATCACGTCGCCGATGTTCTTGGCCGCCGACGCTTCCTTCAGGATCCCAATGATCTGCTCTTCCGTGTACCGCTTGCCGGTCCTCGCCATCGCCCCTCCTTCGCCCGCAGGCTACCGGAGGATAGCGACTCAAGCTGCACCAGCTTCCGGGGGGCAGGTCACCAGACCGTATGAGCCACGCCAGACGACGTTCGTCGCTTGCTGCAGGATCCAGCCGATCAAGAGCGTCAACAGGGCGAAGGAGACGAGGTACAGGAAGACGAAGCGGGCCTGCTTCTGTGTCGTCCACGAGGAGAAGAAGAACCCACTGCCGAAGGGGGCGGCGCAGATGTCGAAGGTGTGGCGGTCGCCCTCGACACGCAGGTACTCGCGGTCGGGCGACAGCAGCCCGCCCTCACTCCACTTCACCCGCGAGGTTTTGAGGCCCGGGACGTGCCGGCGATCGAGGGCCAGTTCGACCGAGGTGTAGAAGTCCTTGGGGGAGGTCTGGAAGTTCTCGATCAGCTTGTGCCAGTGGCTGACAACGTTCTCCAACGGAGTCTGCGGCATGCGGCCCTCCGTGAGCAGTCTTCATGTTCGAGCGGCATTGATCACCCGACCTTCGGGGCCGCTGCACCGGCGAAGGTGGCGGCCCCGAAGTGGGTTGTCTTCAGTCAACAATGACGACGCGAGAGAGTTTCGTCCCTCGACTCGTGACCAATCGCGCGAAGTAGAGTCCACTTCGCACTTGCTTCTCGCCCCCCAGTCCCAGTGACCATTCGAAGCGATGCTCGCCAGCCGGAAGTTGGGCGTCGACGACCTGGTGGACGAGCCGTCCGCTGACGTCGTACACGGACAGGCGTACGTGATCCTCAGCCGGCAACTCCACAGCGAAGGAGGTCCGCCCAGTCGCGGGGTTGGGAGAGATCGCAAGTCGCAGCACGCGAACCGGCTCCATCGACGGCACGTCGACCACGCACGCTCGATAGGTCACGTAGTGAGTGTCCGCCAGGGCCACGCCATTGCTCGTGACTTCGAGCTTCAGTTCGAGGTCCGTGCCGCTGAGGTAGCGCGTGTAGTCCGGGGTCGTCGCGACTACGCCCGACCAGGCCCCGCCCGGCGGCCGCTCGTACCAGGCGTAATTCAGGTCTCCCTCGCCGCCGCAGGTGGACGCACGCCACGTCCCGGCGCAGTCAACGTGCGAGCCTGTGATACCGACGGAGGACAGCACCGACCGCGTCGACGCGGTGTACGCCATCGACGCCTGCGTCGGCTGGCACGGCCACCATCCTCGAAAGTGCGTCGAGCCCAGAATGTCGTAGAGGACCCAATGCACGTACGTCACCACGTCGAATCCGCTGGCCGTCACGTTCTCAACAGTGGCGAAGGGCAGCGCGCTGTTTGGGTTAGCGGTAGACCACCCTCGGCTATCCCGCTCGCGCCCCCAGGCGAGAGCGATCTCCGAGGTGGGTCCACAGTAGTCGACATGGTTACGAACTTCGTACGTTTGCACCCAGTACTCTCCGCCAGGCAAATCGCTGTTCCCGAGGAACGTCTGCTTGTGCCTGTCCCAGATCATCGTCGCCGCGCCCCCTTGCACGCTACCGCGCAGCACTCGGTAGGGAGCGCGCACCCGGCCAAGGGTCCGGGAGACGTCGAGGTATCCGTAGCCCGTGAACTCGTCCCAGCCGACACCACTCGTGGTGATGTCGCGACAGCCGAGCCTCATCAGGTTCATGACGTCTTCGTTGCTCAAGTTCAGCGATCGGGCTCCGGACTCAGCTACCAGGAGCGCCGCCGAACCGGTCGTGACGGGCGCCGAGGCCGAAGTTCCGGAGAAGTACGTATAGCCGTTGAACTGATCCATCATCGCCAGGGTCAAGGTGTTCTCGCCCGGGGCAAGGAAGTCGAGACGTGCCCCGTAGTTCGAGAAGCTCGCGCGGTTGCCGTTGACGTCGCTCGCGCCGATGCTGAGGACCCACGGGAACGCCGCGGGCTTGTCCACCCAGTTATGCCCATCGTTGCCGGCCGAGGCCACAAGCGTCGCACCGAGGCGGTAGGCAGTGTAGCTGGCGACCGCAATGGGATCCCCGTGGGCGACGTCCCACCATGCCTTGAAGAGAATGTCGTTGATGCTGGGTACGGCGAACGGATATCCGATCGACATGTTGATGACTCTGGCGCCGCGGCGCACGGCATCGTCAAGGGCTGCCGCGACGGCGTAGCTGGGGTGGTAGCTGAAACACGACGCCGGGCAGGTGCCGACCTGATCCGCCGTCTTGTGGACGAGCACTTTGCCCTGCCACATGATCCCGGCAACACCGGTGCTGTTGTCGGTCAGGGCACCGATCAGGCCTCCGACGGATGTTCCGTGACCACGATCGTTGGACGGCGTGTCATCGAAGACGTCATCATCGGAATCCCCGTAGTCGTGCCCGCGAATGAAGCGGCTCTGGTCTTGATTCGGGTCGACTTCCGGATGGTGGTAGTCGATGCCAGAGTCGAGAATCGCGACTAGCAGACCGCTCGAACCGATGTTCGCATCCCATGCCTGCGGCGCTCCAATGGCCGCGGCACCACTGCTCGCCAAGTGCCACTGCTCGGCGTACCGCGGATCATTCGGCACGCGGTGAGCAACCAAGGCCGCTACGGGCTGGGCGTTTTCAACCTGGGATGAACCGGCCAGGAATTCGAGGTGTGCAGCCACGGGGGTGAAGTCCGAGACCTTCACGACGTACATGCGCGAGAGGTCGCGGACCTCGACCGTGTCCCCCGCGACGCCGATTCGCGTTGTCTCCCCGTCGGTCGCCAACGGGAAGACGCGCTTGGCGACAGTGAACGCAGCGCCGGACGTGAGGCTGTCGCGCACCTGCTCGTTCACGATGTCGCTGGGGAAGATGAACTGATGGCCGCCGACTACGGCGCCGGGAGCGAACTCCACGATTGCCAGGCCCGGAAGACTGTCCGTCGGGACGCTGAACTGTGGCCCGGTCACTCCAGTGATGCGCGCCTGGGCGCAGATCGCCAAGGTGTCGATCTGCCCCTGGCTGTCCTGCACGAGAGCGCTCTGAATCCAGACCGACCCACGGAGGGTATCGCCCTCAAGCGGCGAACTCATCAGGTACCTGATCTTGGTCCGTTCATGTCCGACAGGAAAGTGAATGGCCCAGTTGTAGGCCGAATCTCCGAGGAAGACGGCGTTGGCCTCGGCGGGCTCGGCCCACCCCACCTGACTGTCGGGCTCCGCCGTCGTCAACGCGATGGTCGAGTCCCCATCGACGTTGAACATGAGCTGAAAACCCAGCGCTGCGACATCGGGAGCGCCGTCGATGTGCACGTAGAAGTCCTGCTGGTCGAACTGAACGACGTTGAGATCAGTGACCAGCCCGCCACGATCCCACGAAACCCAGATTCGCCCGCCGGTATTGGCGCCGGCGTGGGCTGGCACTGCGAGGAACTGAAAGAGAATGACGACGCACAGCATCTTCACGGCCTGCATGATTGGCTCCCTCCATGGTAGGGGGACGTTCGATGCTCAACGACTGATCTGATTCAAGTTCGTGCCATCTTGGTTGATGGTGAAGAGTTTGTATCCAGCAGCTGTAGATCGGGAACACACGAGCTGTGAGCCGCTCGGAGCCCAGTCGATCGTGCCCTCGCCGACGAGGAGAAAACGGGCATTGGCGCCCGACGTGTCGGCGATCCAGAACTGCGGCACGACTCGGCCATCGCTTCCCTTGACCCAGCGGTTCCACGCGATCCGAGCGCCGTTCGGTGACCAAGCTGGCGCGCGGTCCTCGTTCGCGTCATTCGTCACTCGGCCGAGTAGGGTTCCAGCCTCCGTGACGATTGCGACTTCCCCGCCCGTTCCCCCGGGCAAGCCAGCGAGGATGGCCAGTGCAGTTCCGTCCGACGACCAACTGGGATCTCGCCCGCCACCCAGAGCCGTCGTCACACAGAGCGGGGTTCCACCGACAGCAGGAATCGTCCAGACGTTCGTGACATCGTCGAATGCGATCCTGTCTCCGCTTGGTGACCAGGACGGGAAGTACGCGGACCCGGCAAGAACCTGAGTCGCCGAATCACCCAGAGACGTGCAAACAAACAAACCGCTGGGAGTGTCGTAGACGAGATGCTGGCCGTCGGGGGACCAATCCACGGAGCGGGTGAAGCCTGCTCGTAGCAGCCGCTGGCCTCCGCCGTCGGCGCCAATAACATAGATGCCGCTAGGAAGGGTGTCCGCCGCGTCGCTGACCATGTGGACGAAGACGATGGAGTCTCCGGTCGGCGACCATGCAGGCGAGACATCGGACCCGGTCACTGTGCGGACACGGGGCGAAGTGGGAGGGTCTGAACAAGAGACGAGGCCCAGGATCGCCAGCCCAATCATCGAACAAGCAGTCACGCACGTGCGCAACGCGCGGCGCCGCCTGAACGGAGGCTGCGGTGAGCGGCTCAGGGGACTGAATGCTCTTGCTAGAGGCACGTGGCGAGTCACCGGTTATTAGGTCGGCGTTGGGGTCTGGCCTGCTGCTTGCGGTGAGAGTCGAGCGCGAATCGTGCCATTTGCAACGCCTTTGTCTGGCAATCGTGTAACTCATTGCTACACAACATGGCGACAGAAGGCGTCGGAGTCATCCGGCCGTCAGCCCTGCGGGAGCTGTTTCGCCGATTTTTGCGAATTTCCGCCGCGATTGTGACGCAATGACATGTCCGCAAACGGATTATGGCAGTCTCGCCAAGACCTGCGAGTTCGCAGAATTCTGCGAGGCCACCTCGTCGGATTCCCGACGCTAGCGTCGTCCCAGCGACACCTCGCGTCGGCTGGACGTGAAGCGAGGCCGTCCGCTGAAGGGCGGCCTCGGGTAAGTGGTCTACGCGAGCTGAAGCTCGCGACGAAAGAGCGAACTGAGGCGGAGCGAGCCGTCCATCTGCGCCCGCGGCGGTGACGTCTTGGCGATCTCGGTGAAGGCGTTGAAGAGCGACCAGGCGGTGCGCGGTGAAAACTCCGCCTGCGCCGGCTCCTCCCACGCCTCGATCACTTTCGGCAGACGCGAGGCGGACAGGACGTTCGCCCGGATCGCCTCGACCATCAGGTGGTGCGCGGTCGGCGGCGTGATGTCGCGAGACTTCATCGCCGCGATCTCGCCGTCGATCCGCGTCCTCATCGACGAGACCTTCGAGAGCATCGTGTAGATCAGGTCCGGCAGGTCGCGAAAGACGTTGACCGTGTGCTTGCGGTGCGCCTGGACCTCGCCCGAAAAGGCGAGGTTCGAGCAGCAGACCACGGACGAGCCGAGGACGAGGCCGATGCTGAGCGAACGGTCCAGCGACGAGCGGCAGCCGAGCGCCAGGTGGTAGTCTGGCGCCGGACGGCCGTTGCGGCAGGTCAGGACGCCGAACATCTGGGCGCCCTCGCGGGCCAGGCCGTACTCCTCCTTCTCGATCGTGAGGCCGAAGCGAGGCACGTGGAGCTTGATCTCCTCAATGAGCCGCGGGTGCGGCACCGGCACGTAGGACTCGGTGGCTTCCGGGACGGGAACGGCGGCGAGGTCGGCGAGGGTCGCGGACCATCCGCCGTGGAGCATGAGGCGAGACATCGATGTTTCCTTTCGAGGGGGCGTGGACGGTCTACAGGAGTTGCCGCGAGCGGAACGAGACGACACCGCGGCTCGCGACGATGACGTGGTCGAGCACGCCGATGCCGAGGAGTTCCCCGGCTTCGACGAGGCGCTTGGTGATCGAGAGGTCCTCCTCCGAGGGCTCGGGATCGCCGGAGGGATGGTTGTGGACGAGGACCACGGACGCGGCGCTCTGCACCACCGCCGGCTTGAATACCTCGCGCGGATGGACGATCGAGGCATTGAGACTACCGACGGAAACCGTCTCGCGAGCCATCACTTCGTGCCGAGCGTTGAGCAGGAGCACGAGGAAGTGCTCGCGCTGCTCCTTGCTGAGCCTCGGGCTCACGAACGCGACGACGTCGTCGGGTCCGCGGATCTCGCGTGGCTTCTTGCCGCGGTATTTCCGTTTCGTCAGTTCGCAGACGTACATGGGACTGCTCCAAGACAGGGGCGGGAAAGAAGAAGGGCCCAAGCGCTTGCGCGTGGGCCCAGGGTGGAGTGAAAGGAACAAGAGACAAAGGGAAGGTGCGACGAGTCGCGGACGTTTCGGCATCAGCTGCCGTCCGTGGCCCCCGATAGCACGCAACGACCTCTGAGAGGCCTACGCGCCAGCGATCTCGCCGACACCTTCCCCATCACCGATGGCGATGAGTTCGTCCTCGGACTGCACTGGCCAGGTCCCTCGCCACTGTTGGCAGTGGGCGAAGTACTCGCACTCCGTGCAGCGCCAGGACGGGTTGGGAAAGAAATGCTCGGTTTGAATCGCGAGTGCGACCTCGCGGATCAGCCGTGCGGTCCAGACCAGATCGTCGAGCGACCGGGTGGTTTCGTGCCGTTCAAGCCGCGGCTTAGCGGTCTTGAGCAACATGTCCAGCCGGAGCCGTGGGATCTGCCCGTGGACGAGCAGGTACGCGAGCGCGTAGGCGGAGAGCTGCAGGTGCCGTTCGAGGCCTCCCGACTCCAGCGTTCGGCCGGCGGTCTTGAGGTCCACGAGCACGTCACCTTCTTCGACGAGGTCGATGACACCGCGCAGGCGCACGTCCCAGACTTCGCCGGTTTCGGGATCGGCGAGGTCCAGTTCGAAGGACTGCTCGACGGCCGCGGGCTTCACGCCATTGGTGGACTCCACGTAGAGCTGGAGCATCGCGCGTCCCTTCTCAGCGAGACCCTCACGGGACTCGCGCTCGGAGAAGACGAGCGGCTCCACGTTCTGCGCGTACCAGTCGGCGTCGAAGACCTTGAGGACTTCCGGCAGCTTCGGACTTCCGCCGCTCATGCGTTCCTTGTGGAACCATTCGACGGCGGCGTGGACCGATGTTCCGAAGGCCATGGCGGCGACCCGCCACGGTCTCGGGATCTGGTCCACATACTGGAAGCGGTACTTGAGCGGACAGCCGAGGTAGCAGTTGACCTGACTAATGGAGAGGACGCGACGCTGTTCCATTCCCACCACCGTTTCCGGGGGCGGAGGTCTGGAGCAGTTCGTCGATCATCTTCATCGCGGCAGTCTTCGTGATCTCGTTGAGTGCCGAGACCTCGAAGATGTCCTTGAGCCGGTTCTCGGCGGCTTCCTTCTGGTAGCCCTGCCCAGACATGAGCCGGAACAGGTATCGGCGCTGGCCTTCGGTCATCGGCTCGGGCGAGCCGTTGCCGTTGCTTCGCGGTCGGTACGAGCTATTGCCACGCGGGCGCGTGGTGGCCGCGCCGTTCCTCGCAGGGCGCGAGGTTTGCGGAGCAGGGGCACCCGGTCCGGGGCGTGAGCTCCGGTCCAGGCTGACGCCGTCCAACTCCTCGGAGGAGACGACGCCGCAGTTCACGGCGTCACGGAGGGCGCGAGCCTTGGCTCGGGTCTCGGCCACGCGGACGAGGTGCGGCTGCAGGAACGCATCGACACTGCTGGGATCGGCATCGCCGAGCCCCTCGAAGTGTCCGCGTTCGGTCTCGACTGCGGCCTTCACGATCGCAAGACGGCCATTGTCCTCACTCGGCTGAAGGACCAGCTCGGTGGCGATGGACTTCAGGCCCTCCTCGTGGGCGAGCTTGAGTAGCTCGGCGTAGGCTGGCCTTGCCCGGATTCTCCTGACACGCTTCTAAGCTGATCCCGTCGCGTCCTCGAACGCAACCGGGCTCAGGTACTGCAGTGTCGAGTGCCGCCGACGCACATTGTAGAACCGTTCGACGTAGTCGAACACATCGGCCTTCGCCTCCTCGCGAGTCCGGTACCTTCTCCGGTTCACACGCTCGGTCTTGAGACTCGAGAAGAAGCTCTCCATCGCCGAGTTGTCCCAGACGTTGCCGCTGCGGCTCATGCTGCACGTGATGCCGAGGTCCGCGAGCAGCCGCTGGAAGGCTTCGCTCGTGTATTGGCTTCCCTGGTCCGAGTGGTGCAACAGCTCCTTGGGACGACCTCGTCGCCAGATCGCCATCAACAGGGCTTCCGTCACGAACTCGGTGGTCATCTCGGCGCTCATGGACCAGCCAACGACACGTCGTGAGAACAGGTCGAGGACAGCCGCGACGTACAGCCATCCCTCGGCCGTCCAGATATAGGTGAAGTCGGCCACCCAGCGACGGTTCGGCCCATCCGCCTGGAACTGTCGATCGAGCACGTTCGACGCAATCGCATGTTCAGGCCGTGCACCATGGTCGCAAGGAAGTCGACGCCGCCGGCGACGGCCCTGCAGGCCTTCGGCACGCATCAGCCGAGCAACACGATGGCGACCGCATGAGTGTCCCCAGTCGCGCAGGTCTCGCCACACGCGCGGACTGCCATACGTGCGATCGCTCTGCTCGAAGCTGGTGCGGATGTGCACGACAAGGTGGCGATCGACCTGCGCCCGGGTACTCTCGGGCCGTCGCAGCCACTCGTAGAATCCGCCGCGCGAGACACCGAGCGCCTCGCACATCTCGTTCGTTCGCCACACCCCTCGGTGCTTCGCGATGAAGCGGAACTTCACCGCTGGTCTCTCGCGAAGGAGGCGATGGCTTTTTTTAGGATGTCGCGCTCGGCCTTGGTCTTCGCCAGCTCACGCCGCAGCCGAGCGATCTCGGCGTCGTCAGGCTTCATCCTGCCGCGACCCGGAAATGCCTGAACCGAATCGGTCCGGAAACCCCGCACCCACCTGCCCAGAACAGTCTCGTGTACCCCCAGATCCTTGGCCGCCTGCGCCACCGACACGCCGCGCTCAGTCACCAGCCGCACCGCTTCCGTCTTGAACTCCCGACTGAATACTCGCCGCTTCCCCATGGCCCACCTCCGAGTCCAACAGCAATCCTAACTCGGTGTCAGGGAAACGCGGGAAAGGCCAGATGGTACGGACTCATCGAAGTCAGCGCCGTCCGAGTAGCGCGCGTAGCTTTGTTTGGTGGGCTTTGGGCGGGTGCGCCTCACCACGCTCCCAGCGGTAGATCGTGGCTCGTCCGACTCCGATCCGAGCGCCGAGCTGTTTTTGGCTTAGCCCAAGTTCGAGACGGCGCTGGCGAATTTCATCCCCGAGACTGGTCGGTTGGCCGTGCGTCAGCTCCGTGGGCGGCTTACGGCGCCATCGCGTCCGGTCGAAGAAACTCAGCGCCGGAAGCTCGCGTTCGGTGGATTCGGCCCCACCGTCCCCACCTGAGCCGCGCTCAAGAGCAGTAAGGATCGCCTCCAGGCGGTTCAGCATCCCCCGACTCGGCTGCCGGCCGCCCGACTCCCACCGGCAGACGCTGCCCTCGTCGAGCCCCGTCCGGGTGGCGAGTTCCGCCTGGGTGAGTCCCAGTCGGCGACGGCTGGAGCGGAGCCGGTCTGCCAGCGCGTCCGACGGGACCTCAGGATCGTAGCCAAGGAACTGAACGACGCCCGGGTAGTGGCGCGGCAGCGGTCGAGCAAGGCCCTTCTCCCAAAGTGCCACGGTCTCCTCCCGGACCCCGAGCCGTTCCGCGACGGTTCGTTGCAGCAGCCCCAGATCGACTCGTCGCCTGCGAAGGTGGTCCCCGAGGGAGCGCACTTGGAGCGGATAACCCCTTGGGAATACACGCGGTCGCTGTCCACTGAGCCTCAGGCTGGTAAAAGGCAACGCAACAGTGCCCGTGCGGCTGGCTCGGCCACCCCAAACGCGGCTGCCGCTGCGGGCCGCGCGACCTCGTGCGCCATGCGGCGCGCGTGAGCGGGCCGGTGCTCGACCGGCTCGACCTGCAGATCGAGGTCACGCCCCTGGTCTCGGAGGAACTCCTCGCGCACGCCCCCGGCGAACCCTCGGCGGCGGTGCGAGCCCGCGTGCTCGCCGCGCGCGAGCGCCAGCGCGCTCGGGGCTGGCTCAACGCGCAGCTGCCCGCGCCACTCCTGCGCGAGCATGCCGCACTCGACCCCGAGGGCCGCGCGCTGGTCGCCGACGCGGTGGACCGTGGCGGTATGAGCGCACGCGCCGTGCACCGCGCGCTGCGTGTGGCGCGCACGATCGCCGACCTGCTCGACGAACCGCGCATCGGCGCACTGCGACTGGCGGAGGCGCTGCAGTACCGGGCGTACGAGGCGCGGCATCGCGAGCCGGGGTGAGGCGTTCCCGGGCCTCGCCGACGCGGCCCGGAGCGGGCGGCCGCGGGATTGTCGGGTCGGACCGGAAACGGTAGCGTCGGCGGCCCCGCGACCACCCACCAGGAGCCGCCCGATGAGCCCCGCGAACCCGTCCCCCGCCGCCCCGTCGCCGCGCGTCGCGATCGTCATGGGCTCGCGCTCGGACTGGAGCACGCTCGAGCACGCGGCCCGCACGCTGGACGCCCTCGGCATCGCGCACGAGTCGCGGGTGCTCTCGGCGCACCGCACGCCCGACCGACTGTTCGCCTACGCGACCGACGCGCACACGCGCGGCATCCAGGTCGTGATCGCGGGCGCGGGCGGGGCCGCGCACCTGCCGGGCATGTTCGCCTCCAAGTCGGCGCTCCCGGTGCTGGGTGTGCCGGTCGAGAGTGCCGTGCTGCGCGGAGTGGACTCGTTGCTCTCGATCGTGCAGATGCCGGCCGGCGTGCCGGTGGGCACGCTCGCGATCGGACGCGCGGGAGCGGTGAACGCGGCACTGCTCGCCGCCTCCATCCTCGCGCTCCACGACCCGCAGGTCGCGAGCGCGCTCGCGCGCTTCCGCGCCGAGCAGACCGCGAACGTCCCCGAGCACCCGGTCGAGGACGCCCACTCGTGACCACGGTCGCGGTCCTGGGCGGCGGTCAGCTGGCGCGCATGCTCGCACTGGCGGCGGCCCCGCTCGACGTGCGCCTGCGCTGCCTCGACCCCGCGGCCGAGGCCCCGGCCGCCGTGGCCGCGCACACCCTGCGCGGCGCATTCGACGACGCCGCAGCGCTCGACGGCCTGCTGGCGGGCGCGTCGGTGGCGACCTACGAGATCGAGCACGTCCCGCTTGCGACCGCCGAGCGCGTCGCCGCACGCCTGCCGCTCCGCCCGGGCGTGGAGTCGCTGCGCGTCTGCGCCGACCGCGCGCACGAGAAGGCGTTCGTGAACGAGTTGGGCGGCGAGACCGCGCCGTGGGCCGCGGTGAGCGACGAGGAGTCGTTGCGAGCGGCGGTCGAACGCGTCGGCACGCCGGCGCTCCTCAAGACGCGCACGCACGGCTTCGACGGTCGCGGGCAGGTCGCGGTGGACCAGCCCGAGCACGCGCTCGCGGCGTGGGAGCGGCTCGAGCGGCGGCCCGCGGTGCTCGAACGGCGCATGCGGTTCACGCGCGAACTGGCGCTGCTCGCCGTGCGCGCCCACGACGGCGAGACGCGCACCTACCCGGTGGTCGAGACACGCCACCGCGACGGCATCCTGGTCTCGGCGGTGGCGCCGGCCCCGGGGCTCGCCGACGCCACGCGCGCGCAGGCCGAGTCGCTCGCGCGCCGCGTGCTCGACGGGTTGGGGCACGTGGGCGTGCTGGCCATGGAGTGCTTCGAGGTGGACGGCCGCGTCGTGGTGAACGAACTCGCGCCGCGCGTCCACAACTCGGGCCACTGGACGATCGAGGGCGCGATCACGAGCCAGTTCGAGAACCACCTGCGCGCCATCCTCGGCCTGCCGCTCGGCGAGACCGCGGCGCGCGGCCCGAGCGCGATCGTGAACCTGATCGGACGACTGCCCGACACCCGCGCCCTGCTCGCCCTGCCCGACACGCACCTGCACCTCTACGCGAAGGCGCCGCGTCCGGCGCGCAAGCTGGGCCACGTCACCGTGCTCGCGCGCACACTCGACGAGCTGCACCACCGCGTGCGCGCGGTCGAGGGCATCGTCGCCGCCGGGGTCCCGGCGTGACGATCGCCGTCGCGCGCCCGGACACCGCGGCCATGCCCGCGGCCCCCGACCACCCCCTCGGAGTCCCGCGATGGACTTGACCGACATCCTGTCAGCGAACCTGCTGTCGCCCGTGGTGCTGGCGTTCGCGCTCGGCGTGATCACCCGGCTCATCCGCAGCGAGTTCCAGCTGCCGAAGGACCTCTACAGCGCACTCTCGATCTACCTGCTGTTCGCGATCGGGCTCAAGGGCGGCGTGGAGTTGTCGCACGCCTCGCCCGAGCGGTTCCTCGCGCCAGCGGGCGCGACCCTGCTGCTCGGGATCATCACGCCGATCTCGTCCTACCTCGTGCTGCGCCGCATCGGGCGATTCGACGCCGCCAACTCGGCCGCGATCGCGGCACACTACGGCTCGGTGTCGGCGGTCACGTTCATCGCCGCCCAGACGTTCGTGCAGGGCATGGGCGCGCCGGCCGAGGGCTTCATGCCCACGCTGCTCACGCTGCTCGAGAGCCCGGGCATCCACATCGCGCTCGGCATCGGCATCGTGCGCACGGGGGGCGGGCGACCGTTGCACGAATCGCTGCACGAGGTGCTCACCGGCCGCACCATGGTGCTTCTGGTCGGCGGCCTGCTCATCGGGTTCCTGATCGGTGACCACCACTGGCAGTCGGTGCAGCCGTTCTTCGAGGGCGGCTTCAAGGGCGCCCTCACGCTGTTCCTGCTCGAGATGGGCATCGTGGCCGCCGACCGCATCGGCGACCTGCGCAAGGTCGGTCCCTTCCTGGTCGGGTTCGGCATCGTGATGCCGCTGCTGCACGGCGCACTCGGCGTGGCCCTGGGCCGCTGGGCCGGCCTGTCGGTGGGCGGCGCCACCGTGCTGGGGGCGATGGCCGCGAGCGCGTCGTACATCGCCGCCCCGCCCGCCGCACGCCTCAACCTCCCGACCGCGAACCCCACCTACTACCTCACCTCGGCCCTCGCCATCACCTTCCCCTTCAACGTGGTCGCCGGCATCCCGGCGTACTACGCGATCGCGCGCGCGATCCCGGGAGCCTGACATGGCCACCACCCCCATGAAGCTCGTCACGTTGGTCGCGGAGGCGGTGCTGGTCGAACGCCTCACGCAGGAACTCCGCCGCGCGGGCGCCACCGGCTGGACGCTCACCGAGGCCAGCGGCGACGGCTCGCGCGGGGTCCGCAGCACGCCCCTGCCGGGCGAGAACGTGCGGCTCGAGTCCGTGGTCGCTCCCGAGACCGCCGACCGCCTCATGAACGTCCTCGCCCACGACTACTTCCACGACTACGCCATGGTGGCCTGGGTGAGCGACGTCGAGGTGGTGCGCGGCGAGAAGTACCGCGGCTGAGGGGGGCGTCGGCCCCGTTGCACCTCGTGGGCCCTTGACGCATCCGAACCGGGTGATGTGCGAGACTTCCCGCCCACCCGTGCCCCGGAGGCCGCCGTGTCCATCCGTCCCGTGAAGCGCATCGTCGAGGCCCAGCCCACGCTCGAGGGCGCGGGCGTGCATCTGCGTCGGGCGTTCGGGTTCGGGGACACCGACGAGACCGACCCGTTCCTGCTGTTCGACGACTTCCGCAACGAGCGTCCGCAGGACTACCTGGCGGGATTCCCGTGGCACCCGCATCGCGGGATCGAGACGATCACCTACGTGCTCGCCGGTGAGATCACGCACGCCGACAGTCTCGGCAACGTGGGCACGCTGGGCGCCGGCGATGTGCAGTGGATGACCGCGGGCCGCGGCATCCTGCATCAGGAGATGCCGCAGGGCGACGCGAACGGTCGCATGCACGGCTTCCAGTTGTGGGCCAACCTGCCGTCGTCGCTCAAGCGCACCGCCCCGCGCTACCAGGACGTGGCGGCCGCGCACATCCCCACCATCGTGGACGACGACGGCACGAGCGTGCGCGTGGTGTGCGGTTCGTTCTGGGGCCGCCGCGGCCCGGTGGACGGCATCGCCGCCGACCCGCAGTACCTCGACGTGTCGGTGCCGCCGAACACGCGCAAGGTGCTGCCCATGGACACGCGCCGACGCGCATTCGCCTACGTGTTCGAGGGCAGCGGCGTGTTCCACGATGCCTCGCGCCCATTCGGCGTACTCATCGAGCAGCAAGGGCCCGAGGAGGTCGTCACGCGCGACGTCGCGGGCGACCGCTCATTGGTGCTGTTCGGCTCGGGCGACGAGGTCGTGGTGACGAGCGGAGAGCACGGCATCCGCTTCCTGCTGTGCTCGGGCCAACCCATCGAAGAACCCGTCGCGTGGTACGGTCCCATCGTCATGAACACCAAGGATGAGTTGCGCGAGGCGATCCGCGACCTGCGCGAGGGCACGTTCATCCGCGAGGGCTGAACGCGACGCGGGTCCGGGACGGCCTGCGCCCCGGACCCGCGTCGTGCGTCACGATCAGCGCGCGAGTTCGCCGAACAGACCCTCGAGTCGCTCGAGTCCCTTGCGGATGGCGTCCATGGACGCCGCGCCCACCGACAGCCGGCACCAGCCGTCCTCGTGCGGCAGCGCGAACGCCTGGAACGGCACCACCGCCAGGCCAGCCTCGTCGAGCAGCAAACGGCGCACGTCCTCGTTGGTGCGGAGCTCGCGCCCACGCACGGTGACGCCGATGGGGAAGCGCACCGACAGGTAGAGCGTGCCCTCGGGAGCCACCGACTCGATCGGGATGCCGCGCGCGCGCATGCGCCCGAACCCCTCGTGCAGCGCGTTCAAACGCGCGCCCAACCGCTCGGCCATCTCGGCCCGGAACGCGTTCCACGCCGCCTCGTCGCGCACGAACGACGCGGTCGCGACCTGCTCGGGCTTGGGCGCCCACGCACCGACGTGGCCGATGAGGTCGGACATGCGCGAGATGATCGCCGGATGCGCCACGCCCCAACCCACGCGCAGACCGGTCGCGGCGAGCGACTTGGAGATGGCATCGATCAGCACGGTGTACGGAGCGACCTCGGGCACCAGCCCGGGCGGTGTGAGCGGCGTCGCGGTGTCGAACGCCGTCGCCCAGTAGACCTGGTCGAACATGATGAAGACCGGACGCTCACCCGTGCGCTCGCGGCGCGCGTTCTCCTCGACCACCATGCGCGAGATGCGCTCGAGCGTCTCGGGGCGCATGCCGGTGCCGGTCGGGTTGAGCGGCGAGCTGAGCGCCAACAGGCGGGCCTGCGGCAGCACGGCCGCGACCTGTTCGGGCGTGGGATGGAACCCGTGCTCGCGCGTGACCTCGAGCGGCACGCCGCGCGCACCGGTCATGTAGATGTAGTGGTTGTTGTTCCACGACGGCACGGGGAACACCACCGTGTCGCCCGCATCCACGAGCACGCGGTAGGTGGCGTAGATGAGCGGGCGCGCGCCCGAGGCGATCACCACCGAGTCCACCGGGTACTCGAGCCCGAGCTCGCGACGGTAGAACTCGACCACGGCCTGGCGCAGTTCGGGGAGGCCGTTCGAGGGCGGGTAGTTGGAGTGCCCGGCGTCGAGCGCCGCCTTCACCCCGGCCGCGAGCTTGGCCGGCAGGGGGAACTCGCGCGGGTCGAAGTCGCCGACCGTCAGATTGCAGATGTCGCGACCCGACGCGATCGCCTGCCGGACCTCGCCCGCGATGCGCAGCACCTCGGAGCCGATGAGGCCCTGTGCGAGGCGCGACAAAGAGCGGTCGGACAGGGCGGACGACGAGAGGCCGAGTTCGGTGGCGGTTCGCATGGCAGCGGGATCCCTCCGGGTGCGGTGCGGGCGGGCGTGGTCACCGTGGACGCGGCCGCATCCTAGCAGGATGCGCGGCGCGGCCCCACCGGGGCACCGAATCGGGGGGGCGGAGCAAGCGCAGACCACTCGAGGGAACCCCGTTCGACCGCACCGAACACGCCGCAGCCACACTCAAAGGAGAAACGATTCCCGACTTGGAACCACTTCACTTTCCATTGACCGGGCCGCGGGGGTTCACTAGCCTCTTCATTCAGTATTCTGAGGCTGTCCCCGCCACCGGCTGCGGTTCGGTGCTGGGTCCATCCTAGTTGAACGTAGTCGCCTGGACGCTCGATCTTCCGCCCCCCCTTCCGCTATCCAGGAGGTTCCAGTGATGAAGCGCATCACCCAGCGCCTGTTGCTCGCAATCGCGGCGCTCTCGCTGTTCGCGGCCGGCTGCTCGCGCCAGAGCCCGAGCGTCACCGCCCCGACCGCCGACGACGGCCTCGCGCCCCTCGTGCAGGCGGGTCCGGCCGGCAAGGCCATCCCGGGTTCGTACATCGTCGTGTTCAAGGACGGCCAGACGGCCGACCTCGACGGCATGGTGAACCAGTTCGCCAACCGTCACAGCTTCGCGACCCGCTTCCGCTACCGCAGCGCGGTGAGCGGCTTCGCGGCGACCCTGTCGCCCGAGGCGCTGCGCGCCATGCGCGAGGACCCGCGCGTGGCCTACGTCGAGGAGAACCAGGAGTTCAAGGCCAACGTCGTTCAGTCGCCGGCCACCTGGGGCCTCGACCGCATCGACCAGACCACGCTCCCGCTCACGAACAGCTACACCTACAACGCCACCGGCGCGGGTGTGGACGCCTACATCATCGACACGGGCATCCGCCTCACGCACGCCGACTTCGGCGGCCGCGCCATCACGGGCTTCGACGCCATCACCGCCGGCGGCACCGCGGCCGACGGTAACGGCCACGGCACGCACGTCGCGGGCACGGTGGGCGGCAACACCTACGGCGTCGCCAAGGGTGTGCGCCTGATCGCGGTCCGCGTGCTCGACAACGCGGGCTCGGGCACCACGGCCGGCGTCATCTCGGGCGTGGACTGGGTCACCGCGCACCACACCACCGCCCCGGCGGTCGCGAACATGTCGCTCGGCGGCGGCCTCTCGGCCACGCTCGACGCGGCG
>JBJTRI010000139.1:0-15546 GCA_046076045.1 bacterium
CGCGACCTTCGACACCCCGCTGCCCGATCCGTGGTGGGCGGCTTACGAGCGCGCCGTGCGCGAGGGTTGGCGCTAGTCGCGAGTGCTCACCCCTGCGTGCGCGAGTACGGGCGAGGACCGCGCGCTCCCCTGCGGGCAGCATGGCCTTCGCACCACGGCTGCCCGCCTCCGAAGCGGAAGTCCCGGCTATAGCCCGGAGATGACGCGACCCTGCAGCTCACAGGGCCTCGGGTGCCGGGTTCCGCGCGAAGTCCCGATCACAGCGGGACATGACGCGACCCCGCAGCCCATCGGGCCACGGGGTCGCGATTGGGGCGAAGCGGGTCCTAGAACTGGAACGCGACGCCGAGCGAGGTCGTCCAGTAGTCGCTGAGGATGCTCTGCGACAGCACCTCGGTGATCGCCGTGCCCAGTCGGACGTAGCGTCCGCTCACGTCGAGCGAGGCCAGACCCGGGATCATGGGCAGCACGACGCCACCGCCCACGTGCAAGCCGAAGTCGGTGTTGGTGGTCTTGTCGGTGATCGCCGAGTTCGGGTAGTGCATCGTGGTGTTGTACAGACCGGTGCCGCCGCCCAGGTAGATCGCCGGGATGGGCTTGAACCACAGCGACAGCGTGACCGGCCACTGCGTGCTCTCGATCGTGCCCGACTGCAGCTGGTCCTGCCGATAGCCCACGCCCAGCTCGCCGCTCATGAACGGCGCGAGGTCGTGCCGCAGCGCGAGCCCGTACGACACCTTCGCCGCGTCGCCGTACGACGGGTTGCGCGACATGCCGAGCGACGGCACGACCTCGGTGGCGTGCGCGAGCGGGGACGTGACGAAGACCGCGAACAGCGACAGGGCCAGCAGCACACGACGGCGGATCATGCGTTCCTCCGGGATCCACGCGCACCGGGTGCGTCCGCACCGGGGGCGAGCGGGGTGCGGGCCGGTGCCGGGCACCGGACCGCGGGGGTGACCGCACCCGAAGGCGCGGCCACCCCTCCATCATGGCATGGCGCGTGCCGTTCGCCACGGGGGTTGTGCCGCAGCGGGTTGGCGGGCCGGCCGTGTGCCGGGGCGTCGTGCACGCCGCCGCGGGTGTGGCGGGAACGCCGCATCGCATCCTGCAATGCCGACGCCCGCATCCGGGGCGCGGACGCGGGCGTGGAGTGTGCCGTGGTGCGCTCAGCGCGCGAGCGGGGCCAGCACCTCGCCGAGCCAGTCGCGCGTCCCGCTCTCGCGCGCGAGCGCCGGGTAGCGCAGGCCGTCGCGATAGTCGAGCAGGTGGGTGCGGAAGAAGCCCTTGTTGTCGCACAGCAGTTCGACGCGGCCCGAGCGCGGGCTGCCCTCGATCGCGTCGTTCAGCACCTCGGGCGTGTAGCGGCGACCGTCCACCGCGACCACGAGCATCGCGGGTGCGACGCCCGCCGCGTCGGCCGGCGAACCCGGGACCACGTCCACCACCCGACCCTCGGCGTCGAGCCGCAGTCCGAGCGAGTGCATCTCCTCCACCCGCTCGTCCACCGCGGCCTCGGAGCGCTGCACCGGGCCCATGCTGTCCGCCCATGCCATGCGCCAGCCACCGGCCGTGATGCCCGCGAGCGGCGCGTCGGGAGCGACCTCGAGCACGCGCTGGCGCACGAACCCGCGCCAGTCGTAGGGCTGCACCGCCTCGAGCGCGGCGATGACGTCGTCGAGCGTGTAGGGCTTCACCTCGGCGCCGCGGTTGGCGCCGCCGTGGAACGCGCGGCAGAAGTCGTCGAGCGAGCGCGTGCCCTTGGACAGGCGACGGATGGTGACGTCGGCGTCGAGCCACACGAGCAGACCCTCGTCGTAGAAGTCCACGCCGCGCCGCCAGTTGGCCCACGCCGAACGCGCCTCGTACAACTCCTGCGCCTGCGTGCCCGTGTCCACGAGCGGACGCCAGGTGCGGCCGCGCGTGGCCTGCGCCGTCGCGGCGATTGCGGCGAGCTCGTCGCGCGCCTCGTCGGTGGTGCGCAACCCCGCGCGCGTCGCGAGCACGAGCCCGAGGTACTGCGTGAGCCCCTCGTACACCCACAGCAGTTCGCCCTGCATGGGTGTGGTGTGGTCGGACGTGGTGAGCCCCGCGGGACGGCGGAACTTGCCGTTCCACGAGTGCGCGTACTCGTGCGCGAGCAGCAGGCCGTGATCGCGCTTGGCGTCGTCGTCGAGCCACCAGCGCTCGGGGCCGCGGTTGTCGCTCGACTCGTGGTGCTCGAGCCCGAAGTGCGCGACATGGTCCGAGAGCGAGACGAGGAAGTCGTAGTGCCGGTAGTGCTCGCTGCGGAACAGGGCGCGGGCCTCGCGCACGAGGCGGCGCAGCGCGGCCTCGTCCTCCGGGGCCATGGCCAGACCCTGCGGGGAGTCCGATGCCATGCGCACCCGCACGGGGATGCTGTCGCCCGGGGTGAGCTCGACGGTGCGGAAGTGGCGCCCCGCGAGCACGGGCGAGTCCACGAGGCGCGTGAACGAGCACGGCTCGAACACGATCGTCGCGCCCGGGTTGGGGCGCGCCGCGAGCGCGGTGGCGTACTCCCAGCGGTCGGGCAGGCGCAGCGAGGCCGCGACCACGAGCGCCTCGGGCTTGCGGCCGGCGGGCTGGAACGCGACCTGGTTCCACGACAACAGCAGCAGTTGGGGCGTGGCGCACGCGGCCGAGGTGTAGCCGTCGGTGCCGTGGTCGAGCAGGAAGTCGAACGACAGTCGTACCTCGCGCGTGCCCGCGGGCACGGTGACGCGCAGCGTGTTCATGTCCACCGGGTCGCGCGTCCACGCCAGCGTGCGCTCACCCGCGCGCAGCACGACCCCCGCCACGTCCACGTTGGGGCCCGTGGGCGAGTGCTCGCCCGGGATCCACTTGGGGTACGAGAGGGCGAACGGCCCCGGCTTGGCGGGGAACGTCTGCACGACGTGCAGCAGGCCGCGCGGGGCCTCGCGCGCGTCCACCTCGACCGTGAGGTCCTGTGCGCGCACGGGCGCGGCGACGATCAGCGTGAGCGTCGCGAGTGCGGTGACGAGGATGCGGGGCGACATGGTCCCTCCGAGTGGACCGTCGGACGCGACCGACGGGTGGGGCGGAACGACTTCGGCCCGCTCGGTGCGTGGGCACCGGACGGGCCGAGGTCGGGAACGGTTCAGCGCTTGCGCGGTGCCGGTGCGGCGGGCGGCGCGGGTGGTGCGACGGGGGTGCTGCCGGGCAGCGGCACGAGCGAGCCCTCGGGCACGCGTCGCGACAGGCGCGCGAACGGGTGCAGGTCCTGCTCGGCGTCGTTCCACGGCGAGCGCCGGTAGAACCAGTCGGCGCGGGCGCGCGGGTCGCGCGCGAACGTGGTGTCGGCCGCGACCTTGCCCAGGAACTCGGCGGCCAGCTTGGGGTCGCGCTCCATCATGGCGCGCCCGAGCGGGTCGAGGACGTAGTCCTCGCCGTACTCCTTGCGCTGGAAGATCGTGGACAGGAAACCCCATGCGAGGAAGCCGTCGGGGCCCTGGGCCTCGAGCAACTGCACCGCGAGCGGACCGCCCAGCTGGTCGAGCGGCACCCAGACGTCGCCGGTGCGGAAGCGGCGCGACTGGCGCTCGGACTCGGTCGCGAGCACGGTGACCATCTGACGGCCCTCGTACGGCCGCGGCTCGAAGCGGTACTCGGTGATGCGTGTCATCTCGACCGAGTCGCTCCACGCCTGCGCGAGCCGGCGCATGCGGATGCCGTGCAGCGCGAGGCGGTCGAGGACCTCGGTCCACTCCTGCGGCACGAGGTAGCCACCCGAGGGCACGCGCACGCTCAGCGCGGGCACGGTCTCGCGGTAGAGCGGCACGGTGGAGTCCATGGGCGTGGCGAGGTAGCGCGCGACCGGGGCGCCGGTGATGGGGCTCGTCTCCCAGCGCGTCTCGACGCCCTTCCACACGAACGGTTCGCTGCGCTCGGAGAGCGTGGTCGAGAGCACCTGCGTGCGTCGCACACCGGCGCGGCCGGTGGCGCGCGCCACGGCCTCGTCCTCGGCTTCGCGCACCGCGGTCGTGAGCGCCTTGGGGTTGGCGTGGATCTCCTCGAGCAGCGCGACCAGCAGGTCGTAGGTCGCGCGCACCCGGGCGCCGTAGGGCTTGAGCATGTGGGTCTCGACGAGCAGGGCGGCGCGCGACTGCAGCGGCGCGTAGCCGGTCGAGAACCGCGCCATGCTGTTGCCGTAATCGAGCCCCTGCAGCGGGTCGCGGCCCTTGTGGAAGTCCACGTACGGCGCGGTCAGGTGGCCGCGCGCTGCGAGCCGGGCCATGACGCCCTTCTCGATGACGGTGCCCATCCAGCGGTCGAGCGCGGCCGGCACGCCCGCGCCGTGGTTCACCGACCACGTCACCGAGTAGCGGTAGTCGGCGCCATCGGTGGTGTGGTTGTCCACCAGCAGCTCGGGCCACCAGCGCGCGTAGACGTTGCCGATGAGGCCCCGCATCTCGGGCGAGTCCAGCTTGGTGTGGTCGCGATTGAGGTTGAGGCCGACCGGCGTGTGCCGCCAGCCCATCTCGTCGGGACCGTTCTGGTTCATGCGGTGGTAGCGGCTGCGGCGCTCGTGCGCGTCGGCCGAGAGGATGGGCACCACGAGCACGATGACCGAGTCGAGCAACTCGGTGCGGCGCTGCAGCACGCCGATGTCGCGCAGCAGCATGAGCGAGGCGTCCTTGCCCTCGATCTCACCGGCGTGGATACCGTTCTGGATGAGCACGATGGGCTTGCCGGTGGCGCGCGCCGCCTCGGGTGTGAACGCGCGGTCCTTCGACAGGATCACGAGCGGCAGGTCGCGACCCTGACCGGTGCGACCGAAGCTCTCGACCTTGACCCAGCGCGACCCGCCCTCGAGCTGGCGCAGGTAGCGCACGACCTCGTCGTAGTCGAAGGTCTGCTTCCAGCGCGTGCGCTCGGCCCGCGTGAGCCACAGGCGCGGCACGGTCTCGTCCACCGGGGTCTCGGGTGTGAGACTCGCCGAGCCGGACTCGAGCACGGAGCGCACGAGCGAGTCGGGCGTCCAGCCGGTGGGTCGGGTGAGGCGGAACTGCTGCGCGTGGGTGGACGGAGCGATCAGCGAGAGGGCCGCGACGAGCACGGCCATGCGGAACGGATGCAGGGGACGGGCCATGGCGGGGCAGGTTAGCACAGCGTCCCGCGGTGCGAGGGTGGGGCTCAGGCCCGTCGCAGCAGCACCAGCGTGACGTCGTCGGTGCGCGGTCCGCCCGCCAGGAACGCCTCGACGCGCTCGAACACCGCCTGCGCCCCGCGCTCGGGGTCGGGAGCGGCGGCGGCGGCCTGCATGGCCTCGGTGACGCGCTCGTCGTCGAAGAACTCGTCGCCGCGCTGCGCCTCGGGGATGCCGTCGCTGAAGATCGCCAACTGGTCGCCCGCCACGAGCGTGGTGGTGTCCTCGGTCCACGGGAAGTCGGGCAGCATGCCCACCGGGATGCCGGTGGCGGTGAGCGTGCCCGCGCCCGCGGGCCCGATCCGGTGCGGTTCGGGGTGGCCGGCGTTGACGTAGCGCAGTGCGCCCGAGGCCGGATCGAGCCAGCCCACGAACAGCGTCACGAAGTCGCGCCCACCGGTGCCGCGGTGCAGCACGGCGTTGAGCCGTCGTACCAGGTCGAGCGGGCCGTCGCAGGTGTCGTAGAGCGCGCGCGCCGAGGCCACGAGGCTCGACATGAGCATGGCCGCGCCCATGCCCTTGCCCGAGACGTCGCCTACCAGCACGACCAGCATGCCGTCGGGGCGGAGGTGGAAGTCGTGCAGGTCGCCGCCCACCTCGTAGCAGGTCTCGAGGCGCGCGTGCCCGCTCCAGCCCGGCAGCACCGGTGGCCCGGTGAGCAGCGCGCGCTGGATGCGGGCCGCGGTGGCGGCCTCCTGCGCGAGGCGCTGGCGGGCCTGCTCGGCCACCAGCAGTCGTGCGTTCTCGATGCGCACCGCGGCCATGTTGCCGAGCAGCGTGAACAGCGTGAGCTCGCGTTCGCCGTAGCGCACGCCGGGGTCGGCGCTGTCCACGTACAGGATGCCGAGGATGCGGTCCTCGAGCACGAGCGGCACCGCCATGGCCGAGCGGATCGCGTTGTCCACGATGCTCGCCTGCGCGGCGAGCCGCGGGTCCTGCGAGGTGTCACCGGTGACGATCGCCGCGCCCTCGTCGAGCACCATGCCGAGCAGTGTGTGCGACAGCACGAGCGCCCCTCCCGTGCGGCCGCTGCGGTCGCGCGTGGCGACCGGCTGCGGGTCGCCCCCCGCGGGGTCGCGCAGCAGCAGCACGAACCGGTCCCCCACGACCGCGCGCGAGATGGGGTCGAGCAGCGTCTCGCAGGTCTCCGCGAGTGGGCGCGGCAGTGCGAGCAGGCGCCCGACCTCGGCGAGGATCGGCAGCAGCGACGCGGTGTCGGCGTCGCTCGCGTTCGGGCGCCTGAGCACGTCACGCGCCGGCAGGTACAACGACGACTCGGCCTGCTCGCGGGTGAGCACGAAGCGCGCTCCCTGCGGCTCGCGCTCCGCGACCTCGATCACCACCTGACCCACCTCGAGCCGGTCGCCGGGTCGCAGCGGCAGCGGGCGCTCGGCCGCGACCCCGTTCACGCGCGTGCCGTTGCGGCTGCCGAGGTCGAGCACCGACCACACGCCCTCGCGTTCGAGCAGTTCGGCGTGCTCGCGCGACACCGTGGGGTCGGCGATCGTGAGGGCGTTGCCCGGGGCGCGCCCGATGCGGAGCGGGCCGCGCTCGAGCGGCCAGCGGTGCGTCTCGGGGCCGAGTCGCGCGGTGAGGACGAGCGTCATGGGGGCAAGGTACGCGGCCGTGGCCGCGCCCTTCAAGCCTCGAGCCAGGCGCGGAAGTGCGCGTCGGTCATGGGGGTCTTCATCCACGACTGGTCGGGCATGGCATCGGCCAGGCACTCCGAGACCGGGCGCAGTGCCGGTAGCGCGACCCGCGACACGCTGCCGCGCTGGGTCATCCAGGGGACCTCGTGTCGCTCCTCGATCGCCTGTGCGATGGCGAGGGTCATGCGTACGTCGCCGAGCACGTACTCACACACCGCCTCGTGGTCGCCGGCGGCCCAGCGCTGCGGGGCGTCGGCGCCGCTCATGCTCTTGCGCATGGGCAGGCCGAGTCCCTCGGCCACCTTGGCGAGGCCCACCGGGAAGCCCTTCAGCTTGAAGAACTGGTACATGGGGTCGTAGAGGCCCAGCGCCACGCGGCGCGCTGCGGCGAGGTCGTCGGCGGCATGACCGATCCATCGCAGGTCGAACGACAACCCGTTCCACGCCACGAGGCGGTGGCCGGCACGCTGCGCGTCCTCGAAGTACGCCAGCATGGCGCGCGCGGTGTCGCGGTCGAGGTGCCGCGCCGGTCGGTCGTCGGGGCCCTTCGTGAGCCACAGCCGCTCCTCGCCCCCGGCGACGGCCGAGGCGGCCACCGAGATGTCGAAGGGCCCGTGGGCCTCGAGGTCCTCGCCGGGGGCGAGCTCGAAGACGTTCGCGATCTCGATGTCGAAGCCGAGCAGTGCCATGGGGGGCCTCGTGAGGGGTGCGGGGGGTGCGGTTCAGCCGATCGCGGTGTGCCGCCGGTTCGTGCCGCGACCCGCCGTGCGCTTCACGCGGCGCGCGAGCGCCACCATGAGCGCCTTCTGCAGGTGCAGACGGTTCTCGGCCTGCTCCACGACCACACTCTGCGGCCCGTCGATGACGGCGTCCGTCACCTCCTCGCCGCGGTGCGCGGGCAGGCAGTGCATGAACACCGCGTCCGGGTTCGCGGCCGCCATCATGCGCTCGTCCACGGTGTAGCCGCTGAACGCGATGCGCCGCCACTCGGACTCGCGCTCCTGCCCCATGCTGGTCCACGTGTCGGTGTACACCATGTCGGCGCCGCGCACGGCCTCGTGCGGGTCGCGCACGCGCCGCACGCCGCCCTTCGAGCGCACCTCGGCGTCCAGGTACAGCCCGGCGTCGGGTTCGAAGCCGTCTGGCACCGCGACGCGTAGCTGGAAGCCGAACAACGTGCTGGCCTCGAGCCACGAGTGCAGCACGTTGTTGCCGTCGCCGACCCACGCCACCGTCATGCGATCGAGGTCGCGGCCCTCGCGCCACAGCGTGTAGAGGTCGGCGAGGATCTGGCAGGGGTGCGAGTGGTCGGTGAGCGCGTTGATCACGGGGATCGTGGCGTTGGCCGCGAGCCGCTGCACGAGCCGGTGCGAGAACGTGCGCACGACCACGAGGTCCACCATGCCCGAGAGCACGTGGGCCACGTCCTCCACGGTCTCGCGCCCGGTCTCGCTCACCTCGACCACACCCAGGTCCACGGCGTCGCCGCCGAGTTCGTGCATGCCGACCGTGAACGAGACGCGCGTGCGCAGCGACGGCTTGTGGAACACCAGGGCGGCGGTGCGACCCGCGAGCGGGCGCGGGGCGTCGGGCGTGCCGCGAACAGCGCGCAGGCGATCGGCCTCGGCGAACAGCTCCAGCACGAACTCGCGGGTCAGCCCCGAGAGGTCCACCAGATGGTCGGGCGCACCGTTCAACGTCGTCCCCTCCTCCATGTTCACGAGATCACCGGGAGCACGTCCGGGCCGGGTTCGGCGGCGGCGGGCATCGGCAGCACGTAGGACCGTCCCGCGCGCGCCGCTTCCTCGGACGCGCCCGGCACGAGGTCGTAGGTCATCGCCACCTCGTCGCAGGCATGGCGCTTGGGACAGCGGACGCAATCGGTCCATACCTTGCGCGGGATGCTCTCTCGCGCCTCGCTGCGGAAGCCGCAACGCTCGAAGAACGCGACCTCGCGCGTGAGCGCGATGACGCGCGGCAGTCCGAGCGCGCGGGCGTCGCTCACCACGGCGTCCACCAGCGCGGCCCCGAGTCCCTGGCCGTGGGCGTCGGGTCGCACCGCGAGCGACCGCACCTCGCCGAGGTCCTGCCACAACAGGCGCAGCGCGGCGCAGGCCACGATCGCGGGAGCCGACTCGCCGGTGCGCTCCACGACCCAGAACTCGCGCACGCACTGGTAGAGCTCCGAGACCGGGCGCGGCAGCAGCACGCCGTCCACCACGTACGGGGCCATCACCCCGGCGATGCCCGGCACGTCGGCCACGTTCGCGCGACGCAGCACGAGGTCCTCGGTGAGTCGGCGCTCGCTGCCGTCGGTGGGACGCGGCCCCGGCAGCGGGACCGGACGCGGCAGCACGCGCGACTCGCCCGAGCCGATCGCACTCGGCAGGTCGGCGTCGCCCCCGGGGCCCAGCCCCAGCCGCGCCTCGTGCAACGCCAGCTGGTGATCGGTCGAACCCGCACCCGGCGAGTGCGTGCGACGCGCGATCGCCGACTCCACGGTGAGCGCGGCCAGGCAGGCGTCGGTGAAGTGCGGCGAGAGCGCGAGGCGCTGCTCGAGCGGCAGCGCGGCCGGGTCGCACCCAGCGCGCTCGGCTGCCGCCCATAGCGCGCCCACCACCTTGTGGGCGTCGCGGAACGGCACGCCCTCGGCGACCAGCGCGTCGGCGAGCTCGACCGCGAGCAGGTCGGGCGTGAGCGAGGCGGCGATGCGCTCGCGGTTGGGGACGAGCGCGTCGATCGCGGCGGGCAGCACCGACAGCATGGCGTCGAGCGTGTCGGCCGCGTCGAAGACCGTCTCCTTGTCCTCCTGCAGGTCCTTCTGGTACGAGCTCGGCAGCCCCTTGAGCAACACCGCGAGGCGCTGCGCGTCGGCGAGCAGGCGCGCGCTCTTGCCGCGCGCGAGCTCGAACAGGTCGGGATTGCGCTTCTGCGGCAGCAGGCTGGAGCCGGTCGAGAACCCGTCGGGCGCGGCGAACCAACCGAACGCCGGCGAGCAGAAGATGACGAGGTCCTCGGCGAGGCGCGACAGGTGCAGGCCCAGCAGGGCCGCGGCGTTCAGGTACTGGAGCGCGAAGTCGCGATCGCCCACGGCGTCGAGCGAGTTCATGGCGACGCGCGAGAACCCGAGGCGCGTGGCGAGTGCGGCGCGGTCGTAGCGCAGCGGCGTACCCGCCACGGCGCCCGCTCCGAGCGGCATGCGGTCGGCGGCCTCGCGGGCCTCGGCGAAACGCTCCTCGTCGCGCGAGAACGCCTCGGCGTGCGCCAACCACCAGTGCGCGAGCCGCACGGGCTGCGCGGGCTGCAGGTGCGTGTACGCGGCGCACGCGAGGTCGCCGGAGTCGCGCGCCTGCGTGACGAGCGCACGCTCGAGTTCGCGCACGCCCTCGAACGCGGTGTCGCACAGCCGCATGACGTGCATGCGGAACAGCGTCCCGACCTGGTCGTTGCGCGACCGCCCGGTGTGCAGGCGGCGCGCGGGTTCACCGCAGCGCTCGCCCAGCGCGGCCTCGACCGCCGAGTGCACGTCCTCACCCGCCAGCTTCACGGTGCCGAGCGCGAGCCCGCGTTCGAGGTCGTCGCACGCCGCGATGAGCGCGTCGCGCTCGGGCGCGGTCATGATGCCGCACTCGGCCAGCGTGGTCGCGTAGGCACGCGACAGGGCCAGCTCCTCGTGGACGAGACGGCCGTCCACGGGGAGCGAGTCGTTGAGTTTCTGCGCGCGCGGATCGAGCCCCGCGGCCAACCGGCCCTGCCAGACCGCTTCCTTGCGCCCGCCGTCAGACATCCGCCGTCACCTCGTTCGCCTTGCGGGCGTCCTGACCGCGCTGCGCGGCGGTGGCGAGCGGGAGGCCGAACAGGCGGATGAAGCCCTCGGCGTCCTGCGGGCGGTAGCCCTTCATGCTGAACGACGCGAGCTGCGGCAGGTAGAGCGTCTGCGGGCTCGTGCGGCCCACGGCCACGGCGCGGCCCTTGAACAGCTCGACCGAGACCTCGCCCGTGGCGACCTCGAGCGCGGTGTCCACGAACGACTGGAGCGCGCGGCGCAGCGGCGAGAACCACAGACCGTTGTACACGAGGTCGGCGTAGCGCGGCGCCAGCTCGAGGCGCGTGCGCAGCAGGTCGTGCGGGAGCACGAGGCGGCACAGGTCGTCGAGCGCCTCGTGCAGCACGGTGCCGCCCGGGGTCTCGTACACGCCACGCGACTTCATGCCGACGAGCCGGCTCTCGAGCACGTCGGCGCGGCCCACGCCGTGGCGGCCGGCGACCTGGTTGAGCGTCTCGAGCAACTCGACCGGGCCGAGGCGCTTGCCGTTGACCGCGACCGGGTTGCCGCTCTCGAACCCGATCGTGATGCGCTCGGGCATGGCCGGCCACTTGTCCACGGTCGAGGTGAGCTTGTGCATGGCCTCGGGCGGGGCGTTGGCGGGGTCCTCGAGTGCGCCGCCCTCGTGGCTGAGGTGCCACAGGTTGGCGTCACGCGAGTAGAGGTCGTCCTTCTTCTGCGCCAGCGGCACGTTGTGCTTCGCCGCGTACTCGAGCGCGTCCTCGCGCGAGACGATGTCCCACTCACGCCACGGCGCGATCACGGGCAGCTCGGGGGCGAGCGCCATGTAGGTGAGCTCGAAGCGCACCTGGTCGTTGCCCTTGCCGGTGCAGCCGTGCGCGAGCGCGTCGGAGTGCGTGCGCTGCGCGGCCCACACCTGACGCGACGCGATGAGCGGGCGCGCGAGCGAGGTGCCGAGCAGGTAGCGGCCCTCGTACACGGCGCCGGCGCGCAGCGCGGGGAAGCAGAAGTCGCGCACGAACGGCACGCGCAGGTCCTCGACGATGACCTCGCTCGCACCGATGGCGCGCGCCTTGGCCTCGAGACCGGTCAACTCCTCGCCGTCCTGGCCGACGTCGCTGCAATAGCACACGACCTCGCATCCGTAATGCTCGCGCAACCACGGCACGATGATGCTGGTGTCGAGACCGCCGGAATACGCCAACGCCGCACGCTTGATCTGGGGCTTGCTCACGCTTGCTCACCTCCCTGGGCCGAGCACGCGCACAGCGCGGTGTCGAGCCGTTCGAGTCCCTCGTGGATCTCCGCATCCGTGACCGTCAACGGCGGCAGCACGCGCAGCGCGCGCTCCCCGCCGCGGACCAACAACAGGCCGGCGTCGCGCGCCGCCGTGACGAGCGCGGCGGGTTCGATCCCGCCCGGCGCGAGGTCGATGGCGCGCAGCAGGCCGAGCCCGCGCGCCTCGCGCACCACCGTGGCGTGTCGTGCCGCCAGCGTCTCGAGCCCGCGGGCCAGCGTGACGCCGGCTCTCTCCACGTGCTCGAGGAGGCCGGGGCGGCGCACCTGCGCCAGCGCCCAGCGCGCGGCCGCGGCGCACACCGCGTTGCCGCCGAACGTGCAGCCGTGCATGCCGGGCGCGAGGTGCTGCGCGACGTCCGCGGTCATGAGCACCGCGCCGATCGGCAGCCCGGCGCCGAGCGCCTTGCTCATCACGGTGAGGTCGCCGCGCACGCCGAAGTGCTCCTGCGCGAGCATGCGGCCGGTGCGGCCCATGCCGGTCTGCACCTCGTCCACGATGAGCAGCGCGCCCACCTCGGTGCAGCGCGCGCGCAGGGCCTGCAGGAACTCGCGCGTAGCGGGCACCGCGCCGGCCTCGCCCTGCACGCACTCGACCACGACCGCGCACGCCTGCTCGTCCACCGTGGTGGCGAGGGCGGCGGTGTCGTTGTAGGTGCCGAAGCGCACGCCGGGGATGAGCGGCTCGAACGGCGCGCGGTAGGGCGGGTTGTGCGTGGCCGAGAGCGCGAAGCCGGTGCGGCCGTGGAAGCCGCCCTCGAACGCTACGATGCCGCGGCCCGGCCGCCCGAGCTTGTGGGCGCGGGCGCGTGCGAACTTGATCGCGGCCTCGTTGCCCTCGGTGCCCGAGTTGCAGAAGAACACGCGCTCGAAGCCGGTCGCGGCGGTGAGCTCGCGCGCCAACTCGAGGCCCGGCTGGTGGGCGTACAGGTTGGAGGTGTGCCCGAGGCGCGCGATCTGCGCAGCGACCGTCTCGGCCAGACCGTGCGGGGCGTGCCCGAACGCGTTCACCGCGATGCCGCAGGTGAAGTCGAGGTAGTCGCGACCGTTCGCGTCGCGCACGTGCGCCCCCTCGCCCTCGGTGAGCTCCAGGCGGGGCAGCGGGTAGACGGGCGCGAACAGCCCGACCTCGGCCTGCGCGAGCGCGGCGGGGCGGGTCGCGGGCGTCGTCGTGGACTCAGACATGGCTCTCCTCCTGCAACGTTCGGGCTTCGGATGCGGCGTGGAACGTGGTGGCGGTGCCCGTGCCCGCGAGCACGGCGGTGAGGGTGTCGGGGCCCTGCCACGCGCACAGGTGCACACGGCCCACGCCCGCGGCCAGCGCGGTCGCGACTCCGCGCAGTTTGGGACGCATGCCGCCCACCACCTCGGGGTGCTCGAGCAGCGCGGGCAGTTCGCCGGCGGTCACGCTCGGCACGATCGCGTCGCCGAGGCGCAGGCCGGGCGTGTCCGACAGCAGCACGAGGTCGCGGGCGGGCAGCGCGGCGGCGATCGCGGCCGCGGCGTCGTCGGCGTTCAGGTTGAGCAGGTGCCCGGCACCGTCGTCGCCGAGCGAGGCGAGCACCGGCACGCGGCCCTCGGCGAGCAGCGTGACGAGCAGCGACGGGTCGGCGGACTCGACCTCGCCCACCTCGCCGAGCACCGCCGACTGGGCGTGACGGCGCGCACGCACGAGCCCGCCGTCGAGCACCGACAGGCCGACCGCGTCGGCCCCGCGGGCGCGCAGGGCGGCGACCAGGCGCTTGTTGGCGAGCCCGGCGAGTACCGCGGCGGCGATCTCGAGCGTGGCCGGGTCGGTCACGCGCAGGCCGTCGGCGAAGCGCGCCTCGATCCCGGCGCGCGCGCACCACGCCGTGACCTCGGCCCCGCCGCCATGCAGGACGAGCGTGGCGCGGGACGGGCCGTCGGCGGAGCCGACGTGACGAAGCGCAGCGGCACACTCCTGGAGCGCTCCCGGCGCTTCCAGGGCGCGACCGCCCAGTTTCACGACCAGCGCCTCCGTGGCGAGGCCACGGTGCGGCGAGGTCGCTGCCCGATCCCGCGCTTGGACGCCGCCCGTCGCCAGCGTCACGCGCTGGCCGGTTCGGTCGGTCGTCCGCTCGTCGGGGTCCGCGGGCGGCATGGAGCCACGGCGGACCGACGCTGCGTCGAGGGCTTGAGGATGTCCCGGTGAGGCGCCGGGGCGCGGGTGGTCGTCCAACCCGCTCACCAAGGGGTTCCGTGCACGGGGAGGCCCCAGGCCTCCGGCCACCCGAGCACGAGGTTGAGGTTCTGGACCGCCTGACCGGCGGCGCCCTTCACGAGGTTGTCGATGGCCGCGGTGGCGAGCAGCGTGCGGCCGCCGTGCACCGTGGTCACCGCCACGTCGCAGCGGTTCGAGCCCTTCACGAGTCGCGTCTCGGGCCACACGCCGGAGTCGAACACGCGCACGAACGTCTCGTTCGCGAACCGTTCGGCGTACGCGGCGTGCGCGGCCTCGGGCGAGATGGCGCGGTCGAGCGGCGCGATCGCGGTGAGCAGGATGCCGCGCGACATGGGCGCCAGCTGCGGCGCGAACGCGACCGGCACCGGACCACCCGCGAGGCGCCCGAAGTTGCGCGCCATCTCGGGCACGTGCTGGTGCACCTCACCGACCTTGTAGAAGCCGGCGCCACCGTCGAGTTCGGTGAACGAGGTGCGCAGCGAGGCCGCGCGCCCGGCCCCCGACACGCCCGAGAGCGCGGTCACCGTGACCGGGCCCGCGAGCCAGCCGGCCTCGAGCGCGGGCAGCAGCGAGAGCGTGGCCGCGGTCGGGTAGCAGCCGGGGTTGGCGATGCGCGTGGCGCCCGCGAGCGAGTCGCGGAACGCCTCGGGCAGGCCGTACACGAAGCCCTCGGCACCGTCGCGGAAGTCGCTCGACAGGTCCACGATCGTGGCCGCCTCGGCGAGCGACGGGTGCTGCGCGAGCAACTGGCGGAACGCGCCGTGCGGCAGGCACGAGACGAGCGTGTCGAACACGCCGTCGGCGAGCAGGCCGGGGAGCGCATCGGGCGCCACGGGCCCGGGCAGGTGCATGGCGCGCGCATCGGCGCCGGGCAGCAGCTCGCTCGCCGGACGACCGGCGAACTCGCGCGAGACCAGCGCGGTCACCGACAGGCCGGGGTGCGCGAGCGACAGGCGCACGAACTCCTGACCCGAGTAGCCGGAGGCGCCGAGCACCGCGACGCGAGCCGTGCGGCCCGGCGTACCGGTGCGGCCCGAGGCGGCCGCGGTGATGGGCGTGATCGTGGGCGCGCTCAAAGCTCGGCCCCGACCGGGTTCTTGAGGCTCTCGAGGTCCTTGCGGAAACGCCTCGCGGCCATGGCGTCCTCCAGGATGCACAGCACCGTGTCGTCACCGGCGACCGTGCCCACGAGGGCGCCGAAGCCGGTGAGGTCGATGGCCCGGGCCACGGCGCTGGCGTGTCCGGGGGGCGTCTTCACGACGGCGAGGTTCTGTGCGACGCGCACCTCGTTGACGAAGATCTTCAGGTCGAGCCGCTGCCGCCCGCGGTCGAGGGCCTCGGTGGCGGGCGTGGGCAGCTCGTACCAGCTGTGGCCGTCCGGACCCGAGCGCTTGGCCACCCCGAGGCTGCGCAGGTCGCGCGA
>JBJTRI010000140.1:0-25825 GCA_046076045.1 bacterium
CCGGTGGCTGCGTCGTGGAACACGCGAGCAGCCAGTGCGCGGGTGCGCTTGTGGTTGCGCGATTCCCGGCCCGCGAGTGGGGGCGTGGGCACGGGCGATGCTCTCCCCCAGTGGCCCGCGCGTGCGGGTCCCCACGCCGGATCCGCAGGGAGTGCGGGTCCCCTCTCGCTCGGAGCCACGAACCGGATGTCGTTCCGCCCGCGCCTCGCAGCCGTCGTCGTGATCGCACTCGTCCTCGCGAGTGCGGTGCCCGCGCGCGCCCAGGTCGGAGAGACCACGGTGACGCTGTCGTGGACCGCACCCGGCGACGACAGCACGACCGGTCGCGCGACGGCCTACGACCTGCGCTGGTCGCGCACCCCGATCGTCACGGTGGCCGACCATGCGGCGGCGACGTCGGTCGCGGGCCTGCCCGCTCCGTCGCCGGCCGGGAGTCCCGAGACATACACCGTCGGTGGGCTGTTGCCCGGCACCGAGCACTGGTTCGCGCTCCGCACCGTGGACGAGCGGGGGAACGTCTCGATCCTCTCGAACGTCGTCCGCGCGGTCACGCTGCCCTCGGCGGACGTCACGCCGCCGGCCCCGATCGCGCTGGTCCTGGTCGCGGCGGGCGACACCGACGTGAGCGTGTCGTGGACCGACGTCGGTGACGACGGGCTGGACGGGATCGCCGCGGCGGTCGAGGTGCGCTGGTCGTACGAGCCGATCACCGAGGCGAACTGGGATGCGGCCGTTCCGGTGGGTGGGCTGCCCGCGCCGGACGTGGCCGGATCGCCGCACACGCTCACCTTCGCGGGCATGGACCGCGACCGCGACCTGTGGGTGGCGGCGCGCGCGGTGGACGACGTGAACCGCCTCTCGCCGCTCGAGGGCTCGCTCGCCGTGCCGCGTCGTCTCGACACCGCACCGCCGGCCGCGCCCGGCGGGCTCGCGCTCGCGCGCGTCGCGAACGGCGTGCGTCTCGCGTGGGACGACAACGCCGAGCCCGACCTCGCGGGCTATCACGCCTACCGGTCGCCGTCCGCGACCGGACCGTTCGTGCGAGTGAGTGGCGCGCTCCTGTCCACGGCCACCTTCACCGACGCCGCTCCGCCCGACTCGGCGCGACTGTGGTACGCCGTCACCGCCGTGGACGCCTCGGGCAACGAGGGCGCACGCAGTGGGTCGGTCGCCATCGTGCTGCGCGCCGTCGCGGTCGGCGACTGGGCGATCGAGGCCCCGTGGCCGAACCCGAGCGCGACCGGACTCCCGGTGACGATCCCGATCCGCGTGCCCGCCGACGCCGTCGGTCGCGCCACGGTCGAGATCCAGGATGCGGCCGGTCAGCGCGTGCGCGTGCTCACCGTGAGCGATGTCACGCGCGTCGAGTGGGACGGTCGCAATGACGAAGGGCGCGTCACCGCGCCCGGGCTGTACCGCGCGTGGTTGCGCGGGGACGGTCGTGCGCGCCTGACGCGCATCGTGAGGGTGCCGTGACGGCGCGGCTCGTGATGCTCGTGTGCGGCGCGCTGGCGTGCGCACTCCCGGCGCGGGCCGCGACCAGCGTGGGGACCGCGCCCGCCGCGTTCCTCAACGTGGGCGCGGCGGCGTCGAGCGCCGGCATGGCGGGGGCCACGCTCGCGCTCGGCGACGGGCTCGCGGCCGCGGCGTGGAACCCGGCCGCGCTCGCGGCCGTGGACCGCACCGGCTTCGCGCTCGCGCACGCCCCGGCGCCGGCCGGTGCGTCGCACGACTGGCTCGCGACCGGTGGTCGCGGGGCGGGTGCGATGCGTTGGGGCCTGCAGGCCGTCGTGCAGCGGGAGTCCGGCATCGAGGGCCGCGACCCCGCGGGCAACCCGACCGGGGACCTCTCGGTCAGCGACCTCGCGCTCGCCCTGCGCGTGGCACATCCGCTCGGGCGCGCGATCGGCATCGGAGTGGGTGCGGAGTGGGTGACGGAGTCGCTCGCGGGCGTGAACGGCAGTGGACTCGCGTTCGAGGCTGGGGCCCGTGTGCGTTCGGGGTCGTTCGGGGCCGCGGTCGCGGCGCGTCACGTCGGGGGCGGCATCCGCTACGGGGGCACGCGCTACGACCTGCCCGCGGTGCTCGCGGCCGGGGTCGCATGGGACGACGTCGCGCGCGGTGCGCGCGTGGCGCTCGACCTGGAGTCCCCCACGCACGGTCGTCGCAGCGTGCGCGCGGGTGGCGAGTGGCGGTGGCGCGACCGGCTCGAGCTGCGCGCGGGTTGGCGCCAGATGCTCGAGTCGTCGTCCGACGACGCGCTCACCGGGGCGTCGTTCGGGCTCGGTGTCGCAGCGGGCCCGGCGTGGCTCGACTACGCGTTCACCCCTCAGGGTGACGAAGCGGCCGGTGCTCACCGCATCGGTCTGTCGTTCCGGGGCGCGAGCCGCGAAGCGCGTGCGAGCGAGACGTCGCCTGTACGCGAGCCCGCGGTCGCCGCGGTCGTGCGCCCGGAGTCGCCGCGTCCGGCGGTGGTGACCACGCGCGTGCCCGCACCTGCCGCTCCGCCCGTCACGCGCCCGGTCCCTGTGCCGACGGTGCCCGTCACGCGCCCGGTCCCTGTGCCGACGGTGCCCGTCGTGGTGCCCGCGCCGGTCCCGGTGCCGATCGCGGCCGAGGACCTCGTCGTGCTGCCCGAGCCCGCCACCGCGTCAGCGGCGGTCGTGGAGCGTGCGGTGACGGTGGGGCGCACGCCGCTCGCCCTGTCCTCGCGCACGGTAGTGCCGGTCGTGCCGCGGCCGGTCCCGCCGACCGTCGAGCCCGAACCGCGCGTGCCCGCCCCGACCATGGCCGCTGCGCAGACGCCGGTGGCACGCACGGCCGTCGCACCCGTGCCGAACCGCGCCGCTGCGGTCGAACCGCCGCCGAGCGTGGTGACGACGCCTGCGCCGCGGCCGAAGCAGGTCGCGGTGGGCGAGGGCGAGACGCTGGCCTCGCTCGCGGCGCGCTGGTCGGTCTCGGTGGCCGCGATGATGATGGAGAACGATCTCGTCAACACGCACGTGCACTCGGGGCAGCGCCTGCGCCTGCCGCCCGCGTCGCGTCGTTCGGGGCGCGACTAGCGCCGCCCGAACACGAGGCCGGCGAGCGCGGCGAGCAACCCGCCCGCGACCGAACCGGCGGCGTAGCCGATCGCCGCGGGCACCTGTCCCGCGCGCACGAGCGCGAGCGTCTCCCACGAGAACGCCGAGAACGTGGTGAAGCCGCCGAGCACGCCGGTCACGAGCAGCAGGCGCACGCCCGGCGCGAGCCCGTCGCGGCCCTCGGCCAGACCCAGCAGGGTGCCGATCGCGAACGAGCCGGCCAGGTTCACCGCGAGCGTGCCCCACGGGAACGTCAGCGTGCCGGTCGCGCGCGCCACCGCGCCGCTCAACCACCAGCGCAGCACGCTGCCCGTGGCGCCGCCCAGTGCGACGAGCAGCGCGTCCCTCACAGCGGGAACGCGCCCTCGAACCGCGTGCCGAGCCCGAGCGCCTGCGCGTAGCGCATCTGCTCGCGCAGGTGGGGGGGCATCTCGGCGTACACGTCGGTGAAGATCGTCTCGATGCCCGGCGGCGGCAGGGCCTCGGCCTCGGTGATGGCGGCCGAGATCTCGGCATCGATCTCGGCGCTCCAGGTCGCGAGGTCGGCGTCGGTGAGCAGGCCCTTCGTGCGGAGCCAGTTGCCGAAGCGGGCCACCGGGTCGCGCTTCTCCCACGTGCGCACCAACTCGGGGTCGCGGTAGCGCGTCGGGTCGTCGCTCGACGAGTGACCGCCCATGCGGAACGTCACCGACTCGATGAACGTCGGTCCGCCGCCCGAGCGCGCGCGGTCCACGGCCTCGCGCATCGCGGCGATGACCGCGAGCAGGTCGTTGCCGTCCACGCGCACGCCGGGCATGCCGTAGGCCTCGGCCTTGATCGCGATGCTGCTCGAGACGGTCTGGGCGGTGAGCGGCACCGAGATGGCCCACTGGTTGTTCTGGCAGAAGAACACGTTCGGCGTCCGCCACACGGCCGCGAAGTTCATCGCGGCGTGGAAGTCGCCGATGCTCGTGCCGCCGTCACCGATGTAGCCCACGCACACCGTGTCGTGGCCCTGCAGCTTGGCGGCGTAGGCCGCGCCCATGGCGTGCGGCAACTGGGTGCCGATGACGCTCGACCAGGCCACCGAGTTCACCTTGCGGTCGCTGAAGTGCATGGGCATCTGGCGGCCGATCAGCACGTCGCCGGAGTTGCCGATGAGCTGGCAGACGAACTCCTTCACCGTGGTGCCGCGCCACAGGCAGACGCCGGTCTCGCGCAGGGCGTGGAACACCCAGTCGGTCGGCTTGAGCGGATAGGCCGAGCCCGTGACCGAGGCCTCCTGGCCGGTCGCCATGCCGTAGAACCCGATGCGGCCCTGGCGCTGGAGCGACAGCATGCGCTGGTCGAGCTGGCGCATCTTGAGCATGTGGCGGTGCATCGCGCGCAGGTCGGCGTCGGGCACCACCGGCGGCGGCGCGATCTCGCGGCCCTCGTCGTCGAGGACGCGGCGCAGGGTCTCGTCCACGCTCACGACAGGTCTCCTTCCCCGAGCCAGCTCGAGGGCGTCTGCAGGCGCTCGACGAGCGCGTACAGGAAGTCGGCGCCGACCGCACCGTCCACCACGCGGTGGTCGAGCGACAGCGACAGGTTGCCGAGGTCGCGCGCGACGATCTGGCCGCGCACGACCGCGGGCTTCTTGGTGATCGCGTGCACCCCCAGGATGGCGACCTGCGGGTGGTGCAGGATGGGCGTGGCGAGCACGCCGCCCTTCGTACCGGTGCTGGTGACGGTGAACGTGCCGCCCTGCAGCTCGTCGAGCTTGAGGTGGTGCTCGCGCGCCGCCTTGGCGAGCCGCTCGATCTCGCGCGCGAGCGCGAACAGCCCGAGGCGTTCGGCGTCGTGCACGATGGGCACCGTGAGGCCCTCGTCGGTATTCGTCGCGAGCCCGAGGTGGAAGCGCTTCTTGAGCACGATCTCGTGCGTGGCGTCGTCGAGCGAGGCGTTGAGGAGCGGGAACTCGCGCAGCACGCCGGGCAGTGCGCGGAACAGGTAGGCGAGGTAGGTGAGCTTCACGCCCGCCGCCTCGGCGCGCGCGGCCGCCTGCATGCGGTGCTCGACGAGCGCGGTGAAGTCACACTCGGCCACGAACGTGAACTGGGCCGCGGTCGAGAGCGAACGGCGCATGTGCTCGGCGATGCGGCGGCGCAGTCCACGCAGCGGCATGCGCGTCTCGTCGTCGCTCGCGGACGGCGTCGCCGGGCTGCTCGGAGCCCCCGCGGCCGCCGCCTTCACGTCGTCCGCGGTGATGCGGCCACCGGGACCGCTGCCGGTGACGCGCTCGAGGGACACGCCGAGTTCCTTGGCGAGCGCGCGCACCGCGGGCGTCGCCTCGACTCGCGCGCTGTGGGCGGGTGCGGCCGGCGCCGAGCCCGACGCGGGTGCCGCGGGGGTGTGCGCGCCGTGCGCGGGTGCGGCCGGCGCCGGGGCGCCGCCCGCGACCGCGATCGAGACGAGCAGGTCGCCGACGGGCACCATCTGCCCGGCCTCGGCATGCAGTGCGGCGATCGTGCCGGTGCGCGGGCTCGGGATCTCGACGGTCGCCTTGTCCGTCATGACCTCGACCAGCGGCTGGTCCTCCTTCACGGCATCACCCGGCTTCACGAGCCAGCGGACGATCTCGCCTTCGGCCACACCCTCGCCGATGTCCGGCAGCTTCAGGTCGTAGTTCATGCGGGTCTCACTCCACGAAGGTGAAACGGCCGATGAGGTGCTCGGCCCGATGGGTGCGCTCGCCGCGCTCGGTGAGCGCGGCGTACTCGGTGGCGAACTCGCGCTTGAAGCCCTCGTACGAGGCGTCCGACATCCAGCGGTCCGACAGCACGTAGCGGTGCGGGTCCCGGGTGTCGCGCATGAGCGTGGTGCTCACGAACCCCGGGCTGCGGCGCAGCAACTCCACCCACGGACCGTCGGGCCGATGCAGGGCCTCGAACTCCTCGACCCGGTCGGGACGCGCCATGTACTCCCACACGATGAGCAGCACGATCAGTAGGCCATGACGTGCTCGATCGCGGCGAGCACGCGCTTGGCGTCGGGCAGGTAGGTGTGTTCGAGCGTGTAGGGGAACGGCGTGTCGTACCCGGTCACGCGCAGCACGGGCGCCTGCAGCGAGGTGAGGGCCTGCTCGGCGAGCAGCGCCGAGAGCTCGGCGCCGTAGCCGCAGGTGCGCGGCGCCTCGTGCAGGATGACGGCGCGCCCGGTGCGGCGCACGCTCTCCAGCACGGCCTCGTGGTCGAGCGGCAGCAGCGTTCGCAGGTCGAGCACCTCGACGCTCCAGCCGCGCGCGGAGGCCGCCTCGGCTGCTTCGACCGCGACCGGCACCATGGCCCCGTACGTGAGGACCGTGAGGTGCTCGCCCGCGCGCGCGGTGCGGGCCTTGCCGATCGGCACGGTGAACGCGCCCTCGGCCACGTCCTCCTTGATCTTGAGGTCGCGGTAGAGGCGCTTGGGCTCGAGCAGGATGACCGGGTCCTCGCCGCGCAGCGCCGAGAGCAGCAGACCCTTGGCATCCGACGGGGTGGACGGGATCACGACCTGCAGTCCCGTCGTGTGGCAGAAGTACGCCTCGGGGCTCTGCGAGTGGTAGAGCCCGCCGCGGATGCCGCCGCCGTAGGGCGCACGCACCACGACCGGGCAGGTGTACTGCCCGGCGGAGCGCCAGCGGAACTTGGCGAGCTCCGAGACGATCTGGTCGAACGCCGGGTAGATGAAGTCCACGAACTGGATCTCGGCCACGGGACGCAGGCCGTAGAGCGCCATGCCGATGGCGCCTCCCACGATGCCGTTCTCGGCGAGAGGGGTGTCGAGCACGCGCTCGGCGCCGAATTCGGCCTGCAGGCCCTCGGTGACGCGGAACACGCCACCGTTCAGGCCCACGTCCTCGCCCAGCACCACCACGCGCGGGTCGTCGCGCAGGGCGATGCGCAGGGCATCGCTGAGGGCCTGGACCATGGTCATCTGGGGCATCGGGGATCCTCCGGGAAGGTCGCGACGGGGGAGCCTAGCCGAGCCGCGACGGGACCGCCAAACCCCTGCACGGGCGCGTCCCGGTGGGGTGGCGGTGCGGACGTCCGCGCCGGCTTCGGGACGGGGCGCGGCCCCGCTGCGTCATTAGTCTGGACAAATCCGCTCGTTAGCCTAGACTAACGCTTCGGTCGTCCCGCCCCCCCGGAGTCCTCCATGGAACGCAGCCGTCCCGCCGCGACCCGTTCGCGCGAGAACTACCTCAAGGCCCTGCTGCAACTCGGCAGCGAGGCTCCCGTGCCCGTGTCGGTGCTCGCCCGCCACCTGCGGGTCTCGGCCCCGAGCGTCAGCAACATGCTGGCGCGGCTCGCGGCCGAGCGCTTGGTGGTGGTCGGTGCGCGCGGTGCGGCCCGGTTGTCGCCCGCCGGCGAGCGGGCCGCGGCCCAGGTGCTGCGGCGGCATCGCCTGCTCGAGACCTTCCTCGTGCGCGTGCTCGAGCTCGACTGGAGCGAGGTGCACGAGGACGCCGAGGAGCTCGAGCACCACGTCAGCGACCGAGTGCTCGAGGCGTTGGACCGGTTCATGGGGCACCCGAGCGAGGACCCGCACGGGCACCCGATCCCGGACCGGCAGGGACGCGTGGCCCGCCGCGCGCTGTCGCCGCTCGCGGCGTTGCCCGCCGGGCGTGCGGCCGCGGTGCGCGAGGTGCGCGGGGGTGAGGACCGTGCGCGGTTGTCGCGTTGGAAGCGCAGCGGGCTCGTCCCGGGGGCGCGCGTCCGCATGGTGCAGGCGACCGAGGACGGCGTGTACACGCTCGAGGTGGGCGGTCGCCGCGTGGTGGCGGGCCGCGAGGGGTTGGACGGCGTGATGGTCGAGCGCCGCACGAGGGGGGCACGATGAGTCACGAGGACCGCTCGCTCGCCGAGATGAACCGCTCGGTGGACGTGCCGCGCACGCGCAACTGGTTCCGCCGCCTGCTTGCGTTCGCCGGGCCGGCCTACCTCGTCTCGGTGGGCTACATGGACCCGGGCAACTGGGCCACCGACATCGCGGGCGGCGCGCAGTTCGGTTACCAGCTCGTGTGGGTGCTGCTCATGAGCAACCTCATGGCGATCCTGCTGCAGACGCTGTCCGCGCGCCTCGGCGTGGTGACCGGCCGCGACCTCGCGCAGGCCTGCCGTGACTACTACCCGGGCTTCCTGCGCTACCCGCTCTGGATCCTGTGCGAGATCGCGATCGTGGCCTGCGACCTCGCCGAGGTGCTCGGTGCGGCGATCGGTCTGCAGCTGCTGTTCGGCATCCCGCTCATCGTGGGCGTGGTGATCACCGTGCTCGACGTGTTCCTGCTGCTCGCGCTCTCGCACTACGGTGTGCGCCGGCTCGAGGCGTTCATCATCACGCTGGTCGCCACCATCGGCGGTTGCTTCGCCATCCAGATGCTGCTGTCGAACCCCGACTACGCGGCCATCGCGGCCCACCTCATCCCGCGCGACGAGTCCGGCGGGTTCACGCTGTTCGGGGCCACGGCCGCGGGCCGCACCACCGTGCTCGGGTTGCACGACGCGTCGCTCTACATCGCGATAGGCATCCTCGGTGCGACGGTGATGCCGCACAACCTCTACCTGCACAGCGCGCTCGTGCAGAGCCGCGACGTCGAGCCGACCCCGAAGGGCAAGCGCGACGCCTGCCGCCTCAACCTCGTGGACTCGGCCATCGCGCTCAATGCCGCGCTGTTCGTGAACCTCGCCATCCTGGTGCTCGCCGCGGCCACGTTCCATCGCCACGGCTTCCACGACATCGGCAGTCTGCGCGAGGCGCACCGCATGCTCGAGCCGTTGCTGGGCAGCGGACTCGCCCCGGTGCTGTTCGCACTCGCGCTGCTGTGCGCGGGGCAGGCCAGCACGGTCACGGGCACGCTCGCGGGGCAGATCGTCATGGAGGGCTTCCTGCGCATCCGCATGCGCCCGTGGCTGCGCCGGCTCGTGAGTCGCAGTCTCGCGATCGTCCCTGCCGTGGTCGTCATCCTGTGGAAGGGCGAGTCGGGCGTGGACGAACTGCTCGTGCTCTCGCAGGTCGCGCTCTCGTTGCAGCTGTCGTTCGCCGTGGTGCCGCTCGTCACGTTCACGAGCGACCGTCGCCTCATGGGCGACTTCGTGAACCCGGCCTGGGTCAAGGTGCTCGCGATCGGCGTGACCGTGATCATCGCCGGACTCAACGTGAAGCTGGTGTGGGGCACGGTCGGGGGCTGGATCGCGCCGGCGGCCAACGCGTGGTGGGCGTGGGGCATCGTGATGCCGCTCACGATCGGGCTCGGTGCGCTGCTCGGCTACCTCGTGCTCACGCCGTTGCTCGTCCGCGGCTGGCCCGCCGTGGAGCCGATCGCGCAGGCCGCCCGTCCGGGCGCAGTCGCGCCCGCGGAGCCCGAGGCCCCGCGCTGGGAGTCCGGACCGCATCGCCGCATCGTGGTCGCGCTCGAACTCAACGAGGCCGACGACAACATCATGCAGTTCCTGCTGCGGGCCCGCCTGCAACCCGAGGTCGAGCTCGTGCTGGTGCACGTGGCCGAGAGCGCCGCGAGCCGTTGGCTCGGCGAGCGCAGCCTCGACAGCGAGAGCCGCGAGGACCGCGCCACGCTGGAGTCGCTGGCGCGCGAGTTCACCGACCTCGGGCTGCGGACCTCGGTGCGGCTCGGGCATGGCGACCCCGCGCGCGAGATCGCCCGCATCGTGGCCGAGGAGCGCGCCGACCTGCTGGTGACCGGCTCGCACGGCCATAGCGGGCTGTCCGACATGGTGCACGGCGCCACGGTCTCGGCCGTGCGCCACCTCGTGACATGCCCGGTGCTCACCGTCCCGCCCCGCCGACGGTCCTGAGGTCGTGCGGCCGCGTCACCGCTGGCGAGGGACGTGGCCGCACGGCTAGACTGCCCGGCCCGGCCCGACACACGGGCCGCTTCCCGCGAACGAACCGGCCGCGCCGGCGAGGCCCCTGTGAGTCTGACTCTGTACCATGGTCGTCTGGACGCGACGGTGTCCGAGGTGGTGGACGCCGGCGACCTGCTGCCGCACTTCGAACTCGCCGCCCTCGCCGTACTCGAGGGCGAGGAGCGCCCGGGCGAGGAGCCCGCGGTGCGTCGCCGGTTCCGCTTCGAGGGCATCCGGCCGAGCGAGCACCGCGGCGCGCTGTTGCTCGACCCGGGTGAACTCGAGCGGGCCTCGAGCGCGGGGCTGCTGGGAGGGGGCGACGAGGTCTTCCTCTCGACCGTGTGGGACGATGAGTTCGAGCCGTACCACGGGCGCGTGGATGCGCAGCATGCCGACCTGCGCGACCCGCCGCCGCTCGGGCTCGCCGACTGGATGGCCGAGACGAACTGCGTGCTCGCGATCGGGGACGGCGGTGCGCTCAACTACGCCACCCCCGACCACGAACTGCACGAGCGTCTGCAGGCGCGCTTCCGGGCCGCTCGCAAGTGAGCGGGGCGTCGCCCGCGCCCCGGCTGGCGCCGCTCGACCTCGCGGGGCCCGCGGGCCGCATCGAGGCCCTGCTGCAGGAGTGGGAGGGGGGCGAGCCGCCGTTCGTGGCGGTGGTCTGCCATCCGCATCCGCTCTACGGCGGCACGTTGCACAACAAGGTCGCGCACCGGCTCGCGGCCTCGCTGCACGCGCGCGGGGGTTCGGTGATGCGCTTCAACTTCCGCGGTGTGGGTCGCAGCGAGGGCACGCACGATCGCGGGCAGGGGGAGTTGGACGACGCGCGCATCGTGCTCGCCGAGTTGCGCCGACGCCATCCCGGTGTGCCGGCATGGGCGGCCGGCTTCTCGTTCGGTTCGTGGGTCGCCTCGCGGCTCGCCGCGTCGGACCCGGCGATCGAACGACTGATCCTCATCGCCCCGCCCGTGCACACGCAGACGTTCGAGGAGATGCGCACGAGCCCCGTGCCCAAGCTGGTCGTGCAGGGCACCGCCGACGACATCTGTCGTCCCGAGAACCTCGCGCGCGTCTATCCGGAGTGGGCCGAGCCGAAGCGTCTGGTCGAGGTGCCCGGCGCCGGGCACTTCTTCGATCGCCAACTCGCCGAGCTCGCGACCGCCATCGAGTCCGGGATCGCCGGCTGAGTCAGCGCACGATCGCGACGCGGCGCGCCGAGACGGTGCCGCCGTCGAGTGCGAGGCGTGCGAAGTACAGCCCGCCCGCGAGGCCCCGCGGCAGCAACGCTTCGAGCGTGTGCGTGCCGGGTTCGAGCGGGCCACGCCACAGCGTCGCCACGCGGCGGCCGGCGAGGTCGTGCAACGACCACTCCGCACGCGCCGCACGCGGCGTGCGCAGCGCCTGCCGGAGCGCGTCGTGCGCGGGGTTGGGCCACATCGCGCCGAGCGCCACCTGCGCGCCCGCGCCGGGGGCGACCGCAGTGACCGGTGCGGCCGGGTCGAGCACGCGGACCTCGTCCACCCACCAGCCCCCGCCGCCCACGAACAGGTCGCTGCTCATGCGGAATCGCACGCGCACCGGTCCGGGCGCGAACGCCGACAGGTCCACGCGTTCCTCGGTCCACTCCGAGCGGCGGCCACTCCAGCACGCCGCCCCTTGCGGCAGACCTTGGTCGGCGCCCGCCATCTGGTGGGTGTAGCCCGCCTCGGGCGTCACCGCCTGCCACGCCCCGTTCCACGGCTGCACCTCGACGCGCGCACCGTCCCACGCCATGAACGCGTTGGCGGCTTCGAGGTCGAAGCGGTGACGGAACGCGAGCACGGTGCCCGGCCCCACGTCGTAGAGGAGCGGGCTCGCGAGCGCGGCGTCCTGGTACGGGCCATAGGGCACCGTGTCGCGACCGCAGTGCCAGGCGCCCGAGCCGGCCGGCGCGCCCGCGTCGGCCACCGCGCGCCACTCGTCGCGACGGTTGAAGCGCACCGGACCGTGCGTCCACGGGGCCGGGTTCCAGAAGTCGTCGGCCGCCGCGCGTCCCACCACCAACGTGTCGAAGCCGGGGTTCGACCACGCGAGGTGGCGCGCGTTCGAGCGGTCGCGCGCGCCGAAGCGGTACGCGATGCGGGTCCCGGGCTCGAGCCCCGCGCCCAGCGACACGGTGAACGAGTCGCGCCCCGCCGCGGTCGCTGCGATCACCGTGGCGGGTGCGCCGTTCACCGCGACCTCGCACCACACCGAGTCGAGCCCGGAGTCGTCGCGCACGCGCGCGAGCAGCGTCTGCGGCAGGCGCGTGACCGCCTGCGTGCGGAGCGCGTGGTGCTCGACGACCGGCGGGGTGGCGTCGGGTCGCGTCCACCACGCGAACGGGCGGCTGTGCGCACGGTCGGGCAACTCGCTGGCCACCCCGGGCACGTCGGCCTCGGCGCGGAAGAAGTACTCGACGCGCGTGCCCAGGGGCTGCGCGGGCGCGGTGACCGCGAACGAGTCGGGCCCCACGGCGACCATCGGGGACTGCGTCCACGAGTCGAGCGCCGAGGTGCGCCACCAGAACATGGCGCCGTTCGCGCGCAGACGAACCGGGATGCCGGCGCGCTCCTCGGTCACGCGCAGCGTGAGCGTGCGCGGCGACGACGCGTCCTCGGTGTCGCCGAGGGGCTCGTGGGCGAGCCGCAGACGGCCCGGTCGGGATTCGAGCGACACGTCCACCACCATGCGGCCGTCGGTCGCGGCGGCGATCGTGGCGGGGAACGCGGCGCGGATGCCCGCGAGCTTGGCGAGGTCGGACGGCGTGGCGTCCACGCCGTTCGGGGTCACGAGCACGAACGCCACGCGCACCGTGTCGGGGACCCCGTCGGCCGCGGGCACGCGCGCGCCGTTGGCGGTGGCGAGGTCGGAGACCGCGAATCGCCGCGCGGGCCCGCGCGCGACGATGCCCGCGGCGGGGTCGCTGTACGGCACCCACGGCCCGGCGGGCGCGAACGCGGCACTGTCGGCGATGACGAGGATGGAGTCGGTCTCGGCCGGGCTCCGCACGCCCATGAGGTACTGGTCGAGCGGACCGAAGCGCGCGATCGGGGCGTCCATCACGAACGAGTCGGGGGCTGCCTCGCGCCAGTCGGCGCCCTCCATGAACGAGCCGTCGGCGTCGAGGAAGAAGCTCCAGTGCTGGAACGATCGCCCGAGCAGCGCGGTGCTCGGGCCCCCCGCGGCCACGTCCTGCACCAGCGGGTAGGCGAGCCAGCGATGCCCGAACTCGTGCGCGAGCACGTCCTGGGTGACGTAGTTCGGCAACCCCGGCACCTCGCCCGCGGGGTCGTCGGGGTAGCGGTGCAGTCCGTTCATGGTGAGCACGGTGTGCATGCGCGGAGACAGCCCGAGCGCGGCGTTGAGGTCGAACGCCTCGAGCCCGATGCCGGCGACGTCGTTGCGGGTGAGCCACGCCGCCGCGAGGGCGCCGGGCGAGCCGAGCCACTGGTCCAGGCCGCTCGCGAGCCACACCGCCAGCATGTCGTACGAGTCGCCGTGCGAGCGCTGGAACGCACGCGCCACCGCCGCCACGTCGAGGTTCGACGCCCCGTTCTTGTCGAGGAACCGGAACGTGCCGTCGTCCTCGAGCACCGCGATCCCCGCGACGTCGCGCGAGTGCGTGGTCGGCGCTGCCGTCACCGACGTGGTCGCGGCGTGCTCGGCGTGCCACTCGAGCCTGCCGTGCAGCGCGTCGAGGTGCGTGCCGCAGGCGTGATCGAGCGGCGAGTGCGCGGCCGCCGGCGCGAGGGGCGCGAGCGGGGGCTGCGCACGCGCCGGGGCGAGCGGCGCGGCGTGCGCGAGCACGGCCGCACTCGCGAGCACGCACGCGAGCACGGCCCGCAGGGCCGCCCGCGGGACGCGGCGGCGACGGGTCGGGGGAGGGAGGGTCACGTCCCTACCAGTCTAGCGAGTGCCGCTGGCATGGGGCCACGGTGGTGCGAGGATGCGGTGCCACCGAGACGCGCGGGATTGCATTCCGCACGAGCGGGACGCGGATCGGCAGGGGAGACGCGCCCTCGGGGCGGCCCGGTGGCATCGGGTGTGCATGCTATAGTGCGTCGTCCTCACACCACCGGGAGAGTGCGTGAACCTCGATTGGCACCGCCTCAAGGCGGTCGTGCTGGAGAGCGACGACTGGGGTCTGTGCGCCTGGGTGCCCGACGATCGCGCCCATCGCGCGCTCGCGCTGTTGCCCGCGTTCCGCACCCCGGCCGGTCTGCGCTACGGCCGCTCCACGCTCGAGACCGCCGAGGACGTGGGCGCGCTCGCCGAGGTGTTGCGCGAGGTGCGTGGCGGTGACGGCTTCCCGGCCGTGTGGCAGGCGAACACCATCGTCGCCAATCCCGACTTCGGGCGGCTCGTGCCGCCGTTGTTCCCGGCCGACACGCTGCCGGTGGTGGAGGCGCCCGGGTTCCCGGCGCGCTGGGAGCGCCCCGGGTTGTGGGAGGCGGTGCGCCGTGCCGAGACCGACGGGGTGTGGTGGGCCGAGTTGCACGGGCTCCACCACCTGCCCGCGCACGAGTGGTTGCACGCCCTGCGCCGCGGGCAGGACGACGCGCGCCGCGCGCACGAGCAGTCGAGCCCGATCTGCCTCGCGGTCGAGGCCAGCGGCGAGTACGACGGTCGCGAGCCGCGCGAGACGCGGGCGCAGGACATCCGGCGTGCCATCGACCGCTTCCGCGCGCTGTTCGGGCGCGTCCCGACCAGCTTCTGCCCGCCGGACTACCGCTTCGACGCGTGGTTCGAGGCGGAGGCGGCCTCGCTCGGGCTCACCACGTTCCAGGGCAAGGCCGAGCAGCAGGCCCCGCGCTGGCTGCAACTGCTGCGGCGGGGTTGGTTCGGCATGCGGTTCCCGCACCTCGAGGATGGGCGCTTCCACCTGCCGCCGCGCATCGCGTTCGAGCCCGGCGGCGACGCCGCGGCCCGCGGCCCGCGCGGGCTCGACGCCGCGCTCCGCCGCGCACGCGAGGCGTGGGCACAGGGGCAGCCCGCGATCGTGAGCAGCCATCGCATGAACTACGCGCACCTCGACGCGCCGTGGTCGGCGGCCAGCCGGCGTGCGCTCGGCGACCTGATCGCACGGCTCGCCGCCGACGGCGCGGTGTTCCTCACCGACCACGAGGTGCGCCAACTCGTCGAGCGCGCGTGGTCGGTGCGCGAACTGGGCGGGCGAGGGGTGCTGCTCCGCCACTACGGCGTGCCGCGCGAGGCGCTGTCGTTCGCCGCGCCCGAAGGCGTCACCGGGGCGCTGTTGCGAGGGCCGCACGACGACGCGCGCGCCGAGGTCGCGGTGAGCGACGGCACGGTGCTCGTGCGGGTCAACGTGGGCGAGTACGTTCTGGAGTGGACCCGCGCATGAGCGCTCCCGTGCGTCGTTCGCTCTGGCGGCGGCTGACCTCGGCCCCCACGGGTCGCTTCACGCCGTGGAAGTTCAACTGGCTCGCCAACCGCGGCGTGATCGCCGCGATCGAGCGCGTGCGTCACCACGCGCACGGCGACCTGCTCGACCTCGGCTGCGGCTCCAAGCCGTTCGCGCCGCTGTTCGCCGGGCGCGTGCGGCGCTACTGGGGCACGGACCTGTCGGTCTCGCGCTACCTCGGCGATGCGCGCCCCGAGGCGTTCGCGACCGCGACCGCGCAGCCGTTCCGCGACGGCTCGTTCGACACCGTGGTCGGGTTCTCGATGATCACCTACCTGCCCGAGCCCGGCCGCATGCTCGCCGAGGCGCATCGCGTGCTGCGCCCGGGGGGCGTGCTCATCGTCGAGTTCACGCAGATGGTCCCGCTGCACGACGAGCCGTGGGACTTCTTCCGGTTCACGCGCTACGGCGCGGCGCACCTGCTCGAGCAGGCGGGGTTCGAGCCGGTCGAGTACGTGCCGGTGGGCGGGCTGTGGGCGCGTGTCGGCCTGAGCACCATCGCCGGCCTGCAGCGCCTGAACCGTGGTCCGACGCGCATCCTCACCGAGATCCCGGTGCGCGTGCTCTACACGTTGGTGCAGCTGGTGTGCGCGGGGCTCGACGCGCTCACGGGTGACGGTCGCGAGGTGCTGGCGCACGTCGTGGTTGCGCGTCGCCGCGGTTGACCCGGGCGGCGGCGGCCGCCTAGCCTTGTCCCATGGAACGCCTCCCGGCCCCCGCGCCCGTCGTCCGCACCATCCCCGAGCTGCTCGAGTACGCCGCCGAGCGCCACGGCGAGCGCCCGTACCTGCTGCGCTTCACCGCCGGGCGATGGCAGGGCTACTCGTACACGGCCGCGGCGCGCGCGGTGCGCGCGTTCGCCACGCTGCTCGAGCGCGAGGGCGTGCGCCCCGACATGCGCGTGGCGCTGCAGGCCGACAACCGCCCCGAGTGGGGGCTCGCCTACCTCGCGGTCCTCTCGCTCGGCGCGGTCGTGGTGCCGGTGGACGCGCTGCTCAAGGAGCACGAGGTCGGCGAGATCCTCGCGTCGTCCGAGGCGAGTCATGCGATCGTCGGTGCCCGCCACCTCGCGGTGGTCGAGGCCGCGCGTGCCGCGCGCCGACCGTTGCTGCGCATGGTCGCGCTCGACGCGCACGCGACCTACGCCACGTGGGAGCAGGCGCAGCGCGAGCACGCCGCCGCACCGCCACGTCCGCCCGTCGGGCATCCCCACGACCTCGCGGTCATCATCTTCACCTCGGGCACGACCGGTCAGGCCAAGGGCGTCATGCTCACGCACCACAACCTGCTCAGCAACGTCGAGGTGGTGGGGCGCACGTTCGAGTTCGACCACCGCGACCGGTTCCTGAGCATCCTGCCGCTGCACCACACGTTCGAGTCCACCGGCGGGTTGCTGTGCCCGATGCGCGTGGGCGCGAGCGTGTGCTACGCGCGCGGGTTGGCCTCGAAGGAGTTGCGCGAGGACATGATGTCGAGCGGCGCCACGCTGTTCATCGGCGTCCCGCTGCTCTACGAGAAGCTCATGACGGCGATCGAGAAGGGCATCGCCGACGCCCCGCTGCCGGCGCGTCTCATGGCGCGCGGCATCCTCGGCCTGGTGCGGCTCGTGCGCGTGACCACCGGGCTGCGCCTCGGGCACGTGCTCGCCCGCCCGCTGCGCCGCAAGGCGGGCCTCGACCGCTTGCGCATCTTCGTGACCGGTGCGGCGCCGTTCGCGCCCGCGGTGTTCTGGCGCTACATCGACCTCGGCTGGCCCATGTTGGAGGGCTACGGACTCACCGAGACGTCCCCGGTCGTGTGCGCGAACCGTCCGCAGAACCCGCTGCCGGGCGCGGTCGGCTGGCCCATGGCGGGGATCGAGGTGCGAATCGACCGTGCGGACGAGGCGGGCGACGGCGAGATCCTGGTGCGCGGTCCGAACGTGATGAAGGGCTACTGGCGCCAGCCCGAGGCCACGGCCGAGGTGCTGCGCGACGGCTGGTTCCACACCGGCGACCTCGGGCGCGTGCTGCCCGACGGGCGCGTGCGCATCACGGGCCGGCTCAAGAACATGATCGCGACCGCCGCCGGCAAGAAGATCTACCCCGAGGAGATCGAGGTGCGGCTGGCGAACTCGCCCTACGTGCTCGAGGCCGTGGTGGTGGGGGGGCGCGACGCGAGCGGCGAGCGCGAGGAGGTGCACGCGCACGTGTTCCCCGACCGTCCCGCGCTGGAACTGCTGGCCCGCACGCAGGGGCGCGTCTGCGACGACGCGTTCGTGGAGGCGACCGTGAAGGCCGAGGTCGAGGCGCGCTGCGAGGTGCTCGCGAGCTACAAGCGCGTGCGGCGCGTGTTCGTGCGGCGCACGGAGTTCGCCAAGACGACGACCGGCAAGATCCGCCGCGGCCCCGCGATGCTCGAGGAGTCCGCCTAGCCGCGACTCAACGCTTGGCGTCGCTCCGCGGCTCGAGGCGCTCCGAGGTCCAGACCACGCCCTCGCCCGGGGTGAGCTCGAAGCGGTGCCGCATGCGCAGCGGGCCGTGCGTGTAGGTACCACCGCGCCACGACGCGTCGCGGTCGATCCCCGCCACCCGCCACTCGAGCTGGAACGGGCCGTCCTCCTCGCTGCGCACCACGAGCTTGACCGTGGTGTCGGGTGCGAGGCGCTCGATCGCCCACGCGTGGCCGTGCACGCTCACGCGCATGCGCTCGAGCGTCGTGCCGGTGCGGTTGCGGAACACCAGCTCGTCGCCGCCGCGCGCCCGCCAGCGGTCGTGCTGCGTCCAGCCGTACCACGCCGCCACCACCACGAGTGCGAGCAGCAACCAGCGCCCCATGCGTCCTCCGTGTCGCGCGGCGCGTCCGTCGCGCCCCGGCGGGTGCAGCATCGGGACGGCCGCGGGCGTGGTCAAGCGCGCGTCATCAGTCCGGCGCGGGTCCCTCGCCGCGCCGCCCCTTGGCCTCCTCCGACAGCCCGACCTCGCGCACCGGGTCCTCGGGCGTGCCGCGGAACGCCAGCAGGAACGACAGCGCGGCGATCAGGTAGAGCGCGGCGGTGAGTTGGAACGGGGCGGCCGGACCCCACGCCGCGCTCACCGCACCGGTCGCGGTCGCCGACGCGGCCCAGCCGAGGTTCCAGAGCAGGTTGTTGAGGCTCGTCGCGCGCGCTCGCAGGGCGGGCGGCAGCACCTCCATGATGAACGCCTGCAGGAGCGGGGTGGAGGCCTGCATGAACGTGGCGCGCATCCAGAACGCGATCGCAGCCAGGGACAGGTGGCGCTCCACGCCCAGCGTGAGCAGGAACGGCAGCGAGAGCAGCTGGGCCGCGACCGCGGTGCGCAACTTGCCGAAGCGCCGCGCCACCGCCGGCGCGGCGAGCGTGGCCAGCGCGGTGAAGACCTGCGCGGTCCCGAGGATCCCGCCGATGGTGGCGCTGTCGCTGTCGAAGCGCTGCTCGAAGTACAGGTTCATGAACGGGATCACGAGCCCGGCGCCCGCCCCGATGAGCAGGGCGTTGAGCGCGATCGGGGCGAGTCGCGCGACCTCGTGCGGCGCGTGTCCCGCGGCGGGTTGCTCGTGGCGCTCCTCGCGCAGGCCGCGCAGGGCCAGCAGGGGCAGCACCGCGGCCGCGGTCGCGAGCGCGCCTAGCACGAGCGAGCCGCGAAAGGTGTCGAGTCGCGACGCGTCGGGGAACGACGCGCCGAGCAGCGGGGGCAGCAGTCCGCCCACCATGTTGCCGAACACGCCCGCGAGCAGCGCGCACGCGAAGAACGCGCTGAACAGGTGCGTGCGTTCGCGCGGGGTGGAGTGCTCGGTGAGGAACGGCGCGGCCGCGATCTGGAACAGCGCCTGCCCCGCGCCGGCCACGAACCCCGCGGGCAGCAGCAGCGGGCCGGTGCCGGCCGCGGCGCGCGCGAGGTGGCCGAGCGCGTCGAGCGCTGCGCCCAGCATGAGCGTGCGCCGGCGTCCCCAGCGGTTGGCGAGCGCGCCCGCCGGCAGGGCGGCCACCACCATGCCGATGCCGCCGGCCGCGATCGCCCGCCCGACCTGTCGCTCGTCGGCGCCGCCCTCGACCAACGCGAGGTTGAACAGCACCGAGAAGATGCCGTGCCCGGTCCAGAGCAGGAACTCGGCCCCGATGTAGAGGCGCGCCGGCCGCGAGAAGCGCACGGCGGCGTCGCGGAAGTCGTTCCAGACCTCGCGCCACTGCGTCATCGGGCGGCCTCCGTGCCGCGATCGGTGCGGGTCGGTGTGCGTGGGGGGCAAGACGACGGGCGGCGGTCCGAGGACCGCCGCCCGAGGATAACAGCCCCGTGTGGGATCAGCCCACGGAGTCCAGCATGGCCGTGTCCACCGTGTGCCCGTTCGCCTCGGCGCCACGACGCACGAACGGCTCGAACGCGGCGGGGGTGAGGGCGATGAGCAGGCGGGCCTCGACGTCGCCCGCGTTCTCGATGGCGTGCGGCACGCGGCCGTCGAAGTGGCAGGAGTCACCCGCTTCGAGGATGAGCACGTGCTCGCCGCAGGTGAGGCTGATGCGGCCGTCGATGCAGAGGACGACCTCCTCACCGTGGTGGAAGTGGCGCTTGTCGCTCATCGCGGCGCCGACCGGCAGGTCGCACTGGAGCATCTCCAGGTTGCGACGCGGCTGGGCCGACATGACCTCGACGCGCGACGTGTTGCCGTTGACCGTCATGTGCGGACGCTCGCCCTTGCGGACGACGTACGGCACCTGATCCTCCTCGACGACGAGGTACGCCACCGAGGTCTCGAGCGAGCGCGCGAGGTCCTGCAGCGTCTGGAGCGAGGGGGACGTGCGGCCGTTCTCGACCTGGCTGACGAAGCCCTTGGACAGGCCGGTCGCCTCGGCCAGCTGCTGCACGGTGAGACCGCGGCGGAGCCGCAGGTCGCGGATCTTACGACCCAACTGCATGGAGTCACCTCCGGGGAGAGGGGGAGAGAGAGGGAGAGAGACAGCGGAGTGACCATATGAAGTTTAGGAACGTGTTCCGGGAGGGTCAACGGTCATCGAACGAGAGGACACCTCCACACACCCGATCGGGGCGCTGCGGTTGCGTCTCGCAATACATCGCGTTGTCACACGGGGATGGAACGAGTGACGTCGTGCATTCGGCACGCCTGACGGAACGAAGTTCGGTGCACGCGAACACCGGCGAGGGACGGGCGCGGGGACGCGATCGGGCGCAGCCGGTGCGGCCGGGGGCGATCGCTCAGGGACGCGGCGGGCTCAGGCGCCGTTCGTCGGGGCGGTCGGCGCGGGGGCCTCGCCCAGGTACTGCAACTGCACGAGCCGCTTGTAGAGCCCGCCCTGCGCCATCAACTCGGCGTGGCGACCCGACTCGCGCACGCGGCCATGGTGCAGCACCACGATCCGGTCCACGTCGTGGATGGTCGAGAGCCGGTGCGCGATCACGAGCGAGGTGCGCCCGGTGAGCAGTCGCCGCAGCGCGGACTGGATGAGCCGCTCGGTGTGCGTGTCCACGCTCGAGGTCGCCTCGTCGAGCACGAGCAGCGCGGGGTCGCGTGCGAGCGCGCGCGCGAACGCGAGGAGCTGCTTCTCGCCCGACGACAGGGTGGCACCGCGCTCGCGCACCTCGGCGTCGTAGGCCCCGGGCAGGCGGTCGACCACGGCGTCGGCATGGACCTCGGCCGCGGCCGCGCGCATGCGCTCGGGCGTGATGTCGGGGTCGCCGAGCGTGAGGTTGCCCGCCACGGTGCCGCTGAACAGGAACACGTCCTGCAGCACGAGCCCGATGCGGCGGCGCAGCGCGGCCGGGTCCCAGTCGCGCAGTGCGCGGCCGTCCACGCGGATGGTGCCGCGCTGCGGTTCGTAGAAGCGCATCAGCAGGCTGACGATCGTGGTCTTGCCCGAGCCGGTCGCGCCCACGATCGCGAGTCGCTCGCCGGGCTCGAGCGTGAAGCTCACGTCCTCGAGCACCCAGTGCTCGCCGGTGTAGGCGAACCACACGTGGTCGAACTCGATTCGCATCCCGTGCGCGCTGGGCGCCTCGGTGGCCGTGGTCGCGCGGGCCGCGGTCGTCGGGGCCGCCGTCGCGCCCGCCGCGGCGGTCGTGGGGCCGGGCTCGGGCAGGGTCACGGCGGCCGGGTCGGCGGGCGTGTCGAGCAATTCGAAGATGCGCTCGGCGGCGGCCATCGCCTGCTGCAGGATGCCGTACTTCTCGGACAGGTCCGAGAGCGGGCGGAAGAAGCGCTGCGTGTACTGGATGAACGCCACCAGCGTGCCGAGCGTGATGCCGGTCCACATGACCTGACGGCCGCCGTACCAGACGATGAGCGCGAGCGCCATGGCGCTCACGAGTTCGAGCAGCGGGAAGAACACGGCGTGGTAGTGGTTCGCGCGCAGGTTCGCGTCGCGGTGGTCGGCGTTCACGTCGCGGAACGCGGCGTGGTTGCGGGCCTCGCGGCCGAGCATCTGCACCGTGCTCATGCCGCCGAGGTTCTCGTTCATGAACCCGTTCAGGCGCGCGAGGCACGAGCGCACGTCGCGGAACGCGCGCCGCACCTTGGAGCGGAACGTGAGCGTGACGAGGATCATGAGCGGCAGCACCGAGAACGTGACGACCAGCAACTCCACGTTGAGCCGAGCCATGGCGATGACGATGCCGATGAGGATGAACAGGTCGCCGAATAGCGCGTCGATGCCGGCCGTGAACAGCTCGTTGAGCACGTCCACGTCGTTCGTGACGCGGGTCATGACCTTGCCGACCGGCTGGCGGTCGTAGTACGAGGCCGGCAGGCGCTGCAGGTGCCGGAACACCTGCGCGCGCAGGTCGCGCATGAGCGCCTGGCCCACGCGCTGCATGATCTGCAACTGCAGGTAGCCGAGTCCGAAGCCCAGCAGGAGGGCCGACAGGTAGGCGAGTGCGATGCGGTCGAGCTGCCACAGGTCGCGGTGGCGGATGCCGACGTCGATCGCCTCCTTGGTGAGCCACGGGTAGGCGAGCTGCACCGCGGCCGCCGCGAGCGTGACGAGCACGGCGAGCGCGATCGAACCCGCGTACGGGCGCAGGTACGGCAGCAGCCGCCGCACGAGGCGGTGGTCATAGGCCCGGCCCGGGCGCTCGTCGGTGTCGTCGGCGCTCACGAGGCGGCGATCTCCGCTTCGAGTTGCTGGGCGCGGTGCAGCGCGGCGTAGTGCCCGCCGAGCGCGAGCAGTTCGTCGTGGCGCCCGCGCTCGACCACGCGGCCCTGCTCGAGCACCAGGATGAGGTCGGCCTCGCGCACGGTGCTGACTCGGTGCGAGACGATGAGCGTGGTGCGCTGGCGCATCTCGCCGCGGAGGCCCTGCAGGATGGCCTCCTCGGTCTCGGTGTCCACGTTCGAGAGGCAGTCGTCGAGCAGCAGCAGGGGGGCGTCGCGCAACAGGGCGCGTGCGATCGCGGTGCGCTGGCGCTGCCCGCCCGAGAGCGTGATGCCGCGCTCGCCGATGCACGTGTCGTAGCCCGCGGGGAATCCCGCCACGTCGTCGTGCAGGCGGGCGAGCACCGCCGCGCGCTCGACCGCGGCCCGCTCCTCGGCGGGCACGCCGTAGGCGATGTTCGCACCCACCGTGTCCGAGAACAGGAACGGCTCCTGCGGCACGCTGGCGACCTGTGCGCGCAACCAGTCGAGGTCGAGGTCGAGCACGTCGTGGCCGTCCACGAACACCGTGCCGCGCGGCGGGTCGAACAGACGCGGCACCAGTGCGAGTGCGGTGCTCTTGCCCGACGCGGTGCGGCCGACGAGCGCCACCGTGGAGCCCGCCGGTGCACGGAACGACACGCCCTCGAGGGCCGGTCGCTCCGCACCCGGGTAGGTGAAGGTGAGGTCGCGCACCTCGAGGGTGCCGCTCGCGCGGCCCGTGGGGCGGAGTGCTCCCGGCGCGTTCGCGACCGCGGGGACCTCGTCGAGCAGGTCGGTGATGCGGCGGTACGAGGCCGAGCCGCGCTGGAAGATGTTGATGACCCAGCCGAGCGCCACCATGGGCCAGTTGAGGAGGGCGAGGTAGACGGTGAAGGCCACGAACTCGCCGAGCGTGATGGTGCCGCGCACCACCTCGCGCCCGCCGAGCCAGATGGCGAGCAGCGCACCGACCCCGATCCAGAACGCCAGCGAGGGCTGGAACACGCCCGAGATGCGGATGAGGCCGAGGTGCCCGCGGCGGTAGTCCTCGGACAGCCGGTCGAACCGCTCGGCCTCGCGTACCTCGGTGCCGAAGGCGCGCACCACGCGCACGCCGGCGAGGTTCTCCTGCACGTGCGCCGAGAGTTCGGCGAGCTTGGCCTGCACGCGCTCGAAGCGGCGGTGGATGCGCTCGCCGAACCACCACACCGACAGCGAGACGAGCGGCAGGGGCAGGAGCGAGAGCAGCGTGAGGCGCGGGTTGATCGCGGCCATGAAGCCCACCGACAGCAGGCCCACGCTGAGCGTGTTCACGGAGTACATGATGCCGGGGCCGAGCATCATGCGGACCGCCGACATGTCGTTCGTGGCGATGGACATGAGCTCGCCGGTGCGGCGGCGCTGGAACCACTGCAACGGCTGGCGCTGCAGGTGCGCGAACAGGTCGTTGCGCAGCTCGAACTCGAGGTGGCGCGAGATGCCGATCACCCAGTGCCGCATCCCGAAGCGGAACAGGCCCGCGAGGATCGCGAGCCCGAGCAGGAGGAGCGCGTAGCGGCCGAGCTTCTCGGCGGTGACCCCGCGGTAGAGGTCGTCGATCGCTAGGCGCAGCACCTGCGGTTCGGCGAGCTTGACGACGTTGCCGAGCGCGACGCACGCGGTGCCCCACAACAGGCCCGTACGATGGCGGGCCGCCGCGCGCAGCAGACGGGCGAGGTGCGGGGGCAAGGGCCTCCGGGGCGGGGCGGCGGTCGCCGCCCCCACGGGTGTCAGTTCGTCTTCTTGGCGGCGGAGGCGCCGGACGAGCGCCAGACGAGACCGAAGTGGAAGCGGTTCTCGTGCGGCGTCCACGCGCCGCCGAGCGTGTGCTCGCTGCCGGCGACCACGTCCATACGGTCATCCACACGGTAGGTGAGGCGCGGCGCGAACGTGGAACGCTCCGACTCGCGCTCGGCCGACCCCGGCGTGAGCACGCGGTCGTAGGCGGCGCTCTGGTCGAGCACGTTCTCGGTGCGGTAGGCACCCGTCAGCAGCAGGCGCTCGCCCAGGCGCACGTCGAGTTCGGCGCCGATGAGCAGGTGGTCGGCGTAGCGGTCGGCGGAGTCGCGCGCGCCGATCGTGAGGAAGCGCGTGCGATAGCCGGACTCGAGCCGCAGCGCGGCGCGCGAGCCCAGCCGCACCCCGAAGGCGAGCGAGGCCGACAGGCTCTGCAGACCCGCATCCCAGAACGCGTTCGGGAACGCGGCGCCCGCGGGGGTGTCGCCGAACGACGCGCCGTCGAACGCCGTGCCGCCCGTGGTGCCGGGCACGAGGCGGCGATTGCTACCGAGGGGCGCGGTCCAGCCGAGCGACAGGGCGACCGGCGAGGTGCCCTTGCGCAGCGCGATGCGCGTGCCGAAGCCGAGTTCGCCGAGGCCGGTCGAGGTGACGTCGTCCCCCGAGTCCACCCACGTGCGGCTCACCATGGGCAGCTCGAGCCACAGCGAGGCGCCCTTGCGCCAGCCGAACTCGGTGCGCGAGACGAGCGTGCGCTCCTCGAGCGTGGCATCCAGCTGCGCGCGGCCGCCGTCGGCGTCGAGCCAGGTGTGGCTGGAGAACACCGAGCCGGTGAGCGACGAGTGGTACTCGCCCGGCTGCAGCACGAACGGCGAGGCGCAGACCACGGACGGGAGCGACAGGGCCGCCGCGAGCACGGCAGCGAGGACGGGGCGACGCAGGCTCATCGAGCCTCCTCGGGGCATGGAAGGGGTTCCCGGTATCGGACGGGCGAGACTAGCCGCGGCCCGCGGCCGCGTGCAAGCCATCCGGGGCGGCCGCGCGCGGCGGTCGGCCCGTGGGCGCGAGCCCGCTGGGAGCCCCCCACATCGCCGGTGACGACGCCGGGTCCGCTCCGCTAGCCTTGGCGGGCGCCCGCGGGTGGACCGTGGTGTCGTGGGGTGGGTGCGTGTTCCCGGGGTCCTGCACGATGGGATCCAAGCGCGCCCATGATCGCGTGAAGGCCGAGGAGGCTCGCGAGCAGAGCACGTGGTGACGCGACGACGCGGCGGGTGACGACCGGTGGCCGTGGATGCGGGCGCGGTCCCGGGTCGGACGAGCAACGCCCGCTCCGCGCGGTCGCGGGCACATCGCGAAGCGATGTGCGAGTGTGCTCGACGCTTCCCGGTCCAGAAGCGACCCGTGCGTCGGCTGAGGGCCGGGACCATGGAGGGTGCGTGCAGCAGGGAACGAGTCGGATCGGCATCGTGATCGCCGGCGGCCGCGGTGAGCGGCTCGGCATGGGTGTCCCCAAGGCACTCGTGACCGTGGCC